>JAJFFR010000072.1 GCA_021776555.1 Robiginitomaculum sp.
TAACCTTTGATACGGGCGGGATATCGCTAAAACCCGGTAATGGCATGTGGGATATGAAAGGCGATATGGGCGGCGCAGCGGCAGTTACCGGTGCGATGCGCTCGCTAGCGGGCCGCAAAGCCAAGGCGAATGTCATTGGAATCGTTGGGTTAACCGAAAACATGCCGGATGCACTGGCCACGCGACCAGGAGACATCATCACATCAGCCGATGGGCAGACCATTGAGGTGCAAAACACCGATGCTGAGGGGCGTTTGGTTCTGGTCGATGCGCTTTGGTATGGCATTACCAGTTTCAAACCAGCGCGGATCATCGATTTGGCGACGCTCACCGGGGCGATTTTGGTTTCCTTGGGTCATGAACATGCCGGGTTGTTTTCGAATGATGATGGATTAGCACAAGACATCACGCAGGCTGGTCTGGCTTCGGATGAACCGGTTTGGCGTTTGCCGCTCGGTTCTGGTTATGACGGATTGATCGATACGCCCAATGCCGACATGAAAAACATTGGCGGACCTACTGCTGGATCGATCACCGCAGCGCAGTTTTTGAAACGTTTTGTTGGCGACGTGCCGTGGGCGCATATTGATATTGCCGGAATGGCGTGGAAAGACAAACGTAAAGACCCGCGCGAGTCAGTCTGGGCCACCGGGTATGGGGTGCGCCTGCTGGATCGGTTTATTGCGGATTCGCACGAGAGTTGATGGAAAGATTTGCCTGTGGAGCTTTGGTTTTATCATTTAGAACGCGCTTCGCTGGACCAAGTCCTGCCATCCCTGCTGGAAAAAACACTGGCCAATAATTGGCGTGCCTTGATCAGCAGTCCAGACCCAAAACGTCTGGATTGGCTGGATCAGCATTTGTGGCAGTTTCGCGACGATAGCTTTCTAGCGCACGGTGTCTCCACTGCGCCCAGAGCGGACCAGCAACCCATCTTGTTGACCACTGGGACGGACAATGAAAACCAAGCCAATGTCGCCTTTTTGCTGGATGGCGCAAATCCCGAAGATTTTCCCGAGTTTGAACGCGTGATCTTGCTGTTTGATGGTGCCGACGCGCAAGCAGTGGACCATGCTCGAGCCGTGTGGAAAGCCGCAAAAGGCAAGGATCAATCTGTACGCTACTGGAAGCAGAGCGAATCAGGTACATGGGAGAACAAGGCTTAACCCGAACCCGGAGATGCTCATGCCCAAACTTCGTATGCAATTGATCGCAGGAATGGTTTTGGGAGTATCGCTCGGCGTATCGGGATGTCTAACCCCGCAAGAGCGCTCCGAGGTTTATGGGGGCCGGTTTGGGAGCAAACCAAAGCCAACCAAAGTGGCTACGCCTCCCAAACCAGTGATTGCGCCAAAACCAACCTATCGCCCACCAAATCCTGTTTTGCGTCCGGTAAACCCACGACCGGTTGCGCCGGTTGATGTCGGTGAATTTCGGCCGTCACCGGGCGATGTGTATTCGTGTGGCGCTGGTGAAATTGCTCATTTGCAAGGGCAACCTTTATCCGCATTGAACACCATGCGCTTCTCACAACCGATCCGGATTATTCGGCCGGGACAGATGGTTACCCAAGATTACAGCGCACAGCGTTTGAATTTTGACATTACCGAACAAGGTGTCATTGGCCGACTTTGGTGTGGTTAAGACTAAGTCTATAATTCAGCAATTAGCGCCTCTAAATTAGCGCGAATGGTCGTTTTCTCGGTTTTGCGGTCCAAAATGCTTTGCATGGCCGGGGGCGGCGCAATGGTTTCGTCAATCAACGGTTCCACTACTTCGCGGAATTTGTACGGGTGGGCTGTGGCAATCAAATACCAATGCTGCCGCCGGTCATCGGCAGATAATTGCCGCCAGCTTTCAGCTGCACAAGCCGTATGCGGACACCATATTTGGTCATAACTGACAAAATCGTCGGCAATCCGGTGTTTGATCTGTTGGTCCGAGATCATCAAGCATTGGGTGTTTTCTGCGGTTAACGGGTTCAAATTGGCGTAGCGTTCAAAATTACTTGGATTGCCTACGTCCATCGCATTGGCCAGGGTGGAAACCGAAGGTTGCGGTGTCAGCTTTCCAGTGGTGAAAAAATCGAATAAAGTACGATTGGCATTGATGGCAAACACCACGCGACCAATCGGAATGCCGCAAGCTCTGGCCCACAAACAGGCCATGCCATTGCCCATATTACCGGTCGGAATGACATAATTGGCCAATTGCCCGGTTTTCTTGAAATGCTTGATGGCCGTAAAGGCATAATAGCTCATTTGCGGCAGTAACCGGGCCACATTGATTGAATTTGCTGAGCCTAAATGATGTTGAAGGTTGAGGTCTTCATCGGCAAAGGCTTGTTTGACCAAAATCTGACAATCATCAAAATCTCCATGAATTTCCAATGCTTTTACATTGTTACCCCAGCAGGTTAGTTGGTGTTGTTGAAATGGAGAAACCCGTCCCTCGGGGTATAAGATAACCACGCGGGCATGATTGGAGTTTTCAAAGGCGCAACCGACCGCGCCGCCGGTATCGCCAGAGGTCGCCACCAAAATGGTTTGTTGTTCCTTGCTGGCCATATGATCAATGCACTGGGCTAAAAACCGCGCCCCGAAATCCTTGAAGGCAGCAGTTGGTCCGTGGAACAATTCCAATACATTCAGATCATGGGTCACTGATTGCACTGGAACGTCAAAATCAAGCGATGAGTCGCATATTTGCGCCAACGATCCGGCCAGTTCGTCACCTTCAAAAAACGGAGTAAATAACCGGTTGGCAAATTGGGCGAGGGTGGACAGACCATCAAAATCACCAACGACAAATCGCGGGAAGGTTTCCGGCACATATAGTCCGCCATCCGGGGCAATTCCGGCAGAAATGGCCGCCGATGCAGGGATTTTTGGGGCTGAACCCCGGGTGCTGACAAATTTCATGATGAGATCACGCTGGCTGGTGGGGTGGCTAGACCCGAAGCATAAGCTTTGGCCTTGATGCCGGATTGAATAAAAGCTTGCGTCATGGCGGTTTCTACGGCTTTGCGTTGTTCAGTTTCTACCCAAGCAAAAATGCTGGGGCCGCTGCCGGAAATACCGCAGGAAATGGCCCCAGCGCTTCGTGCAGCTTGTTGGACAGCAGCCAAAGGCGGGATGCCGTCCGCCCGTTGTGGCTCGATCAGAATGTCGCGCATCACTTGGCGCAGTAATGTAATATCATTTTGAAAACAGGCAGCGGTGAACGCCGAAAGGTGTGCCGCAAAATCAATGGTTTGGGATAAGGGCACGTCCGAGCGCAGGGCATTGCGACTTGTCCCGGTTTCAATTTCCAGATCAGGATGAAAAACCAGACATTCCACACCTATGGGTGCAGGTAATTGAATGATCTGCCCCTGACTGCCGGGCACCAACATGATCAAGCCACCGTACAAACAGGCAGCAACATTGTCGGCTGGTGGCGGGTCGGACGAAGCTTTTTCGCCTTCTAGCGCAAATTCGAATAAATTCTGCGTGCCAAGCGGTTGATCCAGCAGGGCGTTGACTGCCAAGACCGCAGCCACACTGGATGCAGCAGAGCCGCCCAATCCGGCGCTTTTGGGGATATTTTTCTCGATATCAATCTGCACGCCGAATGGATTGCCTTGGCCTTGCAACAGAGCCGCAGCGCCACGTAATGCGGTGTTTTTCTGAATACCCGTCGGTAAGCGGTTCATCAACCCGTTGACCTGCCCAAGTGTGACTTCTTTGGCTGCGGTACGCGTGGCAATGACCCGATCCTTGCACCCGGCAAAGGCCGCACCCAGAATATCAAACCCAACCGCCAGATTTGCCACGCTGGCCGGGGCTTCGGCAATGGTTTGTTGGCTGCTCATTGGTTTGGCCGCCGCAGCAGACGCTCGACCAGCGACAGAGCTGCCTCGGATAAAATGGTTCCCGGCAAAAATATCTCGGTGGCGCCCATGTTTCGCAATTCCTCGATGTCATCTGGCGGAATTACGCCCCCCACGACGATATGAATGTCAGATCGCCCGGCATCCTGCAAGGTTTGGGTTAAGGCAGGCACCAAAGTCAGATGTCCAGCCGCCAAGGAAGACGCTCCGATCACATCAACATTCTCAGCAATGGCCAAGTCGGCAGCTTCTTGCGGGGTTTGAAACAGCGGGCCGGTGATCACCTCCCAGCCCAAATCAAGAAAGGCCGAAGCCACGATTTTTTGGCCGCGATCATGACCGTCTTGCCCCATTTTAGCGACCAGTATCCGGGGTTTTCTGCCTTGTGTTTGTTCATATTTCGCGGCGTTCTTACGTGCCTTTTGGGCGCGTGGGTCATCATGGGTTTCTTGACCATATATCCCACGAACCGTTTGCGGACTGGCTTTGTAGCGACCCCAGATGGTTTCGAGTGCGCTGGATATTTCGCCAACACTGGCAAATTCAGCAGCAGCAGTGACGGCTAGTTCCAACAAATTACCGGTGCCGTCTTTTGCTGCCGTGGTCAGGGCCTGCAAGGCCAACTCTACCTGTGGCTCATCTCGTTCGCTTCGCAACTGCCGCAAGCGCTCGATTTGTGTGGTGCGGACCTTGTCATTGTCTACTTTCAGGACCGGAATGGCTTGTTCTTGAGTGGGGCGATAGCGGTTCACGCCGACGATAACTTGTTGCCCGCTATCAATTTTGCCTTGGGTGCGGGTGGCGGCTTCTTCAATGCGACGTTTGGGCAAGCCTTCATTGATGGCTTGTTCCATCCCGCCCAGTTTCTCGATTTCCTCGATGTGAACCATGGCGCGTGCCGCCAGATCATCGGTCAGTTTTTCGACAAAGTATGATCCGCCCCACGGGTCAATGCAGTCGGTTAATCCGGCCTCGGTTTGCAGGAATAATTGCGTGTTGCGGGCAATTCCGGCCGAAAAATCGGTAGGTAAAGCCAATGCCTCGTCCAATGAATTGGTGTGCAGGGATTGGGTATGACCATCGACCGCCGCCATGGCCTCGATATTAGTCCGTACCACATTGTTAAACACATCCGTGGCGCTCAACGACCAACCGGATGTCTGGCAATGAGTTCGCAAGCTCAATGACTTTGGATTTTTGGGCGCAAAGTGTTGTTGCATCAATTTGGCCCAGAGCAATCGGGCCGCGCGCAATTTGGCGATTTCAAGGAAATAATTGGTGCCAATGCCAAAAAAGAAACTCAACCGGGGTGCAAATTTATCGACATCCAATCCGGCTTTTATTCCGGCACGTACGTAAGATATTCCATCGGCCAAAGTATAGGCCAGTTCTAGGTCGGTGCTAGCTCCGGCTTCTTGCATATGATAGCCCGAGATTGAGATTGAGTTGAACTTGGGCATATGCTGGGCCGTATAGGCAAAAATGTCAGAGACAATTCGCATGCTGGGCTTGGGCGGGTAAATGTATGTATTCCGCACCATGAACTCTTTTAAGATGTCATTCTGAATGGTGCCAGACAACGATTGGGTCGCAACACCCTGTTCACGAGCCGCCGCGATATAAAGTGCCATAATCGGTAAGACCGCGCCATTCATGGTCATCGAAACCGACATTTTATCCAACGGAATTCGATCAAACAAAATCCGCATGTCGAGTAGGCTATCGATCGCTACCCCGGCCATGCCGACATCACCCGCCACGCGGGGATGATCCGAATCGTACCCGCGATGGGTGGCCAGATCAAAGGCGATGGAAAGCCCCTTTTGCCCGGCGGCTAAGTTGCGCCGGTAGAATGCGTTTGAATCCTCGGCGGTTGAAAACCCGGCATATTGGCGAATGGTCCAAGGGCGTTGCACATACATGGTCGGGTAGGGGCCGCGCACAAAGGGTGCTGCACCGGGAAAATCGGTTGCAACGCGGGGCGTACGGGATTCGGGGCCGTATGCGCTGGCAATGGGAAATCCTTCGGCACCGGTTCGGGTTTCGACCGAGGCATCAAGGCTCGGCGTAGCGGTGGCTGCAAGGTCAATGTTTGAAAAATTGGGCAGAGTGGGATGTCTAGGCATGTTTGATCCCCAAACAGGCATGCGCCGCTTGCAACACCTCAACCGCATTGCAGCCAGCAGCAAACCGCCGGTCGAGTTTTGAATTATGTGGCAGGTCCAGGCCACCTGCAATCCACACCTGTTCGGCACCTTCTGCTTTTAATTGGCTGGCCCAGTTCTCTGCATTTTCAGCATAGAGCGCATCCGGTCCGCAAAGAATAGCCAGTTTGGCTCCAGATTTTACAAATGTACCCAACATGGAATTTTCAGTTTCCCACGCCATGTTATCAGTTGTTTGTACGCCGCCAGCTGCCATTAGATTGCGAGTAAACCCGGCGCGTGGTGCGCTGTCGGCGATCGTTCCCATACTGGCTAAAAATATGTTTTGTGTTTGGTTTTCAGCAGCATCGCGCAACAGTTCGAACTGGTCCGAATCTCGTTGTGGAGCAAAGGGATTTGGTGCGGTTGTGCCTTCAGGTTCGAAGCCGGCGAACATGGTCCCGTCTTTGGCCTGTGTTATGCGCTCTTTTATTGGAAGCGAAACTGGGAATTGCGGTCGAGAATTATGGGGCTTGGGTTGCCAATTGTGACCGGCGACCGGCGCAATGGTTTCGTCCAAATTGGCAAAGTCAGAAACGCCAATCATGGTTTGCTTGCGGGTTTGTATTTTTTGTTGTCGGTGTTTTTGTTGTTTCACAATGGTTTTTTGTAGCCATTGGTTTTCAAGGGCGGTCAGCAATCCGCCTTGTTGCTCAATTTCCTGAAACAGCTTCCAAGCGGCATGTGCCAATTGGTCAGTCATTCGTTCATGAAAATGACTGCCGCCAGATGGATCAATCACTTGCCCGGCCGCGCATTCTTCTTGCAATACCATTTGTGTATTGCGGGCCAAACGGCGGGCTAGTTCATTGGGTGCGCCACTGACATGGGTAAACGGTACTGTACTGATGATTTGTGCGCCGCCCAGCACCGCGCCAAAGGAAGCCGTGCTGATCCGTAATATATTGACCCATGGTTCGCGCCGGGTAAGCATCCGGTTGGAGGCTTGGGCTTGAATTTTGAGGCAACAGGCCGCTTCGGATGCGTCGCAATTTTGCATGACACTGGCCCAAACCCGACGCGCAGCGCGTAATTTGGCAATGCCCAAATGTAAGTTGGCATCCATCGCGATGCTGGCGACCATTTGCCCGGCTGTTTGATCAACGCTCAAGCCTGCTGCCAACAATACTTTCATGTATTCGACAGTTTCTGCACATATCCAGGCCAGTTCCAGGGCCGGACTTCCACCCGCTTCATGAATGAGATCAGAAGAAAGGGTGAGCGAGGTAAAATGGGGGGCGTTGTCAGCACTCCAACAGGCAAGTTGCGTTGCTTCTTCGAGCGCATTTTGAAGATAATTATGGTTTAGGGCATGTTTGGCTGACTGCCCAATTGGCGAAAATCCAAAATGAATGTTGGTTTTGTCCAGATCGGTTTTTTGTCGCTCCAAATGGGCCAGCATTATGCCGCTAATATCCGCAGTATAGATACTGGGTTCAAACCCAAGTCCGGCAATTTCAAGATCAACGCCGTGCAATACGACGTCCAGATCAGCCAATTCGCGAATGGCAATGCCAGATTTTGCACTTGGATCAATACTCAAATGCAAGGAACTGGCCCCGCCGGTTAATTCTTGTAAGGCATGGCGGTTGGCCCGCTCAGGTTCTCCGGTGGCGATCGGCTGGCGGATATCCCATTTTTGATGTGACTGAGGTTTGCTGTTCGGTCCGCGAACAAACGGAAACTGGCCGGGGGCGCCTTCTATTTGTGGATTTTGCTGGATGGTTGAAATGGGGCCAATGACCAGACCATCTTGCGTTCTTCTGGTTAGAATGTCCGGTGTTTTTTTACCTAATGCACGCGCCATTTCCTTTTGCCAATTGGCTTCGGCCTGCTCAAAACTTGAGTTTTGATCGGCGAATTCATCAGTGATCGACATGGCGTAAAGAAACGTCCTTAGAATTGGCGCGGATGAAACAACCCAATGATCAGGTTTCTAAATCAGCCAGAATGGAAGGGCAATATGAACCTTGGTTTGTCGCCCATAGAAAATTCACTGGAAAACCCACCGAATTTGATCCAGAACCAAATTTTATACGACATGTGCGGAGGCGCTCGCAAATGCTGACAGTTGGCGAATTATTCAAAACCGGATTGGGTCCATCCAGTTCGCACACGACCGGGCCAATGAAAGCGGCATGCCGATTTATAAACCTGTTGGGCGAGCAAGAGCTTCTGCCTCGACTGGCTCGTATCGAAACGAGATTGTTTGGCTCGCTGGCGTTGACCGGTATTGGTCACCATACCGACCGGGCAGTGTTGTTGGGTCTTTGTGGGTTCACGCCTGAAACCATCGAACCAGAAAAGGTCGAACAAATTGTTGAGGGCGTATTGCAAGGCGGGTCGTTGCGCTTGCCCAATGGTCGTGATCTACCGTTTGTTTTAGCTGATGATTTATTGTTTGAGACGTTGGTGAATCTACCGTTTCACGCCAATGCCATGATGTTTTTGGCCTATGATGAGCAGCAGCAGGAATTGGTGCGGCGGATATATTATTCGATTGGCGGTGGCTTTGTGCTGGACGAAATCGAGGCGGGGCAGAATCAACTGAATGAAGCGCATCCCGATTTGCCAAATCAATACGCCTCCGCCGCTGAGTTGTTGGCTTTGGCCAATGGTAAAGGCAGTACGATTGCTGATGTAATCTGGGAGAACGAATGTTCGGTGCTTGCGGAACCAGAGGTAAATCATCAACTGGACGCCATATGGGCCTGTATGAATACCTGTATCGATATGGGGGTGTCGCGAACCGGACACCTGCCCGGTGGTTTGAACGTCAAACGCCGTGCAGCAGATTTGTCCAAAAAACTAGGTGCTTCCCCAGCTAAGGCCAAAGAAAACTGCGAGAGAAGTGATTGGCTGAACCTATGGGCCATGGCAGTAAACGAAGAAAATGCCACCGGCGGGCGGGTAGTCACGGCACCCACAAATGGCGCGGCAGGTGTTTTGCCTGCGGTGATCAAGTATTATCTAACCTTCGTAGACGGAGCCAATCAAAGCGGTGTGCGTACCTTTTTGCTAACCGCCACGGCGATTGGCGGGCTTTACAAGCGCAATGCATCAATCTCTGGCGCCGAAGTCGGGTGTCAGGGCGAGGTTGGCGTAGCCTGTTCCATGGCGGCAGCCGGGATGGCGGCTGTGTTGGGCGGGACCAATGAGCAAATCGAAAATGCCGCCGAAATCGGCATGGAACATAATCTAGGCATGACCTGCGATCCGATCAGCGGGTTGGTGCAAATTCCTTGTATTGAACGTAATGCGTTCGGGGCGGCCATGGCGGTGCAAGCGGCTCGTTTGGCGCTGCTCGGCGATGGCACCCATTTTGTCAGTCTGGATAAGGTAATCCAAACCATGCGCGACACCGGTCGGGACATGAGCCGCAAATACAAGGAAACCTCCGAGGGCGGTTTGGCGGTTAACGTGGTCGAGTGTTGAGCTAGCTCACAATCAGCCGGTCATCCGGACAGGGCTTAGCCAATGCAATGGCATCCCCAAACGAGCCGGACAGCCACAGATCAAGCTCCGACCATTCAAGCAGAACTGGCATAGCCTTGGGATGTATCGGGCGCACCACCTCATTGGGTTCGGTGGTCAAAATGGAAAACGTATCCAATTGGACGGGTTCGCCTTTATGGGCGCCGCGCCAATGGTTCCAGACACCCGCCATCGCAAACGGTCCTTGGTCGGGACGGGTAAATGGAACGGTAGTTTTTGATCCCTTTTCACCGGTATATTCACAAAAATACGTGGCGGGTACGGCGCACCTAGTTTGGCGAATGGCGCGCCGAAAGGTTGGTTTATCCAACCAATCTGCTGCTCTGGAGTTATAATTATAGGTCGAGAATTTTTTCTCCTCCAACGGTTTGTTCCAGAACTCCGGAACCAATCCCCAATGCATGTTGCCTGTTAGTTTTTGGTTGTTTCTTGCATAAATCACCGGAGCCATTTGCGCCGGGAAAAACCGGTTGCATTGCGGTAAATTCATGGCCGGGGCATCAAACGCCAACCCGGCCAAGTGAGCCAGCTGGCTCCAAGTCATGTGTTGGTCATATCCGTAGGTCGCACACATTTGAGGTTTCAGGCTTTCCCGGCTTTATCCAACTGGATCAGCATCTGAGCAGCGTTGGTCCGTCGGCGCAAAACCGCAATGACCAGACCGGAAATAATCAGCAGACTGGCGCTATAACAAGCCAGAATGAATACTGTATTTTTACCAAAATCGAGAAATTCAGGCATCGGGGTTACCCTCCATCTGGCGACTAGCGGTTGAGGCTTTACGGCCACTTTTGCGTTGCAGCAAAGCACGGGCGCGCCGCTCGTCCAATTCGCTTAACATGCTAAGTAGAACCAGCCAGCCGAACAAACACAAATACCCGGCAATCGCCATCAGAAGCGGTGGCAGCATGGAGCTATCAATGCCTGATCCACCGGCCCGCATTAGAGAAGCCGGTTGGTGTATCGAAGCCCACCAATCGACCGAAAATTTGATAATCGGTAAATTGACTGCACCGGCCATTGCTACAATGGCCCCAATTCTGGCGCTGGCAATTTCATCACGAATAGTGCCGCGAATGGCCATATAACCGACAAACAAGAAGAACATGACCAAAGTAGAGGTCAGTCGAGCATCCCAAACCCAATATGCCCCCCACATTGGCTTGCCCCACAATGCTCCAGTAAGCAGGCCTAAAAAGGTAAAAGCTGCGCCAATCGGTGCCGCCGCTCGGGCTGCACTATCGGCCAATGAGTGTCGCCAAACAAAACTGACAAAACTGGCGGCGGCTAAAAAAGCATAGACAGCGGATGACGCAATGACCGCCGGGACATGTACATAAATAATGCGAAACGCTTCGCCTTGTTGATAATCTATGGGCACCACAAACAGTCCCATCATCCAAGCTGGCAAGATCAAGCCAAGCGCGGCGAGACCCAGTATGGGGACCATCCATTTGGAAAGGTTCTGAAACCGGACTGGATTTGCAAAATATGACAACATTGGGTTTCTTATCTCTATCTATTCCAGATGGACTTTAAGCGCGGCTACGGAGATGACTGGGCAAAATACCGAAGCCGCCAGTGTAATGGCCCCTAAAATTTTTAGGTCAATTGTGTCACCTAGCCCAGCTTGTACGGCTCCCACGCCAAAAATCAATGGAGAGGCCAGCAACGGGCCAGACAGCAGGACAACCAACAAACCATTGCCTTTGATATTTGCGGCCAAAGCCGCAGCCATGCCGCCAAATAAAATCAATGCTGGGCCACCAATGAGTAAGGACAGGAGGAGGGGGCTAAGCGTGCTCATCGGTGCGCCCAACATCAATGCACCCAGCGGGGCTAATGCCAATATGGGGCCAAACACCAGCGCCCAATGGGCAATGAATTTGCCCAAAACAAAACTGGACATATGTCGATTTGAGGTTTTCCAGCAATCCAGCATTCCATTGCCAAGATCGTTGGAAAACAATTGACCTAATGCCAATTGACTTGAAAGGGTTGCGGCCAACCAAATTAAGGCAGGTGCCATATTGGCGCGGGCGGCTTGTTCTGGCCCCAGAGCAAAGGCCGCCAATAGGGTGAATAGCACAAAAAAGATAGCGCCTTGCGACCAGCTGCCACCTGAATATCTGGCGATATTTAAGTCCCGGATGATGATTTGCATGATTTCGCGCATCATGATGCAGATGCCGCCTGCAAGGTAATGTAACTGGTCGGTACATTTGGTTGCAATTTTTCATGGGACGCGATGATGGCGCAACCAGCACTCTTGATGTGTTGCTCCAACAGTGCCTCGACCAGTGCGCTGCCATTTTTGTCCAGATTTGCACCGGGTTCGTCGATCAACCAAAGTGAATGATTGCCCAATAGTAGTCTGGCTAGTCCTAGTCTGCGCCGTTGACCGGCCGACAGCGTATGCACGGGTTGTAATTGAAGGTCAGTCATATCCACTTGGGCCAATACGCGCTCGACGTCTGCTTGATCTTGGTTGGAGTTCAACCAGAACCGCAAATTTTCAACTGGATTAAGCTCTTCGCTCAATCCATTTTGGTGTCCCAACCAGCCGACACCAAATTGTGCGGGGCCGTTTGACCAATCCTCTGATCCAAAGCGAAAGCTGAGCGAGCCGGTTTCGGCCCGGTTGAAGCCAGCCAACACACGCAACAAGCTGGTTTTTCCAGAGCCATTTGTGCCACGCACCATGAGAGCCTGACCTGGCGATAATTCAAAATTCACACCTGAAAAAATTGGTACCAAACCACGGGAAAACCCGAGGTTTTTACATCGTACCGAACAGGGATTTTGAAATTGCATATGGTTCGGCCCAGTGATCGGTCAGTCGGCCAGTGTGCGGCCCAAGCGAAAATTGTTTGATACAGGAAAACGATGCATGTCAATGGACCACAACGTCGCGCGGCGGTTCATTTTCAACCCAAAAGGCCTGTTGGACAAATGGTCGCGGTCGGTATTTTTTGAACGGTAATGGCTTGCACCCATTTTGTGCTCATGACAAATAGACCTCAATAAAAATTATATATTTTATCCTGTTATGTGTGGAGTTCATTGGTGAAACCAAAACACCAGAATCGCAGATTATCATTGCTGGCAATTGGTTTGGTCACTTTGGTTGGCGCGCTGGCCTTGGCCGCTTCTGGATTGCGCGACAATATCTCATATTTTTATGCGCCAACTGAATTATTGGCGACCCCTCCAACGGCTGATACCAAAATCCGGCTGGGCGGCATGGTTGAGGACGGTTCATTTCAACGCTTGAGCGGGTTGGATGTCACGTTTGTGGTTACAGATTTCGAGAAAAGTGTACCAGTTACGTTTAACCGGCCCTTGCCGGATTTATTTCGTGAAGGGCAGGGGGTAATTGCCGAGGGAAAATTGGGGCCTGACGGCATTTTTATTGCCAGTCGAGTATTGGCCAAGCATGACGAGAACTACATGCCCCCCGAAGTGGCAGAATCCCTCAAAAACAAGGATTAGTTTGGTTTTCGGCGGTTTGTCTGTGTCGTTAGAACCACAAACTGGGGCTTTTCTTTCCCATATCCGTTTTTTTAACGGTTTTTACTAGTCAAGACTTTGATGTTCCTGTACCCAATTTCTTGGACGGGTGCGTCAGGTAACCGATTCATCCGATACGCGTTGATTTGGCCTGTTCTGGCAGGTCGCTAACATTTTAACTTCGAGGTAATGCCTCGGGAGGGGTACTATGAGGAAAACGTTTCTATCAGCCGTAGCCGTTGCTGCGCTGATGACTTTGCCTAGCATCGCCACAGCTGGTGATGATGGCTGGTATGCTCGGGCTGGTGTCGGTATTGGCACGCTCGACGACATGACATTCTCCGGTGGTCTGAATGGCCAAGTGGATTCTGCCAGTGCGCTGCGGCCTACTTTGGGCTTTGGTAAGTATTTGAACAATGATGGGTGGCGTCTCGATTTTGACCTGACCCAACGTTACAATGAAACCGGTCTGGTCGGTGAGCATGCATTTAGCGACAGTGACTTTAGTTCCTGGTCGGTAATGGCTAATGTCATTAAGGATTTTGATGTTGGCATGGCTGTGAAGCCTTATTTGGGCGTTGGCGCCGGTATTGCAGACGTTGATTTGTCAGCGCACGGTTTCCAAAATGGCGTTTCTCTGACTGACCCGTATGCCATCGCGCATGATAGTGCGACAACTTTTGCATGGAATGCTTTGGTTGGTTTAGGCTGGGATTTGTCTGATAATCTGGCGTTTGATCTTGGATATCGTTATTTCCAAGCGCAAAGTCTTGATTTTGCTTCTTCAAATGGTGCGATTGATACCGGACATTATCAGTCCCATGACGTATTCGCTCAGTTCCGGCTTAGTTTTGGCGCAACACCTCCGCCACCACCGCCGCCACCTCCACCTCCGCCACCACCTCCGCCACCACCTCCGCCAC
>JAJFFR010000073.1 GCA_021776555.1 Robiginitomaculum sp.
CAAACCGAGTGTTTCAAACTACCCGCAGCGTCTTCGCATAGTTTTGCCAGTTGGTTACATAATGCTCAGCCGAAGCGCGTAGCATTTCGGCCATTTCTTCACTGACTTCGCGGATGATCTTGCCGGGGGCGCCGACGACCATTGAATTGTCAGGGATTTGTTTGCCTTCGGTGATCAGGGCGTGAGCGCCGATCAGGCAGTTTCTGCCAATGACTGCGCCATTTAACACGGTTGCGCCGATGCCGATTAGCGAATTATCGCCGATGGTACAGCCGTGCAGCATGGCTTTGTGGCCGACGGTTACGCCTTTGCCGACGGTCATCGGAAACCCAGCGTCCGAGTGCAAAACGGTGCCATCTTGAATGTTCGAATTTTCGCCAATGGTCAGGCGGTCCATATCGCCCCGGGCCACAACCCCAAACCATAGCGAAGCATTGGTATGCAAGGTTACCCGGCCAATGACTTGTGCATCGGGCGCAATCCAGTACTTGCCGTCTTCTGGCAAGTCTGGCCGCAAGTCACCAAGTGCATAAACCGGCAAAGGGTTATTCCAGATCCATGGCTAAAATAGCCACGTCCAGATTATAGGAAATGTCGCTTGGGTCTTCGTCATCCTTGAACAAGATGCCCAAAAATTCATCGCCAACATAGGCTTCGACAGAATCATCCTTTTTGCCGCGTCGGCGCAGGGTAACGGACGGGTTCAACCGTTCACACAAATGAACCTGAAGTTTTAGAATTTCCTCATCAGTCATTGCCGTCTCTCGCCTTTTCAATTTATCCGTTTGAGAATCACTTTTGTCTGGGCAAAATAGCCAGAGCGACGAGGTTCTTCAATCGGTATCCAGCACCTGGTTCATGCTTTTTGCGGGTTCGGGGCAACAATCACCAACTGGCTTGGCTGGAACGCCGGCCACGGTGCAGCGTGAAGGGACGGGTTTTAGGACCACAGAGCCAGCCGCAATGCGGGCATAATCGCCGATCTTGATATTGCCCAACACTTTGGCTCCGGCACCGATCAATACGCCTTCGCCAGTTTTCGGGTGACGATCTTCTTCGTGAGCGCCAGTGCCGCCCAAAGTTACGCTGTGCAACATGGATACATCATTACCCACATGGGCCGTTGCGCCAATGACGATGCTGGTTGCATGGTCAATCATGATGCCGTGACCGATACGCGCCGCCGGGTGAATGTCCACACCGAACAGTTCTGAGATGCGAGATTGAAAATGGTAGGCCAGAGTCTGACGACCTTCTTCCCACAGGAAATGCGCCACGCGATAGCCTTGCAGGGCTTGAAAGCCCTTGAAGAACAAAAACGGTTGTAAATATCCGTGGCAAGCCGCATCGCGCGTTTCAAACGCGATAGCATCGGCGGCGGCTTGTTCCAAAATTTTTGGTTTTGCCGCAAAGGCTTGGCTGCATACTTCGCGGACCTGCATCTGGTTCAAATTAGAATCGCCAATTTTATTGGCGAGAATATACGACAACGCATCGGCGATATTATCATGGTTGAGAATGACCGCGTGCAGCATGGAGGCCAATGTCGGCTCGCTGGCCGCAGCACCAGCCGCTTCTAATCGCAGGCGTGGCCAGACAGAGCTGTCATCGCCCTGATTTTTCATGTCAATTACATTGCTCATGGTCGGTTTCCTTTGCGTACAGTCTTCAACATATAGGGATTGGCCTTGGGCATTGCCAGTGCTGAGGCATTTTGCCTAATTAGGTTTTCTTCCAAAGCGCACGGGCTTTTTCCAGAGCCAGTTGTTTCTTGTGGGTAACGATCACCACGCGGCGCTTATGAGCAACCCGGGCACGCGCCAGCAACACGAAGGCTGAGGGTGCAAAAATCAGAGCCAAAACGGCTGATCCAGTAACTCCGCCAGCAATCGCTGTAGCCAATGGCCCCCAAAAACTGTCACCAAACATCAAAAGCGGAATAAAGCCGCCAATGGTGGTCAAAGTGGTGGCTACAATGTGCCGGGTGGCATCAATTACCGTTTCGCGCGTGGCGTCCGGGTCTCCGGCTTTGGCTTTTTCATCGGCCTTTAGCGCGGTCAGTACCACAATACTGCCATTGATCGATAAACCGACCAATCCCATAATCCCGACAATGCCCATAAAGCCCATGCTTTGACCAAATAGCCAGATGGAAAACAGGGCCAGTCCGATGGACAGAATTCCGCTGCCACCAACAATTCCGGCATAGGAAAACGAGTTAAAAGCCAGCACCACAGCACCAATCATCAGGATCAATAGGGGCAGGGCAGTAGCAAGCAACGAACCTACAGCGTCGCCTTGGTTGGCCGCGTCACCACCGATGACCATTTTGTAACCATGCGGCAGTACAAAATCAGTTTGTTCCAGCCGGGTTTCAAAGTCCCTTAACACGGTTGAAGGCAGGGTAAAGGGTTCGAGATAGGCCAATATCCCGTTATAACGCTCCCCATCTTCATGTGGGATCAGAGCAATTTTTGGGATCAGCGTCATTTGGCCTAAGGCGCCAGGAACCGTACCGCCACCGGCGGTCGCAAGCGGCATGGAAAGCGCATTGTTCAAAGATGCCCGTTGGTTTGGATCAACTTGGATCCGCACGGGGATGCGCTCTAATCCTTCTTGTACGCTGCCCGCCGATATGCCTTCAAATTGAGTGTTCAAATGACCGGCCAGCTGAGTAAGTGCCAGCCCGGCTCGTCCAGTTGCCGTTTCATCCGCACCCAATGAGGCCACAACTTGGCCCATTTGCAATTCCGCGACGGTGTAGGTAACGCCCGGTGTTGCGGCCAGTACGGCCCGCATTTGTTGGCCCAACCGGTCCAGTTCTGCAAAGTTTGGCCCTTTGACAAGTAATTCAATCGGCGCATTGGCTGGCGGACCTTGCTCGAAAGGTAAGGCCAGTATCCGCGCATCGGGGAAAGTGCTACGCAGCAAAGGCTGCATTTTAACCACAATGCGCCGCGTATCATCGGCCGAGCGGGTTTCGACAAAACCGTTGGCCAAATTGGTGGTTACCGCACCTGATGAAAATACGTTGTAAAACACTTTGGGGGCGGCGCTACCCATTACCCATGTGACGTTTTTCACACCATCTTCGGCGGCGATGAATTGCCGGATTTCCTCTGCCCGTTGGCGGGTGTTTTCCAATGAGCTGTCAGCCGACATGGTCAATTGTATCTGAAACATATCCCGATCCACTGGCGGGAAGAACTGCATAGGCAAAGTGGTTGCGGCAAAAAATCCCGCTGCAGGAACAATAAAGCTGGCCAACAGCCCCACCCATGGTCGGGCGATGATCAAGTCCAGCACTTTGCGGTATCCGGCGGTGAGCAAGTTAATGCGAAGACCACGGCTCCAGAACCGATAGGGTTTGTCCGGGTCGGGTTCTTTGTCGAACCAAGCGGAAAAAGCTGGGATCAAAGTAAAGGCCAGTACAAAGCTGGAGCCAACCGCAAAGATAACTGAAACCCCCATCATTCCAACAAATTCACCAGCTCCACCCGACATCAAGGCAATGGGTGCAAAGGCAAACATGGTGGTCAGGGTTGAAGCGAGCAGGGGCGCAAATAAATGGCGAAAGGTTTTTCGGATGGCCTCATTAGGTCCGGCCCCACGGCGGCGCATCAAGCCATACTCATCGACCATCACGATGGCGGTATCGATCAATAATCCCAGCGCAATAACAATGCCGGTTACCGACCTCTGGTGTAATGGAGATCCCATCGCCTTGAACAGAGTCACCGTCATGAAAATGGTCAGCGGTAGAGCTGAACCTACAATAATGGCGGCGCGCCAGCCCAGAATCACGAATGAGAATATGAAGACCAAGATGGCTGAGAAAACCAAATTTCGAAACAAGCCTTCCAGACGGTCTGCCACATAGTGTTCTTGCTGGAAGATCGCTTCCAACTGTATGCTGGCTGGTAAGTCAACGCGAAATTCATCAATGATTGCAAAGGCTTTATCGTTCCACAGATCAACCCGCTGGTTGGGGGTGATGTAGGCAGAAAACAAAATGACCCGTTTACCATTGCGAAACGCCATAGAGCTTTCCGGCTGTTTGTAGGTCTTGCTGACCTTGGCGATATCGCCCAAACGGGTTGCTGTACCATCGGCGTATTCGCGTACCGGAATTTCTCTGACCCGCTCAATCCCGGTTAGCTCGCCGGCCACTTCGAGCGACAATAAATTGGTTGAGGTGCGAATTTGTCCAGCCGGTGTTTTGACATCTGCGGCCCGCATAATGTTGGCTAGAGAAGTTGGATCAAGTCCCATGGCCTGCAAGCGATCTAGATCGATATCCACTCGAATTTCTGGCTCTACTGTGCCATAGACCACCGTTTCTTCGGTGCCCGGCAGATTTTTGAACTTTAATTGAAGGTCGCGGGCCAGTCGGCCAATCAGCTCCAAATTGTCTTCAAAACCGGTTTCCATGGAAAACGCCAGAATCAAAGTATCTGCGCCAATATGCTGGCGACGTAGATCGGGTGCGCCAGCGTCCGGCGGCAATAACAAGGTGCCTTTGTTTAACTGTTCGCGAACTTGCGTCCACACCGGCTCCACTTGTTTACCAGTGAATTCTTCTTTGAGTTCAACGCTGATAATGGACACGCCGTTTTTTGAGGTTGATCCGGTGTCTCTGATCTCAAAGAGTTCCTTGATGGCGTTTTCTAGCGGATCGGTCACTAGCGCCTCAACCCGTTCGGCAGATGCACCCGGATAATTGGTAATGATCAACGCAAAGCGTTCAGACAGGGTCGGGTCTTCCTGACGACCCAAGGTGATCAAGGCGCCGATACCAGACGCAATAATCAGAAAAACCGCTAGAATGGCTAGCCGTGGATTTTTGTAAAACAGCTCACTCATTGTTTGTGCCATTCATGGGCCGCACACGCATGCCAACCGAGGTGTTTTGCCCGGCGGCGCGTAAAACCATGCTTCCGTTCTTGATGGGTCCACGGACGAATACATCTCGCTCGCCAGCATGAATGATTTCAACCGGAACTGGCGACAGGATATAGGCTTGGTCATTTTTCTGGGGCAGCAAAGTATAGAGCGACCACAACCCGCGATTTCCCTCTCGAAGGGCAGATATGGGCACCAGAAACCCCCGTTGCAGTAATTGGTCCTGCAACTGAATTCGGGCGGATTGACCGGATACAGGCTTCGCACCTTTGCCGGTAAAATCAAATATCGTATCAACCGTTTGCGTGACTGGGTTTACCACATTGGTTGAACGCCGTAATTTCGCTTGGGTTACACCTTGACCAATGACGACTTGCACCAGATCGCCCGGTGTTAATGAGCTGGCAATTTTAACCGGCAGGCCAATTTTTAGTTCCAAATGCTCGCTTTCAACCAATTCCAAAACCGCAGCGCCCGGCCCGGCAATGGTGCCCTCATCCATATGGCGCGCGGTTATCGTGCCGTCATAGGGAGCAAAAATGTGCGAAAGCGACAGGCGGGCCGAAATCGCGTTGGCTTGGGCATTTGCTGCGCCTAATGCTGCATCTGCACTGGCTTGATTGGCCAAAAACTCTTCCAGTCGTTGCGAGGAAATATGTCCCGAATTGGCTAATGATTGCTGGCGTTTTGCGGTGGCGGCAGAGATATTCAAGGCAGCTTGCGATTGGGCGCTGATGGCTTTAGCCGCTGCGAGATCGGCACGTTGTGCATTGGTATTCAAGCTGGCTAACCGATCGCCTTTTTTAACAAAATCTCCGGTGTCCACATAGACCCGCTTAATCAGGCCGCTGCGCTCAAACCCAAGATGACTTTGACGTCGGGCAGAAATTGTACCGGGCCAAGTCGAAGAAATTTCGAGGTGATCTTGCATCTGGACCCGTAAGATGGGCACGGGTACCGGGCTTGCGTCCGGGGCTTCATCAACTGCATTGGCGCGCCAAGATATGGCTGCGATCAAAATGAACCCCAGTAGGGTCAGCGCAATAAAGGGAAGGCGGGCGTTAGTCATCTCATCAAATCCAAGTTTTTTGGCGATCATGATTCTGATCTTGGACGGTAATATAGGTAATAGTTTGAGGGATAAAAGTGAATGCTATTCACTTTTATGTATATCCCTCATGCATTTATCACGATGTGCAGACCGTTATTTGGTTGTGCAGAGTCCCTTGATCATAAATTCAATATGAAAATTGATCATTTCATCATTGGAGTAATTCTCTGTGCCATCAACGCCTGATCCCAGTTCGTGAACCTGGATTAACAGGCTGGTTAGCCCATGAACTGCCGCCCAAATTGATTTACCAGCCAGCGAAATATCAACCGGTGAAAACTCGCCAGTTTCAACGCCCATGGCGATCAGGGTTTCGAGTTGTCCAGCGGCCTGATTGCCGTATGTACCTACATCCTGTGGCAGATGATCTGACCAACTTGAGTAAGCCATCAAATAGGTGCCAGGATTTTCCAGCGCCGTATCAATATAGGCCCGCGCCGTTGCCCGGCAAATCATGACGGCGCTGCCACCACCAGATGTGGCTTGTTCAATCCGCGAGACAAGGCGCTCAAAAAAGGACTCACGCACCGCATTAAACACTTCGGATTTTGAACCAAAGTATTTGTAAAGAGCCGCCGGTGAGTAGTCAGTTTCTTCGGCCAGGCGACGCATGGAAACGGCAATTTCCCCTTCGCGGGCAAAAATCTTTTCAGCCGCCGATATAATTGAACCGCGTACACGTTCATGGCGCCGCTCAGCCGGGCTTTTGCTGGCTTGCTCACAACAAGCGGGTTCAATACTCATAACAGTCCTTGCAATGTCAGGGCAAAACACGGTTCAGTATAGGCAGGGCGGAGTGCATCCGTCAAAATTCAATTTTCGGATAACGATCATGGTAAAATTCCCTGAGCCACCCGTTTTGTGCAAACCTCTTGCCGCATGCACGCCCAGTACTGAGGTTCTGGAGTTTTTGAATACGAGGCGCTCCGTCTCGTTGGCTCTGCTGGGTTC
>JAJFFR010000074.1 GCA_021776555.1 Robiginitomaculum sp.
TGTTTCATAGGCCCGCGCGTCACGCTGGCCCAAGGCACTTTTTAAGAAAGCCAGTTCGGTTTCGGCCATTCCACCATCTGAAAAATGACCGATTTCGTTTTTGAACTCGATAATGGACTTGTCGGTGACATCGGCCCGCACCCCGGCTTGCGCTGTAAAGCGGCCCGTATCCATATCGCCGCCAAACCCGGATCGGGCGCCATAGGTATAGCCCTTGTCTTCGCGCAGGTTTAGATTGATCCGGCTGTTAAATGCACCGCCCAAATTGTAATTCATCAGGCCCAGCCGGTAATATTCACCAGTGGCATCATAAGGGATGGCACGCCGTCCAATGCGGATTTCTGATTGGGCGGCATCCGGCTTATCAATCAGATAAAGCGTGCCAACAGCCAATTCTGGAAAGGGCTGCAAAATTGGCTGCATGGCCTCTTCGCCGCTCCAGCCATCGAAAATCGCAAGCTTTTGCATCAGAGCAGCCTGAGACAGATCGCCAACTGCAATCACCGTGGCTGCATCTGGCGTATAGTGCGCCGCATGATAGGTTTTTACATCATCCAGCGTGATCGCGGCAACGGTTTCAGCTACGCCCTGCCCCGGCCAAGCAAAAGCGTTATTGCTGCCATAGACCAGCTTACGAAATACATTGGTCGCGGTGGTTGCCGCGTTTTTCTTGCCGGCCTCAATGCCTTGCAGGGTTTGCGCTTTGACCCGATCAAAATCATCTTGATCAAATTTAGGTTCAAACAATTTCTCAGCCGCTATGGCTAAGGTTTCATCCAGATTGGCCGTCAACGAGCGGATGCTCAAAATCGTGAAGTTATCACCGGCCGCAAAACTAACCGACGAACCCAATTTGCTCAATCGATTGCTTAACTCCTCATTGGTCGAAGCATTGGTGGCTTCATCCATCATGGCGGCGGTCAAACTAGCCAGCCCGACCTTGCCCAAAGGATCAATTTTGTGTCCGGCGGCAATTCGTAAACTGATGGTCATGGTCGGCGCTTCATCGTTCAACGCCCCCAAAACCTCAATTCCATTAGCCAATGTCTCGCGCCAGATCGGTGGTAGTTTCGAAACGGGATTGGCTCCCGCTGCCGGTTGCTGGCTGCGATCAAAATCATCGTTGGCCAGTCTGACTTGCAAACTGTCCGCATCGGTTTTTTGATAATCCGGCAAATCCCTAGATGGGCGCACCCAAGTATCTTCATGGGCGATTTGATCCAACTTGCCATTGGGCACAATGCTCATAATCACCGTGTTTTTGCCTTTGATGTATTGGCGGTAGACCCGCATCACATCGTCTTTGGTGACGTTTTCATAGCGAGCAATATCGGCACCGGTATAATCTGGATCACCGGTAAACGTCTCATAAAATGCCAGTTGGCTTACCTTGCCACTGACGCTTTCCAAGCCATAAATCATCCCCGAAACAATTCCGGCTTTCACCCGGGTCAGATCATCTTCCTCGACACCGCGCCCCTCAAACTCGTCCAGCGAGTCACGCGCGATCTTTTCCAAATCGGTCAAAGACTTGCCGCTGGCCGGATTGGGCAGCGCAAACAAGGTAAACTGACAGGATAATTCCTGACAGGCATGACCTGCACCAGCCTGCACAGCAAAGCCGTTTTTGACCATGTTTTTGTAGAGCAAAGACGTCTTGCCGGTGCCCAATATGGACATCAACACGTCCAACGGAGCTTCGTCTGGATGGCGGGCTGAAACGGTCGGCCAAGACATGTAAATCAGCGGCAGGGCCACATTGTCTTCCATTGAGATATAGCGATCCGCATCCAGTGAAACGGATGGTGCTGTTGGCGCGTCCACTTCTGGCCCACGCGGTATAGAGCCAAAGTATTTGACCACCCATTCCAAGGTTTGCTGCTGATCGAGATCACCACCAATGCTTAAAGTAGCATTATTCGGTCCATACCAGCGCAGGAAAAATTTCTTCAAATCATTTACATCAACCCGGTCCAGATCTTCCAGATAGCCAATGGTCTGCCATGAATATGGATGACCGGCCGGAAACAGGGCTTCATTGATCCGTTCGCGCAACAGGCCATAGGGCCGATTGTCATAGCTCTGCCCCCGTTCGTTCTTGACTGTTTCACGCTGCACCTCGAATTTCTCCTGCGTTACGGCGTCCAGCAAAAAACCCATCCGATCAGATTCGAGCCACAGAATTTTTTCCAGCTGATTGGCCGGGATGGTTTCATAGTAATTGGTGCGATCGGTGTTGGTGGTGCCGTTTAGCGTCCCACCAGATTCAGAAATAATCTTAAAATGCTGCTCATCGCCGACGTGTTCGGAGCCTTGAAACATCATGTGTTCAAAGAAATGGGCAAAGCCGGATTTGCCAACGTCTTCGCGGGCCGAACCCACATGGTACGTGATGTCCACATGCAACATCGGGTCCGAATGATCCTCGTGCAAAATCACCGTCAGGCCGTTCTCCAACCGATATTTTGAATACGGAATAGCGATCTCGCCCGCCGCTCGGGCTTTGGTTTCAATCAAAGTCACACCGGTTGGTAAGCTCAACGCGGCTGATTTAGTAGCAGAATCTTCGGGCTGACATGCCAGCAAAGCAAAAGAGCAAATCAGTCCAACAAAGATACGATTTTTCATTCGAAACTTCCTAAAATACACACGATTACGCAATCATACGAACCCATGCAGGTACGTAAAGTTAATATATGGTCAGAGGTATTCAGATCGAAAAAATAAATCCAACAATTCCGTGCTTATTTTCGTCGAAGAAGAAGAAGATGGAGGCGCAGGCGGCAAAACTGTCTTGTTTAATAATTTTTCAGAGTGAGCGCTCACTCATTTCTTACGAATCGAGCCAGTGCTACAGAGCGGGTGAGCGTATTGGAGATAGGAATGTTTTAATTGCAGCATCTTATACATGGCGAGGCTTGTCGTCGCGCCCTTCGAGGCTGCTTCGCAGCACCTTAAGGTGAAGAGGACCAGAAAAAAAACACGTCCTCAACTAACGAGGCTTGCCGTCGCGATAGGACAGGCGAAGGTTTTCTCATGCAGCGAGCGCTAGCATCGCGTTAGGACAAAGAAGAATGGTACCGCCTCTTGGTCTCGAACCAAGGACCTCCGGTTCCACAAACCGGCGCTCTAACCTACTGAGCTAAGGCGGCACAAATCATTGCCATACGGGCGCGGAACCTAATGTGCGCCGCTTCATTGGGCAAGCCATGTTTTGCATTTTTTGAAGTGCGCCCGGAACACCGTGCTGGCTCTGGTCAATTGCGAGGCTAAAGCCTAGAAAAATGAATGACTACACAAGCTTCCGATTCTCTGCCTGCCCCGTTCAAGCGACGATCCTTGCCCCTACCTGATGGGACGATGCACGCCTTGGTCAACCATGAGATCAAGACAGACCCGGCCATTGTGTTTGTCCACGCCAACGGATTTAACGCGCGCACTTATCTGCCCCTCCTGCAACAATTAGCCGATCCATTCGCCGTGATGGCATTGGATATGCGTGGCCACGGACGAAGTGGTTTACCGACACAAGAACGCGGCGGAAACTGGCACGTATTTCGGGATGACCTGATCCATGTTCTATCTAGTTTCTCGACGCCGCCGGTGCTGGTTGGGCACTCAATGGGCGGTACATCCAGTTTGTTGGCGGCCGCCAAACGCCCCGATCTGGTGGCTGGTGTCATTGCTTTTGATCCGCCGATCCTGCCGTTTCTGCTGCAATGGGGCATGCGTTTTGGCCTGATCTCGATGCGCAGCAGAGCCAAGCACCCATTAGTGCGTGGCGCCCAAAACCGTCGCCGCAACTTTGACACCCGCGCAGCCGCCATTGCCCGCTATACCGAGCGCCGCCCGTTTGCCAGTTGGCAGGACGGATTTTTGCAAAACTACCTGGCCGATGGCTTGCGTGAAGATGGTGATCAGTTTGCATTGAGTTGTGACCCTGCGTGGGAAGCCCACAATTACATGGCGCACGGACACGATATTTGGGGCGCATTACGCAATCTCAAATCACCATGCCTGTTGGTTGGTGGTGATGGCTCCGGCGTGGTTTTGCGACGTAAAAACCTGACCCGGCTCGCGGCTCTCAACCCAAGCATTCAAACCCGCCACATAGAGGGTGCCAGTCATTTCCTACCGATGGAGAACGCAGGACTGGCCCAATCGCTAATTCGGGAGTTTATCAAGGATCAGGCGTAACCCTTTGCCCGGATGTAACTATCTAGCTCCCGCACTCGGGTTTCGGGCGATGGATGGGTCGACATGAATTCTGGTTGGCGCGAACCAGAGCTGTCCGCTGCCATTTTTTCCCAGAGCCGTACTGACTGTTTAACGTCATACCCGGCCCGGTGCATGTAATCCACGCCTAGCTTATCAGCCTGCAATTCATGTTTGCGTGAGAAGGGCAGAATAACCCCAAAGGTTACGCCAACGCCCAAAATACCAGCGATCTCGTTTTTGTATTTGGTGTCGGAACGCGACAGGGCAACATTGGCTGCGGCCAGACCAACCCCGGCCGCCATTTGGGTGGAATAGCGCGCGGCGGCATGACGGCCGGTTACATGGCCGGTTTCATGGCCCATGATGGCGGCAATTTGATCTTCATTATCGGAGAACTCCATAATGCCTCGGTAAAATCCGACTTTACCGCCGGGCATGACAAAAGCGTTTTTCTGATCCGAATCAAATACTGCGTATTCCCAGTTTTCATGTTGGCGATTGGCTGCCGTGGAAATACGGCCCCCAATGCGGGTTAATTGGCTATTGAGGCGTGGATCGCGCGAAATCGGCGTTTGTGCCTTGGCATCAGTCCAAGCCGATGCGGCCATTTGCGCCAGTTGTCCTTCGCTGACCAACATGAACTGGCTTTCACCAGTTTCGGGATTGGTTACGCAGGCGGTCACGGTTCCGGCGGCCAGTCCAGCGATTAAATGCCGCCGGCTCATGGTTACGTTGGTTTCTTTGGCTTTGGACATTTTTCTCTCCCGAATGTGATTTGTTTGCGAAAAACTCTCGCGGTCTGCACGTTAAGTCAATATACTCCCGTAAAACAAGAATCCAAAACCGCGCACGCCCTAAACTGAAAAGGCCTCCCCCATGCGTCGATTGATTGGTGCTTTCTTTGCATTATTTGTGTTTGCCATCGGCGCGATTGCCGCCGCTGTGTTTCTGGTCCCCAAGGAAGTTTACAAATCCAAGATCGAGGAACAGGCCAGCGCCCTGCTCGGCCGGGATGTTGAAATTGTCGGTGATATATCGCTGTATTTTTTCCCAAACATCAGTGCCTCGGCTTCTGATGTCCGCATTGATAATCCAGACGGATTTTCAGCCGAACATTTTGCAAAAATGGATGAAATGCAGGTTGGGGTAAAACTGTTACCGCTATTTTCCAAGCGCGTGGAAATCACCGAGTTTACCTTAGTCCGACCTACAATTTCATTAGAGAAAAAGCGCAATAACGCGATCAATTGGGCCATCGGTTCTGGCGATGCAGCCCAAACCCGCGCCAACGCCAATGCTGGTTTCGCCCGCATTCCCGGCGCGCTTCCCCTTCAGGCCAGCCTTGGCGATGTGCGGATCAAAGATGGTGACGCAACGTATACGGACCGTGTGACCGGAAACAAAACCACGTTGAGTTCCATCAATTTACAATTGAAATTACCGAACTTGAACAAAAAAATGTCGCTAGCAGCTGGCCTGATTTTGAATGGTAATGGGCTATCTTTGAATGCTGATCTTGCCAGTTTGCGCGGGTTTCTCGAAGGCGAAGAAACCGACCTAAACTTCAATGTGGACAGTGATCTCGCCAATTTCTCATTCGATGGAGCTTTTTTGGCTAGCAAAGATTTGGATTTTGCCGGGTTGATGGAACTAGAAGTTCCTTCGGTCAAAAATCTGGCTAAAGCGGCGGATGTACCATTTGCGGCTCGTCCAAACACCTTTGGCAAGTTTGCCATCAAAGGACAGGTCAAGGGTCGCCCCGATCGGTTGCGCTTTACCAATGCTGATTTGTCGTTTGACCAAATCAAGGCCAAAGGCGCATTTGCGGCCTTGTTCACCAACAAAAAGCCGAAACTGACTGGCAAATTACAAATGGACGAATTGGACCTCAATCCATATCTGCCACCGGTACCGCCGCCCGGCACCGCCATTGCACCTTGGACCGATGATCAGTTTGATCTGGCGGTGCTACGCACCATCAACGGTAATTTCAAACTGGATCTGGGTGCCTTAAAGGTTCGCAATATCGAGTTTGGACCGACCCAAATCACGGCGGGTCTGCTCGGTAGCCGCTTTAATGCCAAACTGGTCGAGACGGAACTTTATGGCGGGTCTGGCACCGCCCATATTGTCCTGAACGCCAAAGGCAATACGCCGTCTTTTTCACTGACCGGTGATTTGACCGAATTGCAGGCTTTGCCGTTCTTTACGGCTGCCGCCGGATTTGAACGTCTTGATGGCATTGGAGAGTTGCACCTCAAATTACTGACCAGCGGACACAGCACCGACGAGATTGCTAAAAACCTGTCTGGCTCCATGAACCTACATCTGAAAGATGGTGCTGTGCGCGGCATCAATCTGGCCTCCGTTTTACGCAACGCCCAGACCTATCTACTGACCGGCTCCCTGCCCTCCGATCTCAACTCGGAAGAAAAAACCGATTTTTCTGACTTGAAAGGCAGTTTCCAGATCAAAGACGGCGTGGCCCGCAATTCCGACATGATCATGCTGTCCCCGCTGATCCGGGTGACCGGCACAGGTGAAGTTGATCTGGGCCAGCAAAGTGTTGATTACCAATTGACCCCAAAAGCCGTGGCATCCTTAAAGGGTCAAGGCGGCGATATTGATCTGAACGGCTTAAGCGCACCATTTCGAATTTACGGCCCATGGAGCGATATCAGGGCCGGACTGGATACGCGCGCTTTACAAAAAAGGCTGGAAAACAGCGCCAAGTCCGAAGCCCGAAAGTTGATCGAAAAGAATGTCGGCGGAGATATTGGCAAGGTATTGCAAGGATTTTTGGGTTCCGAACCTGAACCCGAAGCAGAACCTGAAACAGCACCCTTACAGCCAGAAGTTCGCGAACAATCGGACGAGGAAAAAGCGCTGGATGTCTTGGGTGGTTTGTTGGGCTTTGGCAAAAAGCAAGAACCTGCGGAGCCAGAAACTGACGATTAGTTGATGGCGGCGTATTTCGCCACCCTTGCGTCGTCCAATCTCACCGGGCAAGTTGATCCCTCAGTCAACGAAGGGGAAGCGCCATGCGCCATCGGTTTACCACCATCCTTGCTAGCGCGCTATTTGCCGCCATGAGCATCAATCTTGAAGCTGTCGCCGAACCGCCCAAAAGCCCGATTCCCGGCGATCGCATTTCCGGGAAATTTTTTGAAACTCGAAGCGCCGTACTGGGCCAAAACGGTATGGCGGCAACCGCGCATCCGCTGGCCTCTCAAATCGCCATTGATATCCTCAAAAAAGGCGGCAATGCGGTTGATGCCGCGATTGCCGCCAATGCAGCGCTTGGTCTGATGGAACCAGTAGCCAATGGAATGGGCGGCGATATTTTCGTCATCTTGTGGGACCCCAAAACCAAAAAATTGTATGGCTTAAATGGCTCTGGTCGCTCGCCCAAGGGCATGAGCCTGTCTGACCTCAAACAACATTTGAACGGCGCACCTTCCATCCCACCGGTCGGGGTTTTGCCGGTTTCGGTACCGGGTGCTGTCGATGGTTGGTTTGAAATGCATCAGCAGTTCGGACATTTGCCAATGGATCAGATATTGGCCCCGGCTGTTTCTTACGCCCGTAATGGCTTTCCAGTCACCGAAGTGATCGCATTTTACTGGGAGCTAAATATGCGGCGGCTGGAAGAAACCGTCGACATGGGTTTGCTTACTGAATTCGATAATGCCCGGGCCACGTATCTGATCGATGGCAAAGCACCGGTCGAGGGGCAGATTTTCAAAAACCCAGACCTAGCCGACACCCTAGAACTGATTGGCCGCGAAGGCCGTGACGCCTTTTACAAAGGCCCAGTCGCCAAAACGATTGATACCTATATGAAGCGGATCGGTGGACCGATGCGCTATGACGATTTTGCCAACCACAAATCAGAATGGGTCGAGCCACAATCGGTCAATTACCGAGGTTATGACGTTTGGGAATTGCCACCCAACAGCCAAGGCATTGCCGCCTTGCAAATGCTCAACATCTTGGAGGGCTTTGACATGAAAGCCGCCGGGTTCATGAGCGCCAAGAGCTTGCATTTGCAGGTCGAGGCCAAACGATTGGCCTTTGAAGACCGTGCCAAATTCTATGCCGATCCTGACTTTGCAGATGCGCCGGTGGCGGCTCTGCTTTCTCATGAATATGCCAATACTCGCCGGGCGCTAATCAACCCGGACCAAGCCATGCCTGCGCCTGCGGCTGGCGATCCGCAAATTCTGCAAGATGGAGACACCACCTATCTGACCGTGGCCGACAAGGACGGAATGATGGTCTCCTTAATCCAGTCCAATTACCGGGGCATGGGTTCCGGTTTGGTGCCGGACGGGCTTGGCTTCATGCTGCAAAACCGGGGTGAATTGTTTAATCTGAACGAAGGACACGCCAATGTTTATGCCCCGGGTAAACGGCCGTTTCATACCATTATCCCGGCCTTCGTCACCAAGGATGGCGCGGCCATTGCCTCGTTTGGTTTGATGGGTGGCGCGATGCAGCCACAGGGTCATGTGCAGATATTGGTCAATATGATTGATTACGGTTTGGGCATTCAAGCGGCTGGCGATGCAGCCCGATGGCACCATGATGGATCAACCGAACCGACCGGATCACAAGCAACTGGAACCGGCGTGCTGCACTTGGAAAACGGCGTGCCGGACGAAGTGCGCGGGCAACTCGAAGCCATGGGCCACACCCTTGGTCCGAGCGATGGCGGATTTGGTGGCTATCAAGCCATTCGGCGCGATCCCACAACCGGGGTCTATCACGGTGCCACTGAAATGCGAAAAGACGGTGCGGCGATCGGGTATTAGAAATTCCAGCCAAACCACCATTGTCATTTTTTATTGTCATTCCGGCTGACCGTTTAACACTTGATCTTGTCTCCACGTTGGGTCGTTTGACACATCTGTCACAAACAAATGACAGATAAATCACACTCATTGACACTTGTTGACGCTTAAAACCCCACCTTGCGGGCAGAGCCGAACCGGGGCAGGATGCGCGTCATGCGATCACCATTTTACATACAAAACCTGACCAAGGATCTAGATCACTGGATCAGCCAAGGCTGGGTACCGGGCGAATCCCGCGACAACATCCTTGATCACGTGCAAAGCCAGAAATCAGGCCGTAATGTCGGCAATTTGCTAGCCATGCTCGGTGTGGTTCTGCTTGGGTTTGCGGCGATCAGCTTCGTGGCGGCCAATTGGGCCAATATGGGCAAGCTGCTGCGGGTCGGGTTAATCCTTGGCGCCATGTGGGCCGCCTATGGCATTAGCGCCATCGCCCTACATCGCAAGGTGTCGACCTACGCCCAATCGTTTGGTTTGCTGGGTGCGGCACTGTTTGGGGCGGCTATCATGTTGATTGCACAGACCTTTAACATACAGGCCCATTACCCGGACGGGGTGTTGATCTGGTGCCTTGGCGCACTGGCGACCGCATGGGTACTACCCTCGCGCCCAGTATTGATCTTCAGTGCCTTGCTGGCTGCTCTGTGGATGCAAATGTCGTTTTTTGGTGAAATTCCGGCTCTTTTGCAAAACTGGCTGTACCCGCTTCTGGTTGTGTTCATTGGCTGGACCGCCCTCAAAATGCGTTCCACCGCCACCATGAACATATTGGCTATTTCGTTGTTATTGTTCATCCCTTCCGGGTTGATCCAATGGTTTGGCGAAGAGTCCCTTGAGGCTTTCCAAATTTTCCCAGTATTCGCCGGATGTTATACAATCATTGCGCTGTTCGCCAGTTTTGCGGGGTCTAAACATTGGTTTGGCAGCTCCGTCTTCACCGGTTGGATGGCATTGGGAGCCTTAGTCATTGGATTTGCTCAGCAATTTGCGTTGGGCGGTACTAGCCCAACGATGAGCGACCAATATAACCATATGTTTGGCTGGGTTTCTGGGGCCATTTGGACCTTGATAATTGGGCTGGTCTTTGTCCTAGTTCGCACCAAAGTCTTCAAATCTAGCTTGGCTATTGGCATTGTGGCCGGAACCGGTTTGATCCTGTTCTCACCCTATCTGATGAAATTGATTGGAGAATTTCAGGTGCAGATAATTTATGGCGCCGCCTTCTTTGCACTTTCAGTTACTCTGCTGATGCGCGGTATGAGCACCCATCGACGCAGTTTGATGTGGATCGGCGGGGTCGGCTTCACCGCGCAGGCCAATTACGTTTATTTTGAGACTTTCAAAGATTTGCTGAATACATCCTTGTTCTTCTTGGTCGGCGGTCTGTTGCTACTGGGGCTGTCAGTGCTGGCGCTACGCCTTAACAAGCGAATATCAAAGGAAACAGAGGCATGACCCGCCCGGTGCTCTTGCTGGCCCTGTGTGGCCTTCTAACCGCATTTCTGGTGTGGATGGCACTCGACCACAACCACGCACGCAATAGCGGCTCAGAGATCATTCTGGACATGGAGCCAGTTGATCCGCGTTCGCTGTTTCGGGGCCATTTTGTGATCATCCGCACGCCATTGCATGATTTGGACCTGCTGACTCTGGAAGGTGACGACGAATTTGAAGATGGTGATCGGGTGTTTGTCACATTGGCCCAAAACCCTGCTGGAGACTGGCGTGCGGTTTCTACTGGCAAGACCCAGCCAGACGCGACGAAAACCTTCCTGCAAGGCCGCGTTGAAGACATAAGCGTATTTTCGCTAGATACTGACGATGAACCGTCCATCAATCGCCGGAACCTCGACGTACAATACAAAATCGAAAGTTATTTTGCTGACAAAACCAGTGCAAAGGCGCTGGAACGCAAACTTCGCGAAGCCAAAATGCGAGTGATCCTATCAGTTGCCAAAGATGGGCAAGCAGTCATTCGCGGCATTGAAATCGACGGGGAACGTCACCTCGACAAGCTATAAATGCTTGCCTAAAGCTCAGCTATCCCGTCGCAATTCAGGGTGCAAAGTTGCGCCCAGAATATGTTCCGAATTGCCAATAACATGGTGCGTCCCGCCCACGATCAACGGGTCTGGCCCACGGATCACTTTGGTATCCTTGTTGGGATATGGCAGACTAGCCAGAATATGTTGCATACATTCCAGTCTGGCCCGTTTCTTGTCATTGGATTTGACAATGGTCCAAGGCGCATCTGCTGTATCGGTATAGAAAAACATAGCTTCTTTGGCTTCAGTATAATCGCCCCATTTATCTAGGGATGCCCGATCAACCGGTGATAATTTCCACTGTTTTAGTGGGTCGGTTTCGCGAGATTTGAAACGGCGCAATTGTTCTTCGCGAGTTACCGAAAACCAGAACTTGAAAATATGGATTCCAGAGCGCACCAACATACGTTCCAAATCAGGAACTTGACGCATAAACTCCAAATACTCAGCCGGCTGGCAGAAATTCATGACACGTTCAACCCCGGCCCGATTGTACCAAGACCGGTCAAACAGAACGATTTCACCGGCTGTCGGCAAATGTCGAATATAGCGTTGGAAAAACCATTGATTGCGTTCGCGCTCGGTGGGTTTGGCCAAAGCAACCACCCGCGCGGCCCGTGGATTCAGATGTTCGGTGATGCGTTTGATGGTTCCACCTTTACCGGCCGCATCTCGCCCTTCAAAGATCATGATAATCTTCTCGCCAGTATCTTCGACCCAACGCTGCATTTTCAGCAATTCAACCTGCAAATCGGCCTTATGGCGCTCATACGCCTTGCGTTTCACTTTGGTTTTGTATGGGAAAACACCGTTCTCAAACGCTTCACGGATTGCATCGGGATTATGGCGCATAGTGGCTAAATGATGTAAGGGGCTGTCGTCCAGCTTGGAACTTGCCGTCGGATTTGATTTTGGCTCGGCTGGTTTTGCCGTATGTGGTTTCGGCGCACTCCTTGCCGCTTCTGTCTTGGCGGCGGTTCGTCGCACGGCAGGCTTTCGCACCGGTGTTGTCGGTTTGGCTGGCGTCGCGGCACCGGTTCCTGATTTATTGTCCATTTGAAGTTCTCCCAATTACCAATGATTTAATCATGGAATTGGTAAAAATGGGATAACCAATCTCAGAGAATGGCAATTTGTCGCAGTCAAAACCAACAATACAGCGAATTGTATTGAGACTTTCGCTAAAATATCGCCACCGATAAACTTGGCAAAGGTGTGTCCTCCGCAATTTCTGCTAGTCTTGATTCGGAATTTGGAAATCAATTAAGCTAAAAGGAAAATCGTGGAACTGGCTCTGCTTCAAATGTGGGTAATTGGCGCATCAGTGATCGTCATCATCACTCTATACGCCCTTGAGCGTTTTTCCATTGAAATGGTTTCTATCGCAGCCATCGGGTTTTATTTGGTCTGGTTCCAGATTTTACCGGTCGAAAACGCTAGTTTTGGCGCGCAACAAATCTTATCTGGTTTTGCTAATCCGGCCCTAATCACCATTTTAGCCCTGTTGGTGGTCGGACAAGGCATGTTCCAAACCGGAGCTATGGAATCTCCGTCCCGATTTTTGGCGGCCATGCATGACAAACGACCCACCCTGACCATGGTTGGGCTATTTCTGTTTGTGATGGTGATCAGCGCCTTTATCAACAATACACCCGTTGTGGTGATGTTCATTCCGATTTTGGTCTCGATTGCCGGTCGGGTGGGAACTTCGCCATCTGGCGTGATGATCCCGCTATCCTACGTCTCGATATTGGCTGGAATGGTCACCCTGATTGGGTCTTCCACCAATTTGCTGGTTGCTGATGTCCTACACCGCGAAATAAACATGGGATTGGGCTTTTTCACCCAGACACCGCTGGGTTTGATCTTGGCTGGTGTTGGTTTGGTTTATATGGCGACCATTGGCCGCAAACTAATCCCGGAACGGGTGCCCCCGGAAAACGCCGGAGGCACCGGCCGTCAATACATCGCCCAGATCGAGATTACACCGGGGCACGCCCATGAGGGCGATACGCCTATCGCCGGGATGTTTCCAGATTTGAACACAGTGACGGTCCGCATGGTTCAGCGCGGCGATCAGACGTTTTTGCCACCCTTTTCTGACGAGGCCGCATTGTGCGCTGGCGATTTCCTCACCATCGCGGCCACACGTACAGCCCTGTCTGATTTGCTGGCATCAGACGCCAGCTTGTTGTCCAGCATGCTACGAACCGGCGCAGCAGAACACCATGACAACCCACAAGGCGAATTGGCTCTGACCGAGGCCGTAGTCGCCCCAAATGGCCGCTATGTCGGTCAATCCCTGTCCAGTATCGGATTTCGATCCCGCACCGGCTGTATTGTGCTTGGGATCGAACGAAAAGCTCAACGAGTGCGCCGCCCCCTACCCTCCATCCGGTTACAGGGCGGCGATGATTTACTGATTTTTGGGGCGCGTATAGATTTACGTGCCTTGCGACATGACCGGGATTTACTGGTCTTGCTATGGTCGATGAGTGAAGTGCCAGACATCCGCCGCGCTTTGGTGGCGCGGGCCATTTTTGGTGGCATTATCCTGTTGGCCGTTACCGGCCTACTGCCCATTTTGCATGCTGCTTTGGCCGGAGCAATTGCCATGATTGCCAGTAATTGCCTAAACTTACGCCAAGCGGTACGGGCGCTTGATTTACGGATTTTCCTGCTGATCGGCGCAGCCTTTGCGATGGGCGGTGCCATGCAAGCGGTTGGGATGGCCGACCTGATTGCTCAAACGGCTGTTGATCTAGCAATGCCGTACGGACCGATGGGTTTGTTGATTGGCCTATTCGGCGTGGTCGCTTTGTTGACCAATGTGATGTCCAATGCCGCAACTGCTGTGTTGTTTGCCCCGATTGCGGTGCGCGCCACCGAAGCTTTTGCTAACACACCGGATGAGCAAGCCAAACTGGCGGTAGCGGCCATTTTGACAGTAATTTACGCAGCCAACTGCTCGTTTGCCACACCGATTGCTTATCAGACCAACTTGCTAGTCATGGGACCGGGACATTACCGGTTTTTGGATTACACCAGAGTTGGCGGGCCGCTCATTTTGTTGCTTTGGCTGGCTTTTTCGCTTTGCGCGCCGTATATTTTTGGCATCTAGTCATGTCTGACAGCAGTAACCAACGGGTTCGCATTTGACCTTTCCGCTTCTGCCCAAACAATTACGATTTTTCGTAACAGCGGCTGCGCCTTGTCCGTATTTGCCAGATCGTGACGAAACCAAGCTTTTTACTTATTTGCACAAATCAGACGGTCGTGAACTAAACGATGCCTTGACCGAAGTGGGCTTTCGGCGCGCCCAAAGCATTGCCTATCGGCCCGCTTGTCAAACTTGTGATGCCTGCAAGGCCAGCCGGGTTCTGGTCGATGAATTTATACCTTCCAAAAACATGAAACGAATCTTGACCAAAAATCAGGATTTGATCCGCGAAGTGAAAACCCCGATCGCCGATGATGAACACTATGCTCTGATCAGCAAATACCTAGTTGACCGTCATCAATCTGGCGGGATGGATGGCATGGACCAAGGCGATTTTGGCGAACTGATCGAAGATACCGTTGTCGCAACTGAACTGGTCGATTATCGCAATGCAGAAGGTGAATTACTGGCTAGTGCGTTGATTGATCAACTGGCAAATGGCCCATCCATGGTCTACAGCTTTTTTGCACCCAAACAGCCATCAAGGTCGCTTGGCACTTTTATGATCCTCGATCACATCAACCGCGCACAAATGAGCGGTCAGCCATATCTTTATCTGGGATTTTGGGTACAAGACAGTACAAAAATGAACTACAAGCAACGATTCCAGCCGTTAGAAGTGTTACATCAAACTGAATGGGCTAGATTAGGGGAAGACCAAAATGACTAAAATGGACCGACGCAAAATATTGGCCGCTGGTGGCCTTGGCATGACCGGCTTGATCGCAGCTTGTTCTGGCGGTGACGCACCAGCTGCTGAAGGGAATTCTGACATTTCATCACCAGCAGTTCATACGCGAAAAGTGACCAAACTTCGTATGGTCACCAGTTGGCCGCCAAAGTTCCCCGGATTAGGTACAGCTGCCGAAGAAATCGCCAAAACCATTGGCTTGCTCACCGAAGGCTCACTGGAAATCAAACTATATGGCGCTGGCGAATTGGTCCCGGCCCATCAGGAGTTTGATGCAGTCTCGTCCGGTGCTGCCGACATGTACCACGCCGCCGATTATTATTGGCAAGGCAAGTCCAAGGGATTTGCGTTTTTCGCCGCCGTACCGTTTGGCATGACG
>JAJFFR010000075.1 GCA_021776555.1 Robiginitomaculum sp.
GCATTCAAAGAAGCGATCATTCCAGCTGGGGTTGATAAACCCGTTTTCATTCTGGCCCCCATTTTGTCGTTGGTGATGGCTTTCATCGCTTGGGCGGCGATACCGGTCGCCCCGGGCTGGGTCATTTCCGATTTGAATGTAGGTATTCTCTACGTTTTGGCGATTTCATCACTGGGCGTGTATGGCATTATTTTGGGCGGCTGGGCCTCCAATTCCAAATATGCGTTCTTGGGTGCGTTGCGTTCTGCTGCCCAAATGATTTCCTACGAGGTTTCCATTGGGTTTGTGTTGATCACCGTTTTGTTGCTCAGTGGGTCTTTGAACTTATCTGTCATTGTCGAGGCGCAATCCGGCGGGTTCTGGCATTGGTATGGCATTGCCTTATCGCCGGTAACGTTAGTGATGTTTCCGATGATGGTGGTGTTTTTCATCTCGGCACTGGCCGAAACCAACCGTCCACCATTTGATTTGCCGGAAGCCGAATCCGAATTGGTAGCTGGTTATCAGGTTGAGTATTCCTCGACGCTTTATCTGCTGTTCATGATCGGTGAGTATCTGAACATTGTACTGATGTGTACCATGGTTTCCCTTCTGTTTTTGGGCGGTTGGCACGCACCGTTTGACTTTGCCCCATTTACTTGGGTGCCGCCAGTGTTGTGGCTGGTTGTCAAAATCTGTTTTGTGTTTTTCCTGTTCTCAATGGTCAAAGCCATTGTGCCGCGATATCGCTATGACCAATTGATGCGGCTCGGTTGGAAAATATTTTTACCTCTCTCTTTGGTGTCCGTTGTTGCGGTCGCTGGTTGGGTAACTTTCGTGCAAGGGGGCGCTTGAGATGAAACGCATCACCCGATTTTTACATTCCTTTTTATTGTTGGATTTTATTGGTGCCTTCATTTTGGGTATGAAGTATTTCTTCAAGCCCAAAGCGACCCTGAATTATCCGTTTGAAAAAGGCCCGTTAAGCCCGAGATTCAGGGGTGAACACGCGCTCCGGCGCTATGCCAATGGCGAAGAACGCTGCATTGCTTGCAAATTGTGCGAAGCGGTTTGCCCGGCCCAAGCCATCACCATTGAGGCCGAACCTCGTGAGGATGGCTCGCGCCGCACCACGCGCTATGACATCGACATGACCAAATGCATTTACTGCGGATATTGCCAAGAAGCCTGTCCGGTTGATGCGATTGTTGAGGGGCCGAACTTTGAGTTTGCCACCGAAACTCGCGAAGAATTATTTTATGACAAAGAGCGTTTGCTGGCCAACGGAGATCGTTGGGAACGTGAAATCGCCAAAAATCTGGAGCTAGATGCACCTTACCGCTAGGTGTCAGGAGAAACCCGTATGGAATTTGCCAATCTACTTCCCGTTCTGGCCTTTTACCTGTTCGCAGGTTCGGCCTGTTTTTGCGCCCTGATGGTGGTGATCGCCCGCAACCCGGTGCGTTCAGTGCTGTTTCTGGTCGCTACGTTTTTCTCTGTGGCTGCGTTGTTTGTGATGCTGGGCGCTGAGTTTTTGGCGATGTTGCTGGTCGTGGTCTATGTGGGCGCGGTGGCCGTGTTGTTCTTGTTTGTTGTGATGATGCTCGATGTTGATTTTGTCGAACTGAAGCAAGGTTTTGCTGAATACCTACCGTTGGGCGGTTTGTTGGCCTTTGTGCTGACAGTGGAACTGATCGTATTGGGTGCAACCTTTCGCTTGCCGCAAAACGTAGTGGCCCAAGTGCCAATTGATCCGGGGGTAAGCAATCTCGAAGCGTTCGGTTTGGTGCTCTATACGGATTATGCGTTTTTCTTTGAGGCGGCGGGGTTGATCCTGCTGGTGGCGATGATCGGGGCCATTTTGCTAACCTTGAGCGACAAAAAAGGCGTGAAGCGCCAAAACGTATCCGCACAAGTGGCACGCACGCCAAAAGACGGCTTGAAAATAGTCGACGTCAAACCAGGCGAGGGGATTGTCTAAATGGAAATCGGGCTTGCACATTATTTGGCGGTTGGGGCTATCCTGTTCACCATCGGGATATTCGGAATTTTTGTGAACCGCAAAAACGTCATCATTATCCTGATGTCGGTCGAGTTGATCCTGTTGTCGGTCAATGTGAATTTTGTGGCGTTTTCAGCTCATTTGAACGATTTGGCCGGGCAGGTATTTGCCCTGTTTGTGCTGACCGTTGCCGCAGCCGAAGCGGCAGTCGGGTTGGCTATTCTGGTGGTCTATTTTCGAAATCGCGGCGACATTAGTGTCGATCACATCAATCTGATGAAGGGCTAGGCGAAACATGATGTATCTCGCTATCGTATTTTTGCCCCTGCTGGGCGCGGCGATTGCCGGTTTATTGCCAAAACTGACCGGAATAGTTGGTGCGCAATTGATCACCACTTCCATGTTGATCATATCAGCGGTGCTTTCGATCTACGCATTTTATGATGTTGGCTATCTGGGCCATGAGAAAACTGTGCAAATCGCTCGCTGGTTTGCGATTGGCAGTTTCGAAGCCAATTGGATGTTGCGGATTGATACCCTGACCGCTGTGATGTTGGTGGTGGTGACGTTTGTGTCGTCGCTGGTTCATGTATATTCATGGGGCTATATGGCCGACGATCCGCATAAACCTCGGTTTTTTGCCTATTTGTCGCTGTTTACCTTCGCCATGTTGATGCTGGTCACAGCCGATAATTTCATGCAAATCTTCTTTGGATGGGAAGGGGTCGGCTTGGCCTCCTACCTGCTGATCGGGTTCTGGTACAAAAAACCAACGGCCAATGCTGCGGCCATCAAAGCCTTTGTCACCAACCGGGTTGGCGATTTTGGCTTTGCCTTAGGGATCATGGCGCTGTTTACGATTTTTGGATCCTTGTCGTTCGACGCCGTGTTTGGCGATGTAGCATCCAAATCGGATCAGGTGTTTCATTTTCTATGGCTAGAAATTAATGCGATCGAGTTGGTGGCATTCTTGTTGTTTGTCGGGGCCATGGGCAAATCGGCCCAGTTTTTCTTACACGTCTGGCTACCGGACGCGATGGAAGGTCCAACGCCGGTTTCGGCGCTGATCCATGCCGCGACCATGGTAACTGCCGGCGTGTTTTTAGTGGTGCGCTGTGCGCCATTGTTTGATGCGGCTCCGGTCACTTCGATGATCGTGACCATGGTCGGTGCGATGACCGCATTTTTTGCGGCCACGGTCGGCTTGGTCCAAAACGACATCAAACGGGTGGTGGCCTATTCAACCTGTAGCCAGCTGGGTTACATGTTTTTTGCGGCCGGTTTGGGCATGTACAATGTGGCGATGTTTCACCTGTTCACCCACGCATTTTTCAAGGCGTTGTTATTCTTAGGCGCCGGTTCAGTCATTGTCGGCATGCACCACGAACAGGACATGCGCTATATGGGCGGCCTGTGGAGCAAAATGCCACTGAGTTGGGCCTTTATGCTGATCGGCACTTTGGCGTTAACCGGATTTGGTATTCCGGGTACGTCGTTCGGCTTTGCCGGTTTCCATTCCAAAGACGCGATCATTGAAGGCGCTTGGTTAGCTGGCGAGGCAGGTATTGCCTTTGGTACACCGGCGTTTTGGGTGGGCGTAATTGCTGCCCTGATGACCAGTTTTTATTCTTGGCGGGTGATCTTCATGACCTTCCACGGTAAGCCAAAAGGCGATGTTCATACCTTTGAGCACGCTAAAGAAAGCTCGATTTCCATGTTGGTCCCTCTGGCTTTGCTGGCCGCCGGTGCGATTTTTGCTGGTGTAGCATTCAAGTCGGATTTCGTTGGCTCAAGTTCGGCCGGATTTTGGCGCGGTTCGACTGTGGTTGAAGGGGTATTAGAGCCAGCCGACACCGGCCATGCAGTGGTTGAGGCAGCATCTCATGAACCCGCAGCTGACGCACATGCGGCACCCGAACATGGCGCTGCACCAGCTGACGAACACGGCGGCGGTCACCATGTGCCACTTTGGGTGTTGTGGGCGCCATTTGCGGCGATGATATCCGGGTTGGCGTTTGCCTATTGGCTCTATATCCGCAATCCGGGGCTGGCGACCAAATGGGCCAAAGAGTCAAAATTCCTGCATCCGTTTCTCTACAACAAATGGTATTTTGACGAATTGTATGACGAGGTATTGGTCAAAAATGTCAAACGACTGGGCGACTGGTTCTGGAAAGGCGGCGATCAACGGATGATCGATGGTTTTGGACCCAATGGCTTTGCGTACTTGACCGCCGCGATTGCTCGTCAAGCGGCGCGTTTGCAAACCGGGTTTGTCTATCATTATGCGTTTTTGATGTTAATTGGATTGGTGGGCTTTGTGACTTGGATTTTAATGCACCAGAGCGGAGGCCACTGAGATGAGTGATCTTCCACATCTGTTGTCGCTGATTACCTTTACGCCACTGATCGGCGCTTTGTTGTTGATCCTGTTCAAAGCATTTGCCCGGGCTGACGACAAGGCCGTGGTCGAGCGCAATGCGCCTGCCGTGGCTTTGGTCACGTCTTTGTTCACGTTTGTATTGTCCGTATTGGCTCTGATCGAGTTCAATCCTGCAGATCCGGCCTTTCAACTGGTCGAAGACGTCAATTGGTTTGCCGGTTTTCATTACCGGATGGGCGTCGATGGTATCTCCATTTTGCTGGTATTGCTCACCACGTTCTTGATGCCGCTTTGCTTTATTGCGTCGATGGGAAGCATCAAGTCGCGCATTACCGAATACATGATTGCGTTTCTGGTGCTGGAAACCCTGATGATCGGCGTGTTCTGTGCGCTCGACATCATGATGTTCTACGTGTTTTTTGAAGCCGGTTTGATCCCGATGTATTTAATCATCGGGGTTTGGGGTGGCGACAACCGGGTCTACGCCTCGTTCAAGTTTTTCCTCTATACCTTGTTGGGTTCGGTTTTGATGCTGGTTGCGGTGATCACCATGATCAATGTGGCGGGCACTTCGAACATGATCGAGCTGCTCAGCTTTGATTTCGCGCCCGGATTGCAAACCTGGTTGTGGCTGGCATTCTTTGCCAGCTTTGCGGTGAAGCTGCCCATGTGGCCGTTTCATACTTGGCTGCCCGATGCTCATGTTCAGGCACCGACGGCGGGTTCCGTGGTGCTGGCTGGGGTGTTGCTGAAAATGGGGGGCTACGGCTTCATCCGGTTTTCACTGCCGATGTTCCCGCTAGCCAGCCAGTATTTTGCACCTGTGGTTTTTGCCCTGTCAGTCATTGCCATTATCTACACGTCTTTAGTGGCGTTTCGCCAAACCGATATGAAGAAATTGATTGCCTATTCATCGGTGGCCCATATGGGCTTTGTGACCATGGGCCTATTCGCGATGAATTTGGCCGGGTTGCAAGGTGCGATGTTCCAGATGCTCAGCCACGGCTTGATCTCTGGTGCGCTGTTTTTGATTGTCGGTGTGATTTATGACCGCATGCATACTCGTGAAATTGCCGCCTATGGCGGTCTGGTTCACCGGATGCCGGTTTATGCCGCGATCTTTTTGCTGTTCACTATGGCCAATGTTGGCTTGCCGGCTACGTCCGGGTTTATTGGTGAGATTTTGACTTTGGTCGGGGTGTTTCGGGTTAATACTTGGGTGGCGTTTGGGGCCACAACCGGGATTATTTTCTCGGCGATTTACGCGCTCAACCTGTATCGCGAAGTGATGTACGGCGAGATGCAAAATACGAAGCTGGCTAAAATTACCGATGTGACCCGCAAAGAGCTGATTACCTTTGCGCCTTTGGTGTTGGGCACATTGATTTTAGGCGTCCTGCCGACTTTGGTTACCGATATCACCGGTCCGGCCATTGAGGCACTGATTGAACGAATAGATGCGGGGCTGGCTTTGGCCGCTTCAGGAGGAGTGGACATTGGCTGATCTGGTTTCCAATATAACCGCAATGGCACCAGAAGCCTTTCTGGTTGCAACGGCTTTGGTCTTATTGCTGGTCGGTGCGTTTGGCGGTCGGCGCATGGCCGGGCCGGTTAATCTGGCTATTGTTGTGGCGCTCATTCTTGCAGCAGTGCTAACATTGCGTGGTATACCCAATGGTTCATTAGAGATGTTTGGCGGCGCTTTGGTGCTGGATCACCTCTCCACATTTGGTAAGTTTTCGGCGTTAATTGCCTCGGCGCTTAGCTTATGGCTGGCTCATGGCTATTTGAAAACCGAAGATCGATTGAGCGCAGAATTTGGCATATTGGTGCTGTTTGCCAGCTTGGGCATGTTGATCATGGTTTCGGCCAATGATTTGCTCAGCCTCTATATCGGCGTGGAGATGCAAAGTTTGGCGTTGTATGTGCTGGCCGCCAGCAATCGCGACAGCTTGCGATCTTCGGAATCCGGGTTGAAGTATTTTGTGCTGGGAGCGCTGTCATCTGGCTTGCTGCTCTATGGCGCATCGTTGATTTATGGCTTTTCCGGCCATTTGCGCTTCGAAGGGATTGCCGCCGCAGCAACCGGGTCCGGATCAATTGGTTTGATCGTAGGCATAGTGTTTTTGCTGTGCGGACTGGCCTTCAAAATTTCGGCTGTCCCGTTTCATATGTGGACCCCGGATGTGTATGAAGGCGCGCCAACGCCGGTCACTACCTTCTTTTCCACGGCACCCAAAATTGCTGCGATCATCCTGATTGCCCGGGTGTTGTTTGGCCCGTTCCATCATCTGGTTTCCGACTGGCAGCAAGTGGTCATTGCGCTCTCGGTGCTCTCAATGTGCATCGGGTATTTGGGTGCGATTATGCAGACCAATATCAAGCGATTGATGGCCGATTCCTCGATTGCTAATATGGGCTATGCGCTGATTGCCATGGCGAGCGGGACGGCGCAGGGGCTAAGCGGCTTGTTGTTCTATATGGGTCTCTACCTGATCACCACGTTGGGTATTTTCGCTTGCATCTTGGCAATGCGGCGCTCGGAGGGCATGGTCGAGCAAATTGATGATCTGGCCGGGATGTCTCGCTCTAAACCGGGTTTAGCGTTAGCGCTAACTGCTTTGTTGTTCTCGGTGGCTGGCATTCCGCCATTGGCCGGATTTTTCGGCAAGTATTTTGTGTTTATGGCAGCCGTAGATGCCAATTTGACTTGGTTGGCTATATTGGGTGCGGTGGCCAGTGTGGTCGGGGCTTTCGTCTATTTACGGCTGATCAAAATTATCTGGTTTGATGAACCGGCCGAGTCCTTTGTTCCGGCGTCGTTCGCGCAAATTTCGTTGGCCGGGATCAGCGCGCTGTTGATGTTACCGGGTGCGATCTGGTTGCTACCTGCTTTGGCCAAATGGACACAAATTGCTGCGGCAGCCATGTTTGTCCATGGTTGATCCGACCCCGATCCGCCACGTCAAGCAGATCGACAGCACGAATACCGAATGTTCTAGGTTAGCCCGGGCTGGGCATAACACACCGCTTTGGATATTGGCCGATGAACAAACCCATGGCCGGGGACGGTTGAACCGTTCATGGCACAGCGGTGCGGCAAATTTATATGCCAGTGGTTTGTATCAATTTTCCCAACCTCCAGCGCGCTTGGCCGAATTGGGTTTTGCGGCTGGATTGGCGGTGATCGAGACTTTGGCAAAATGGGTTCCGGCTGAGCAACTTCGACTAAAGTGGCCCAATGATGTGATGCTGGGTGACGCCAAACTGGCCGGTATCTTGCCGGAAAGCGGCGGTGCGAATGGGCAATTCTGGCTGGTCACTGGTTTCGGGATCAATCTGGGACAGGCACCTAACGTGCCGAGCCGCAACACCGCTTGCGTTGCCGAGGCAATATGGGGCGCCGGTGCTGTGCCCACACCAATTGAAGTTTTGCCCGACCTGATCATCGCGTTCGAAGAATGGATTGAGCGTTGGCAAAGCCAAGGCTTTGAACCAGTGCGCCGGGCTTGGTTATCAAACGCTTTTGGGTTGGGGCAAACCATTACCACCTCAGATGGCCGAACCGGTATCTTTGAAGATCTGCGTAAAAATGGCGCTTTGGTCTTGCGTAAAGCAGACGGTCAGGCCATTGAAATATCTGCCGGTGAAGTTTTCTTTTGCCATTAGT
>JAJFFR010000076.1 GCA_021776555.1 Robiginitomaculum sp.
GGGGAAAGATTTATCGCTATTAGATGGGGCTGCGTTGGATTAGCTAGTTGGTGAGGTAAGAGCTCACCAAGGCAACGATCTATAGCGGGTCTGAGAGGATGATCCGCCACACTGGGACTGAGACACGGCCCAGACTCCTACGGGAGGCAGCAGTGGGGAATCTTGGACAATGGGGGAAACCCTGATCCAGCCATGCCGCGTGAATGATGAAGGCCTTAGGGTTGTAAAATTCTTTCGATAGGGAAGATAATGACGGTACCTATTAAAGAAGCCCCGGCTAACTCCGTGCCAGCAGCCGCGGTAATACGGAGGGGGCTAGCGTTGTTCGGAATTACTGGGCGTAAAGCGTACGCAGGCGGATTGTTAAGTTAGAGGTGAAATCCCAGGGCTCAACCCTGGAACTGCCTTTAAAACTGGCAATCTAGAGTTATGGAGAGGTAAGTGGAATTCCTAGTGTAGAGGTGAAATTCGTAGATATTAGGAGGAACACCAGAGGCGAAGGCGGCTTACTGGACATATACTGACGCTGAGGTACGAAAGTGTGGGGAGCGAACGGGATTAGATACCCCGGTAGTCCACACCGTAAACGATGAGAGCTAGTTGTCCGCAGACATGTCTGTGGGTGACGCAGTTAACGCATTAAGCTCTCCGCCTGGGGAGTACGGCCGCAAGGCTAAAACTCAAAGAAATTGACGGGGGCCCGCACAAGCGGTGGAGCATGTGGTTTAATTCGAAGCAACGCGAAGAACCTTACCACCCCTTGACATACTCGTCGCGGATTCCAGAGATGGTTTCCTTCAGTTAGGCTGGACGATGTACAGGTGCTGCATGGCTGTCGTCAGCTCGTGTCGTGAGATGTTGGGTTAAGTCCCGCAACGAGCGCAACCCTCACTGTTAGTTGCCAGCATTTAGTTGGGCACTCTAGCGGAACTGCCGGTGCTAAGCCGGAGGAAGGTGGGGATGACGTCAAGTCTTCATGGCCCTTACGGGGTGGGCTACACACGTGCTACAATGGCGATGACAGAGGGTTAATCCCTAAAAGTCGTCTCAGTTCGGATTGTCTTCTGCAACTCGAAGGCATGAAGTTGGAATCGCTAGTAATCGCAGGTCAGCATACTGCGGTGAATACGTTCCCGGGCCTTGTACACACCGCCCGTCACACCATGGGAGTTGGTTCTACCCGAAGGCGCTGCGCTAACCGGTTTACCGGAGGCAGGCGACCACGGTGGGGTCAGCGACTGGGGTGAAGTCGTAACAAGGTAGCCGTAGGGGAACCTGCGGCTGGATCACCTCCTTTCTAAGGATGATCTGGTCTCTATTCGAGATTAGGTCTCTTATGAAAACACGTTGGGAGTTTAGGCTCACCAACAAAACATAACGGCTAGAAGCCGTCTTCGTTTCTCTTTCCAAGATAATTAATACCGTTTTGCGCAATTTGGCGCGTCTGGTATTGGTTTTATGTGTTGAGACGGTGCACGACTACGAAAGTAGTTCGCCTGTTTTGGAGGCCGGTAGCTCAGCTGGACATTATTGTTCTTGGGCGACACGCCTGATAAGCGTGAGGCTTCGCAGTCGGTTTGCGTTAGCAAAATTTTCAATCCGGTGGATTGAAAATAGATGAAGAAGGCCACGGCAGTGGCGCCGGAAGTTTTACAACAAAAGTTTGTAGGCCGGTAGCTCAGCTGGTTAGAGCGCGCCCCTGATAAGGGCGAGGTCGGAAGTTCAAGTCTTCTTCGGCCTACCATTTTTGTTAAACTATTTGGTACTCTAAGAAAACGGTTGCGAAAATTTGGCCTTTATTGTTTTTTAAAGGGGCTTTAGCTCAGTTGGTAGAGCATCTGCTTTGCAAGCAGAGGGTCAGCGGTTCGAATCCGCTAAGCTCCACCAAAACTCTTTGGCAAAAACTTTCTGGCAAAACTCTTTGGCAAAGCTCTTTGGCAAAGCTCTTTGGCAAAACTCACACATGAAAGATACAGTTTCATATAAATCCTTTATTGTTTTGGATTTATGTGGATGTTTTACATCGTAAAGGAGGGGTCATCCGCCCCGAAGTTTCTCCATGAGATTTATCTCATTTACTTCATTGAGGATGGCCTAAATGAAATATATATTTGACTACTGCAGAGAACAGTCAGTTTTCTGTTTGAATATATACTTCATAGTAAAGATATCGTCTGGCAAATGCTTTGGGCGGTGTTCATTAAAGCCCGTTTGGTTCGGTCAGACTTCATCAGTCCTGAGTGCATCTTGCGAGTTGTTCACCGCGCATGAGCGTTTACGTTGCTTTTATGGTCTTCGGATCAAAAGAGTGACAACAGAAAAATTTTACTGATTTTGTTCATTCTTCTTCTGGAGGATGGGCAATTCAAAATCATATTTATTGTTTGTATTTGGGCAGTCAGCCCCGATGCAGACAGATTATTTAAGAGAATCAAGTGTTATAAGGGCGTTTAGTGGATGCCTTGGCACACAGAGGCTATGAAGGACGTGTTACGCTGCGATAAGCGTTGGGGAGCTGCGAATAAGCTTTGATCCAACGATTTCCGAATGGGGAAACCCACCTTAACAGACCTGTATATTTTTGATTGTTTAGTTGTCCGTGTTCCGCCTTTTGGCGGCAAGGGCGACCGCCCGTCGGCTCTGATGAGCCGCACCAGCGTGAGCGATTAAAAGCTATACAAGTTTGTCATGGGTATAATTAACTGAATACATAAGTTAATTAAGCAAACCCGGGGAACTGAAACATCTAAGTACCCGGAGGAAAAGACATCAACCGAGATTCCGTTAGTAGTGGCGAGCGAAAGCGGATCAGGCCAGTGGCCATTTTTAATTCAGCAGAATAACCTGGAAAGGTTAACCTTAGTGGGTGACAGTCCCGTATGCGAAAAATTGAATTTG
>JAJFFR010000077.1 GCA_021776555.1 Robiginitomaculum sp.
AGATCAGCCCCGCCAAACAATTGTTGTACAAAAATTTCCTTGTCCGTGGCGAAGGTTTTGAAATCTTCCCACAAGACATCAAATTTAGCTGGCGTAATGGACGTGTTGGCATCCCACCAGACGGTATCTTCGGTTTCGGCATCGCGGACCATGTATTTGTCCAGCGCCGAGCGCCCGGTGTGTTGGCCTGTCTTTACGACTAATGGGCCGCCTTCGGAAACTTCACCTTCGCCCTTAGCAATACTGTTCTGATACAATGCAGCATTGGTCCAGTTATGATTGACCTGCTTGGCGCTTAAGCCCAGTGCGGCAAATAATGTTGGATTCGGGCAAGAAGTGTCTTGGCTCACGGATCTGCTCCCATGCTGGCAGAGTGACGGACAGTTTGGCGGCTGATTACCTGCTTGCGGCGACGATGTCTACCCTTACGAATTCCGATTTTGCATCTGGAAAAACCATCGGTAGACCAAGGTTTTAGTTTCGCCCGCATGGGGTGTGCGTACACATTTGGTAGGCAAATTTGATATGCGCCCCATGAAAGACGTGGTACTCGAAACGCCACATAAAATTCGTGCGGGCGGACAGTTATAATGAACCAACCAACCTCCTCGGTGAGCGGCATACCTCTGCGCTTGGCCGACTTTGATACTTTGGGTGCGGCACTGGATTACGCGGCGACCGGAAAAACAGGCCTTAATTTTTACTCAGCACGCAAGGGGCTGGAACGCGCCTTACCTTACGCAGAACTGCGCGAGCTGGCGGTAGACCTTGCTGGACGCTTGTTGGCCGGTGGACTGCAACCTGGGGATCGGGTGGCACTGGTTGCCGAAACTGACATTGATTTCGTAACCGTTTTCTTTGCTTGCCAATATGCCGGACTGCTTCCTGCGCCCTTACCATTGCCTGTGGCATTCGGTGGCAAGGAGGGGTATATTGAACACATCCGGCGCATTGCGCTGGTTTGTGGTGCCAAAGCCATTTTTTGCCCGGACAATTTGTCGGACTGGATTGAACAATCGGCACAAACTCTTGATCTGGCTTGGGCCGGGTCGCTAGGCCAGTTTTTGCAAGCCAATACGAAAAGCGCCGAGTTGCCGGAAGTTGATCCAAATGGCTTGAGCTATTTGCAGTTTTCATCTGGAACCACCCGTTTCCCGCTGGGTGTGGAAATTACCCATAAAGCCTTTATGGCCAACGCCATGGCGATCGCGAAATATGGTCTGGCCATTCAGGAAAATGATCGAACTTGTTCTTGGTTGCCATTTTATCATGATATGGGGTTGGTCGGATTTCTGCTAACCCCGATTGTTACGCAAATGAGCAATGATGTATTACCGACACGGGATTTTGCCCGGCGGCCACTCATGTGGCTCTCGATGATTTCCGACAATAAGGCCACTTTGGCGTTTTCACCTAGTTTTGGCTATGACTTGTGCGCTCGGCGCGCCGCTAAAGCCAATTTAGATCATCTGGACTTAAGTTGCTGGCGGGCGGCTGGTATTGGCGGCGATATGATCCGTGTGGAAGTATTGGAACGCTTTGTTGAACGCTTTGCCAAAGTCGGCTTTGAACGCGGCACACCGGTGCCAAGTTATGGCATGGCCGAGACTACATTGGCGATCAGTTTTGCCCCGATCGGGCAGGGCGTGGTCTTTGACCGAGTTGATCTGAACAAACTGGACACTGAACGCAAAGCCGTGCGGGTTGATGCCCAAACCGATGTTGCCGCTCGCGAATTTGTCCTGTGTGGCCCGGTCTTGCCCGGCCACCAAATGGAAGTTCGCGATGAAGCTGGCAAAGTATTGGGTGAAGCCGAAGTTGGCCGTATTTTTGTGGCAGGTCCCAGCCTGATGACCGAGTATTTCGGTAATGCGGGCGAAACGGCTTGTGTGTTGTCGAAAGACGGCTGGCTGGATACTGGCGATCTTGGCTATTTTCGAGGCGACCAGATCGTGATCACTGGACGGGCCAAGGATTTGATCTTGATCAATGGGCGCAATGTTTGGCCGCAAGACCTCGAATGGTCGGCCGAATCTGGTGTGGAAGGTTTGCGCTCCGGCGATGTTGCAGCGTTTTCGATTGATGATGGCGGCGCCGAAGAAGTGGTTCTACTGGTGCAGACCCGGATTTCTGATCCAGAGCGGCGCACTGCGTTGCTGGGTGCGATTGAGGGATTGGTCAATTCTGAATACGGACTTGTCACACAGGTCATTGGTGTGCCGCCGCACTCCCTGCCGCAGACATCCTCTGGCAAATTAAGCCGTTCCAAGGCTCGCAAAATGTATATTGATGGCACGTTTGAAGCCTTGCGTCGGGATCGAAGCTCGGCGGTCAATTGACCCAAATTGCCCTGACTGGCGGCACCGGATTTCTGGGTGCTCATGTAGCTGACGCATTGATCGGGCAGGGCCATTCCTTACGCGCTTTGGTTCGTGACACATCGCGTGCCGTTCAGTTGCGCGAGCAGGGTGCGGCGTTGGTTGTAGGCGATTTGAACGACAAAGCTGCTTTACGTGAACTGATCACGGAATGCGATTGCGTGGTGCATATTGCCGGGGCAATTAAGGCAAAAACTGCTGCGGAATTACTGGCGATCAATGGCGGTGGCACGGCTAATCTAGTTGCGGCGTGCGCGGATATTATCCCAGATATTCGGCTGGTTCATGTGTCCTCGGTAACGGCGCGTGAACCTGGGTTGTCGGCCTACGCCAACAGCAAAGCAGCCAGCGAAATATCTGCCAAAGCTCATGCCGGTCCGTTGGTAATTGTGCGCCCCAACGCGGTGTACGGCCCCGGTGATCGTGAGACTTTGCAGGTTTTTGAAATCGCTGAAGCGTGGATGCAGCCAGTATTAAACCAGCCACAGGCGCGCATTGCGATGATCCACGGCAAAGATGCGGGCAATGCGATTGCCGCCATGGCCGTCGCCCATGCTCCAATCGGTTTGTTTGAAATTAGTGACCGATGCACAGCAGGCTATAGTTGGACACAAATTACCCAAGCAGCCGTTGCCTCGGTTGGTGGGCAATATCGACCCATCCCGATTCCGGTGGTGATCATGCAAATGGCTGGTTTTATTGCAGAGCAAATTGGTCGATTTCGACGGGAGCCGCAGATATTTAACTCTGGCAAGGTGCGCGAAATTTTGCACGGCGATTGGGCTATTCATCCGGGCCGCGAAATTCCGGCTGAAACATGGACACCAAAAATAAACCTGCAAGATGGCTTTACCCAAACCGTTGATTGGTATCGGCAGCAGGGTTGGTTGAAGGGCTAGGGTCCATCGGCGTGCATTGTTTGATTAGAATTCTATCAATCAATATACGCCGTCATACCGGCGAAAACGGTATCCAGCTCTTAAAACTGAGTGCAGTGGAAAATCTGGACTCCGGCCTGCGCCGGAGTAACGGGGCTTGAGACGTTGTTCAGCATTTTCATTCGATGCCGATAGGTTTAGCCCTAATTTTTTTGCAATAACAATAAAGCGCACCCGCTGGCGTGGGGCTGTAATTCGCTGGATTTTTCGTTTAAGTCGGCGGGGCTTGGTACTTGGTGCCAGCAATCATCCGACCCCAAGGCATAGAAACATTGCTCGACGATCTGAAAACCCGGTTGCGAGATCAATTCCTGCCAGCTTGTGGATTCATACTCCCATTGCCGTGTGTAAAGGCCGAGGCTGTCTTTGAGCAAAGTCGGACCGCCGCGCCCCATGGGGACAGAGATCATCACCCGTCCGCCTGGTTTCAATACTCGGTGAAACGCTTGTAAAACATCGCGGTTCACATTCGGGTCACGCGTGTCGGCTATTTCCGACGGGGTTTTGCCCCGCTCAAAGGCGCTGTTCGGATCATCATCAGTCGCAATATCAAATCCGATATGTTCGATGGTTGAAATACACGTGACCAGATCAAACTGGTTTTCAGGCAGTTCAATACTGCGAATGTCACCGATGCTGACCGGTACGGCCAAGGCCGCATCGCGCCAATGATCTGGATAGCGGCTTTGTACGCGAGCCGGGCGGACAATATCGGCAGCTTGTAATCTGTTGCCCTTCGCCTTGGTCGCCAGCAACAAGCCCAACCAATCCAACGAGGACATGGAAAACCCAATATCCAGAATGTGCTTGGCATGAGCTAAATGTTGCGCGGCCCATGGCACCTCGACCAATCGTTCTGAATGTCCGGGGATGTTCAAATTAAAATCGCCAAACTCGGCAGTACCATTCAAAACCTGCATAGCCCGGTCCAGAATAAATTGTTGATTTGTGCCGATCATTGGGTTTCCATTTTCTATTGTCTCACCGCCGATGGACCCCGGCTCGGAGGCCGGGGACTGGTTGGGGAGGATCACCGGTCCCCGGATTTAGTCCGGGGTCCAGCTTTTGTGCTCCTATGCACTCGAATCTGTTGGCAAACAGGCTAGGCGATCCGGCTGAGCTTTTCTATATTGCGCTTTCGATTCTCTTTTGATGTGCCGAAGGAACCGGGATTATGGACAAGACATATATCAGCGCCCAAGAACTTCTGACCGGTTCGTTTGAACTGGCCGAGCAAATCCTGCGTAGCGGCTTTCGCCCGGATTATATTGTCGGCGTATGGCGCGGTGGTGCGCCGATCGGCATTGCGGTGCAAGAAGCGTTGGAATTTTGCGGCTCGCCTTCGGATCATATTGCCATTCGCACCTCGTCCTATCACGGGATCGGGGAACAGGACGATGTGGTGCGAGTGCATGGCCTGCATTACCTGATCGAGAATGTGGACGCCGATGACAGCCTGCTGATTGTCGATGATGTGTTTGATTCAGGCCGCTCAATTGATGCGATCATCCGCGAGTTGAAAACCTTGACCCGGCTCAACATGCCCAAAGATTTGCGGGTCGGGACGGTCTATTACAAACCAACCAAGAATATGACCGATCGTGTACCAGATTATTTCATGGAAGAAACCGACAAATGGCTGGTCTTTCCGCACGAACTGGACGGATTGAATGAAGCCGAAGTGCGGGCCAATAAAAATCTGCCCGAGGGATTGATCCAGATTCGCCGGGCGCACTTGGACGCGCAAAAATAACAGTTAGAACTTATTCGCGAATATTAGTGCTTTCTTATCATCACACGGCTTGTCCGGGTGATCCAGTGCATGTTGCAATGATCATTGTATTTCATGAGGATACGCTCACTGGATTGCCCGGACAAGCCGTGCAATGACAGGCGAGGGGTGATACCAATTAGAAGCGACCCGTGATTAGTCTGACTGTTCCAGATCATCCGGGCTTTGCAAATACCGAGCAGTACGAAGTGCTGGGAACCATTGGGACCACAGCACCGCCACGCCAATGGCGGCCACTCCGCCCGCCACTACGGTAA
>JAJFFR010000078.1 GCA_021776555.1 Robiginitomaculum sp.
GGATCGCAAATCAGAGGTGATTGATGCGTTTGAAATTCGCAATCACAAATATGGCAAAATGCATTTCGCCCACGGTGTCCCACACCCGATGATTTTTGTGGTCAATGCTGACAAAACCATCCAAGCCAAACTGGCTGAATCCGGCTATAAAGACCGCCCGGCTATTTCTGTATTGGTTGAAACGCTGGATGCCTTACCCGCCAAAGATGCTCCATAAAACGCAAAGCTGACGGCGATTTCTGGTCAATTGTCCCTTGCAAATTACCTGCCTGCATTCCATCAGTTAGATGAAGTAGCCAGCATGGAGTTTCACGATCGCTGGTTTTGATGGGGATAGATTTATGACCGTTTTGATTGCAATCAGCACCACCGATTTTGATCCGACCGAAGTGGCAGTTCCGTGGAAGATTTTACACGATGCTGGTGTGGGCGTGGTGTTCGCCACCGATACCGGCAAATCCGGTGCGGCTGATCCATTGATGCTTTCCGGCAAAGGGTTGGGCTTGTTTTCCAGAGCCTTGATCGCGGGCAAAGCGGCTCAAGCCGCCTATGGCGAATTGATCAACGACACGGCGTTTCAAAACCCGATCCATTATGACGACATCAAAGTCGAACAATATGATGGTCTGGTCCTGCCGGGTGGTCATGCCAAGGGGATGATCCCCTATCTCGAAGCCAAGTCGTTACAAACCGCCATTGCTGGGTTTTTTACCGCTGACAAACCGGTTGGTGCGATCTGCCACGGCGTAATTGCGGCGTGTCGGTCGATGGACCCCAAAACCGGCAAATCCGTGCTGCACGGCCGCAAAACCACCTCCTTGCAAAATCGGCAAGAATTGCTGGCCCACAAGCTGACCAAACGCAAAATGGGCGACTACTTCCTGACCTATCCGATCACGGTAGAGGATGAAGTGGTGGCAGCCTTGGCATCACCAGATGATTTTGTGGCTGGTCCACCGCCAATGTTTCGCGACAGCCCAAGTAATCTGAAACGCGGCTTTACGGTGCGCGATGGCAATTACCTCTCGGCTCGTTGGCCTGGGGACGCCAATGCGTTTGGTAATCAGTTTTTGGAGATGATCCGGGCAGGCTAAAGCTGGTCGCTTCCAATTCCCCCGTCATTCCACTACCACGAGCCAAGGTTCAAATGAATACTGAAACCAAAAACCGCAATATCGGGATTTTGCTGGCCACCAGCAGCGCAATCTTGTTTTCGCTCAAAGGAATTATCCTGAAAGTCGCATTTACTCATGGGGCTAGCGTCGATCAGATGATGGCTCTGCGGGCTATTTTTGCCTTGCCGTTTTTTGTATTTATCGGGATTTTGGCCTATCGAAAGGGGACGATTCACGTCACCCGCAAAATGTTCCTGCTGGCCGTCGGCTTGGGCATTTTGGGATATTACGTCTGTAGTTGGCTCGATTTTTCCGGGCTGAAATACATCTCGGCGCAATTGGAACGCCTGATCCTGTTTTTGTATCCGACCATTACCGCGCTACTGGCTTGGGCGTTTCTGGGCGACCGGATAACTTGGCGCCATGTGATGGCTTTGATCTTGTCCTATTCAGGCATTGCCGTACTTGTCAGCCACGAAATCGGACAATTGGGGCCAGATGCGATACTGGGTGCCGGGCTGGTGTTTGCGGCTGCGGTTTTATTTGCGGTTTATGTCACTGCTGCCAAACCGGTGATCTCAAAGCTCAGCGCACCGCTTTACACCTCAATTGCCATGACCGGCGCATCCATCGTCATCTTGACCATTTTTGCAGGGCAAACCGTGGCGGCTGAAGCCGCGCCAATGTCTGCGACGATCTGGGGATTGGGCTTTTTGCTGGCGACACTGTGTACCGTCGCACCTGCCTTCATGATGTCTGATGCTATTGGACGTATTGGACCCGGATTGACCAGTGCGGTTGGCGGATTGGGGCCACCAACCACGGCATTGATGGCCGTACTTTTCCTGTCGGAGCCGTTTGGCGGCGCGCAGATACTGGCTTTGTTGTTGACCGTAAGCGGCGTGTTATTGCTCTCGAAACGATAACTCAAATGACGCTTGACATAATGGTAAGTTATCACTTACGGTAAGTAATGACTTACGATTTAATCTTTTCTGCTTTGGCCGATCCAACTCGACGCAGCATCTTTGAGGCGCTGCGCGATTGCCCGCAAACTGTCGGGCAATTGGCGGCCAATCAGCCGGTAAGCCGACCCGCCGTTTCGCAGCATTTGAAAGTATTGCACAAGGCCGAACTGGTCAGCATGCAAGCATTCGGCAATCGTAATTTGTACGCTCTGAAGCGTGAAGGACTGGATGAATTGCGGGCCTATCTGGACGAGTTCTGGTCCGATGCCCTGTTCGCCTTTGGCGCTGAAATCATCAGAAAAAACAATGAAAAACAAGGAAGTTAACATGCTTGATCCCGTAACGTATACCATCGAAGTTCCCTGCAACCAGCAACAGGCGTTTGAGACCTTTGTCGATATCAGCTCATGGTGGCCATTGGACAAACGCTCCATCGCCACAATGCAGGGCAAACAAAAGCCCGTATCTTTAACTCTGGATCGGCAAGTCAGCGGCAAAATCATTGAAACCGGCGAAGATGGCACCGAGTATCATTGGGGCACGGTTCGCACCTATGACCCCAGCGCCTTGTTCGTGATGGATTTTCACATGGGAATGCCTGCCATGTCGCCGTGCAGCCAAGTCAAAGTCGGCTTTACCGAATTAGGTGAAAACCGCACCGAGGTCACCCTCACCCAAGACAATTGGGAAGCCTATGGCAACATGGCTGAAATGATGCGCGACGGGTATGGCAGTTCTTGGCACATGCTATTCGAAGAAGCCTATAAAGCGGTTTGCACTCGATAGAGGTAAGGTAGAGTAAAATGCTCAGAATTATAGCAATTTCGGTTTTATCCCTTGCTGGAGGGTTTTCTATGCTGGTCGGTTTTTTTGGTCTGACCAGCACAAAATTCACGCCATATCACGAGGTCGTCGTCGGAAAAGACTGGACGATGATTGAACCAAGTATCCAATCGATACTTCTTGCTATGCAAAAAATAGAAGGCGGTGGCTTTATGGCCACTGGCCTTGCTATTTTATTTTTGCTGATCCCCCTTCGGCAAAGAAAAACTTGGGGCTTGATCGCTCTACCGATCATTGTCGCCGCCAATTGGCTGCCGACTCTGTATTCGGCAATGTGGTTAAAATCACTATTCCCGAGTGCGCCAACTCCAGTGGCGCCGACCATCATATTTATTTCGGTGGTCGCTTTCGGCTTGGGTCTGTTTTTTTTGGAACACAGAAAAGCAGGCAATCAATAGCGCCCTCTGGCTGAAACAACACCCCACTTAACCTACCTGGCGTACCAGTCCAATCAGTGCGCCAATAACCAGTATATAGCTCGGAAAAGAACTCATAACCGCCCCCGGCATGCGCTTTTTTCCGGCTTTGCTATACCCCAGAAAATACAAAACTCGACCGACCAGAAACACGCAGCCAATTCCGGTGGCCCAGCTGGTGCTGACATAATAGGCAAACGCGTAAATAGCCGGGATAAATAAAACCAGCTGTTCGGCGGTGTTGACCTGCACCCGGTACAATCGCTCCCATTTATCATGGCCAGTGGTCGCTGGCGCTAAAACGCCATAGCGACCACGTGTCCCGCCAACCACCAGTATGAAAACAACATATTCCAGCAAAGCGACCAACACGACTAACGTTACGATATCCATGGAAACTTCCCTTTGTTTTCTGAATTTTTGAAATACATCAACTGGACATTGTCAGCATGCTCGGGCGTTGCATTACAACTTCTGCCCACTTCTTGACGTGTTTTGCATCCTCTGGGATTTCGATCTTCAAAAACCCACAAACCATGATCACGGCCATTCCCGTAATATCGGCGATTGAAAAGGACTCGCCAGCGATAAATGATCGCCCATCAGACATTTCTTGGTTTAACCAAAGTATCTTTTTTGGAAATGCACGGCGTAAGGAGGCAGCATATTCAGCAGATTGTTCAAGCTTATGAGCAAAAAATGGCATTTCATGCAATCCAATAGAACCAACAATGCTGAAAAGCTGCTGCTCCATTCGTCGGGTCCACATTTCGATATTTGCTTGCTCGGCTGCACTTTGTCCCATCAAGGAAGGCTCAGGGTGCAGCACTTCAAAATAACGACAAATCGCCAAACTTTCAGTGATAATTTGCCCGTCACCCAACTCCAGAACAGGCACTTCCCCCAGAGAATTTCTGGCTAGAAACTCGTCTGTGTGGGTACCACTTTGCATAACATCAATGCTCGTGGTCGGCACTTCCAAGCCTTTTTCAGCCAAATAAACCATGACCCGCATGCCATTGGGGCTATATCCATTATACAATTGCATTTTGCTATCTCCTGCGTAAACATTATCTTATGTGAACCAAATGGTTGACTAATTGAACGATATCCAATAGTCAACCATTTAGTTGAGTTATGGGAGGCCAATATGACACCAAACCTTGATCAAACTTTTTCGGCTCTTGGCGATGCCACCCGGCGCGCCATTATTTCCCGGCTGGCTTCTGGGGAAACCAAATTATCTGACATTGCAGATCCATTTGATATGTCGCTCACCGCTGTGTCCAAACATGTACGAATTTTATCTGATGCCGGTCTGGTTCGCGTGAACAAACGTGGGCGAACCCGTTATTGTCAATTGGAAGCCACACCTATGAAAGAAGTTGTGGATTGGTTGAATATCTATCAAACATTTTGGCAGGACAGATTTGCGGCCTTGGCGCGCCATTTGGAAGGCGATGAACAATGAACTCTCCTTTTCTAAAGTCCACGCCTAGTGACGAAACAGTCGTCATTGAAGGTGTATTTCAGGCGGCCATTTCAAGAGTTTATCAGGCGTGGACCGAGCCGGATGAAATGATAAAATGGTTTGGGCCATCAGAGAATTCATTATTATCTGTCACGTGTGATCTTAGCGTAGGTGGAAAATTTTGCTTGGAACACAAAACAGTCGATAACTTCAGAAGCACTATCGAAGGCCAATATCTAGAAATTGAACCCAACCAAAAACTAGTTTTTAGCTGGTCGCATATGGTGACCCGACTTGATGGTACAAAAACGACAAGTCCAATATCGAAAGTAACTGTTTTATTTATCGAAGTTGGTGCAGCAACAACAATACGGCTAACCCATGAAGATATTGTCCAGAGCAAAGGTCGCAGCCAGGTCAGTCTCGGATGGAGCGCAACATTTGCGCGACTTCGAACACTGGTCAACACATGGAATTCCAAATAAAAGACATGCCCCTGTCAATCACAGGAGCATGTCATAGACTTTAACTGACCACAGAACGGAAGCTAGCCAGATGTTTGTCCCATCCGTCGTCCAGCGCCATCAACAGACCCATGGCGGCTTCACCGGCGGCAGCACTGATCCCGGCATGGCTTAGGGAAAGCTTGGTACCGCCCGGCACTTGTTCCAGCTGCCATGTAACCGTAGTCATTGCGCCGCCCATTGGCTTGATGGTGAATGTGTAGACAAGGCGTGATGGTGCATCCATTTCGAGCACTTTGCCCCAAATGATCTTGCTGACTTCGCCGGCATCATTCGTGTTGATCAGGGCATAGTCTTCATTGGCCTTCAGATCAGATTGCGCCGGTTGAAACCATTGGCTCAATTTGTCCTTTTCGGTCAAAAAGGCCCATACGGTTTCACGGGGTGCTGCAAAGAATATTGATTTATTGATAATCGGATCAGTCATTTTTCTTGTCCTTTTTTTGTTTTTCGTGTGCCTGAATGGCAGCGCCCAAAGCGCCAAGTTTGTCGTCCCAGAACTGGTCGAAATATCCCAACCAATCGCTGGCTGATTTTAAGCCCACAGGCTCCAATCGGTTGATCCGTTCGCGGCCATTGACATGAACCGAGATCAGATGACCTTCCTCCAAGATATTTAGATGCTTTTTGATGGCGGCCCGGGTCATCGAAAAACGATCCGTAACCTCGCCAATACTCATTTCTTGCGCGCTTAAATGCATCAGGATTTGCCGTCGGGTTGGATCGGCCAAGGCCCGAAACGCACCTTGTGCCTCCGCGTGCAACCCGTTCATGGCGCTACCGGCAGAAAGTCAAACTTCCCGTCCTGATATAGGTATGTGATGCAATCTGTGTCGGAGACACACTTGCTCACATGAGCCAATCCAGCCGGAATTTTGTAATATGACCCGGCAGGCAGCGCCACTTCGCTGGCGCTATCCGCACCAACCGGAACATTAACGATGGCGCCACTGACCACCAATCCGTACATGTTGGCGGTCTTGATGTGCGCTGGACTGACCAAACCAGCCGGCAATTTCACCATGGCCATATAGCTCTCCACGAACCGGTCGCCTTGTAGGGGCGCAAAACCAACGCCTTCTTGCGTGGTCTCCCATTGCAACTGGTCCAGTGGGGCATTGACGATGACTTCTGGCTCAGTTGCGAACCCCGGCCCGGACAACAAACCGACCAGCGCTACTCCGATCAGGCCGGTGCGTATTTTGAAACTTTGCATGATACTTCCTTTGCAATACCAAATGGTATCACATTACATAATACCTTTTGGCACTATGTCAAGACATAAATGTACGATCCAGTGATTGGCCGCTATTTGCTTAGCAAATGTTACGACCCGGCTATTCCGCCAAAGCGCACGCCCGACAACTTGGCCATTTCTGGCTTCCAAGTGGTCAGGTCTTGCTGGCGGAATTTGGCCAGATGGTCATGTCCGCAAGCCCGCGCCATCACCTGCATCAAATGCACCGAGGCATCCAGGAAATTAGCCAAGCGTTTAGCCGAGGCTTCCACATCCAGCAGGGCGCGCAATTCCAGTTTTTGCGTCGCAATGCCCGCCGGGCAATTATTGGTATTGCACATACGCGCCGCCACACAGCCAATGGCTTGCAGTGCAGAATTGGACAATGCAATGCCATCCGCGCCCATCGCCATCGCTTTGATAAAATCCTCCGGCATCCGCAAACCACCGGTGATGATCAGGGTCACTTCCTTGCCGGATTTTTTGTCGAGATGCGCCCGCGCCCGGGCTAAGGCCGGGATGGTTGGCACACTGATATGATCCCGAAACAACAAGGGTGCAGCCCCGGTGCCGCCGCCACGACCATCTAAAATGATGTAATCGGCCCCAGCTGCTAGCGCAAAATCAATGTCATCTTCGATCTGATTGGCGGAGAGTTTATAGCCGATCGGAATGCCGCCAGAGTGCTCGCGCACCTCGTCGGACAGTTTGTGAAAATCATCAACAGTTTCCAGCGTCTGAAATGTCGGCGGCGAAATCGCGTCCTGACCAATGGACAAACCCCGAGTTTCGGCAATCTTCGCTGTTACTTTGGCACCGGGCAAATGGCCGCCGGTGCCGGTCTTGGCACCTTGGCCGCCCTTGAAATGGAAGGCTTGTACCTTTTCGACCAATTCCAGATCCCAGCCAAATTTGGCCGAAGCCAGCTCGTAGAAATACCGGCTATTGGCCTCGCGTTCCTCGCGCAAGGCACCACCCTCGCCAGAGCAAATCCCGGTCCCAGCTAGCTCCGCGCCTTTGGCTAATGCAACTTTTGACTCTTCGGACAAAGCACCGAAACTCATATCCGAAACAAACAACGGAATATCCAAGACCAGCGGCTTTTTAGCCCGTGGCCCAATCACCAGTTCGGTGGCAACTTTTGCATCATCCATCAGGGGTTTGCGCGCGAACTGGGCCGGTAAAACCTGAATATCATCCCAATGAGGCAAATCCTTACGCGGCACGCCCATAGCGCCAAGTTCGCCATGATGACCTACCTTGCTCAAGCCATCGCGCGCCAACTCGTGAATTCGTGCCACAGTTGGCTCTTCCGGTGTTGGATCAGCAGTGGGCATCCCGCCCCGGGCGGTTTGCGGAACATCATCGCCCGGCTCCGCCTCTCCCAATTTGGCATGAGTACCATCACAAAATGGCGCATTGGCCGTCGCCTTGCATTGGCATAAATATGCCGTTTCGGTTTTTTCAGCCGTAAATGCGATGGGCGCAAGACCCGTACCCTTATGCGACCCATCGCAAAACGGCTGATTTTTCGAACGCCCGCAAGTACACCAACAATAAGTTTCGCCTTCAACCAACTCAGCTTTGACTGGCTTCTTGGCGGCGATAATTGGTTTGGTCATGAATGACTCCTGAGTTTTGGTCACTTTGCCAATTCCAGCAGAGTTTAGGTGAACGCGAAGTTTTGGTAAATATCCGGCAGAAGAAAACTTGAAACTTCATTTTACACCGTTGGTTAGGTTGTGTTTTACCCCAATGGCACTCCTCCGGCTTGACCGGAGTATCCACTTCAACGCTCGCGTGTTGCTGAAAAATCCCTGGACCCCACCGGTCAAGCCGGAGTACGGCAAATGTGAGAGTGTTGCGTTCGCTATCTACTTACTGCCCAGCCCGCACCAATCGTCCCGGTCTGGCATCGGTGATTTGGTCGTTGGCGATCACTTGTTGGCCGGACACGAAGGTCGCTTTATAGCCACTGACTGGTTGCAACAGACGCTGCCCACCGGCCGGCAGGTCTTTGACCATGGTTGGAACTTTTAGGTTCAAATTATCATAATCAATGACATTGATGTCGGCTTTCAGGCCGACCTGTAATCGTCCGCGATCAGCGAAGCCCAGATAGTCGGCTCCATCGGCGCTCAGCATTTGCACAGCGCGCGGTAGCGAGATGGTGTCGCCATTTCGGCTTTTGGTCCAATGGGTCAGGAAATAAGTTGGGAAACTAGCATCACAAATATAACCCACATGCGCCCCGCCATCGGTTAAACCGGGCAAGACATATGGATTGGTCAGCATTGTATGGACCGCATCATAATTCATGTCGGTATAATTATAGGCCGGGAAATAAATCAACGCATGGCCGTCGTTTTCCAGCACTTCGTCATATAACCGGTCCCAGATGCTAACCCCAGCATCGCGGGCTTTTTGGGCGATCGAGCTTTTCGCGCCTTGCTCATAATCCACTTCGCCACCGCCAGCCGGGTCAAGCCGGAACAATTTTTCAGCGACAAATTCCATCCCGGCAATCAGCAGATCCGTCATCGGCGGAATTGCCGATCCCGGGCCGGATAATTTGACCGGCGTCTCAGTCAGCATTTTGGCCTTCATGGCCGGGTCACGCATTTTGGCAACGCGTGTCGCAAGTGGTAATTCAGCCATCTCGATATAACTTGGAAAGGCCATCAATGGATGAAAGGTCGATTGCAGCCCCAAAAATACTCCAATGGCCCGGGGCGCAGCTTGTAGGAACAATTCCACGCCATCGTCTTGTAAGGCAGCAGTGCGTTTGGCGATCCGGGTCCAGTGATCCGGCACCAGATCGCGCTGCATCCATGTCATGCTGGCTTTATGCCCCGGTGCGGCGCGGAAAAACTTTTCCAGCACGTCAAATTCCAGATCGAACTGATCGCCTTCGCGTTCCTGATTAAAATCGTTCACTGCATGCAATACGCCGTGGTCCAACCCGTTCAAACCCTCGGCAATTCCAACCAACTCGTCAGGGTGCGCTTCAGAGGCCGGTGTCCACTCGCCATCGGCGCTTTTATGAAAGTCAGAACGTCCGGTAGAAAAGCCTACTGCGCCAGCTTTCATGGCCTCGGTGGTTAGCTCGCGCATTTTGGCGATATCTTCCTTGGTCGCCAGCTCATCGGCAATGGCTCGTTCGCTCATCACAAACACCCGAAGCGGATCGTGCGGCAGCATCATAGCAAAATCGACCGTGTGCGGGATCGCATCAATGGCGCTCATATATTCGGGAAAACTTTCCCAATCCCAAGTTATCCCTTCGGACAGTGCGCTACCCGGAATGTCCTCGACCCCTTCCATTAGGCGGATCAGCTTGTCATGATCGGCGGCGCGACAGGGTGCAAAGCCAACCCCGCAATTGCCGGTGACGATAGTGGTCACCCCATGATTGACCGAGGGCATCAATTCTTGATCCCACGAAATTTGCCCATCATAATGAGTGTGCAGATCAACAAAACCGGGAGTGACGATATGACCCTTGGCATCCAGTGTCTGGGAGGCTGATCCGGTGCAATCGCCGATCTCGACAATGATCCCGTCTTTTACCGCGATATCAGCGACAAATGGCTCGGCCCCGGTGCCATCCACGATCATTCCGTTTTCGATTTTCAGATCATATTGCATTTGTTGTCTCTCGTTTTTTGTCAGTCGTTCGAAAAATGAAGACCATACACCCCCCGGCCACAATATGCCACAGTCCCCACATGCCGGTAATCGCTGCCGCGCCGCCCAGCCCAGACAAATGGGTCAGCAAAATAATCAGCCCTAGGCCCGAGTTTTGAATACCCACCTCAAACGCCAAAGCCCGGCGGGTGGCGATATCGGCCCGGGTAACCAGCCCGGTGCCATAGCCCAAGGCAAATGCCAATGCGTTGTGGATAATCACCAACGGTAAAATGAGCATGCCAAAATCAGCCAACACAGCACGATACGAATAAAACCCGACAAAAATGATCCCGAGTAAAATCAACCCACCAAACAGGGCCAATGGTTTTTGCAAACGCTTGGCCAATGCGGGCGCACGCCATGCAGTCAACGCACCGAGCAATAGCGGCAGGGCCAGGATCAATAAGGTCTGGCTTAAAAACGCCATACGATCAAACTGGGTGGCGCTTAGCAATTGCCGGGTTGGCCCGTAAATCGACAACCAGAACAAGATTGAGACCGGCGTAACAAAGGCGGCAGCC
>JAJFFR010000079.1 GCA_021776555.1 Robiginitomaculum sp.
GATTGTGGTGCTGCAATGCGGGACATAAACGTCCGCGTATCGTCAAAGCGATCCAACAACAAGTCGAAGAAATGGACTATTGTCCGGGCTTCCAGATGGGTCACCCCAAAGCATTCGAGCTAGCTAATCGGCTAAAGGCTGTGATGCCGGGCGAGCTGGATCATGTGTTTTTTACCAATTCCGGATCCGAAAGCGTCGAGACCGCGCTCAAAATTGCCATCGCCTATCACCGGGCGCGAGGCGAGGGACACCGCACTCGGCTAATCGGCCGCGAGAAAGGCTATCATGGGGTTAATTTTGGCGGGATGTCGGTGGGCGGTATGCCAGCTAACCGTAAAATGTTCGGCTCCTTGGTGAGCGGAGTTGATCACTTGCGCCATACGCACGGATTGGAAGAAAATCTTTATTCCAAGGGCCAACCGGAACATGGTGCCTATCTGGCTGATGATCTGGAGCGTCTGTGTGAATTGCACGACCCCTCCACCATTGCGGCGGTAATTGTTGAGCCAATTGCCGGTTCTGCGGGCGTGATCATGCCGCCCAAGGGCTATCTGGAGCGCTTACGGGAAATTACCAAAAAACACGGAATTTTGCTGATCTGGGATGAAGTAATTACCGGGTTTGGCCGGATGGGCACGCCATTTGCCGCCAATTATTTCGAGATCGAACCGGACATTACCTGCACCGCCAAAGCCATTGCCAACGGGGTGATTCCGATGGGCGCGGTGTTTGCGTCTACCCAAGTTTATGATGCCTTCATGCAAGGTCCGGAAGAGCTGATCGAGCTGTTCCACGGCTACACCTATTCGGCGAACCCAATGGCGTGCGCGGCGGCGTTGGCTACGCTGGATACCTATGAGGAAGACGGTCTGTTTACCAAGGGAACCGAGCTTTGGTCCTATTGGGAAGATGCGGTGCATTCGCTTCGAGGCTTGCCGCATGTGCGCGATATTCGCAATATGGGTTTAATCGGTGCGGTGGAACTGGAATCCATCCCGGGTGCCGTGACCAAGCGGGCAACCGAAGCATTTTTGAAAGCTTATGACAAAGGTCTGCTGATCCGCACCACCGGCGACATCATTGCATTTTCTCCGCCCTTGATCATCGAAAAATCTCATATTGATTTTATGTTCGAAACCATGCGCGACATCTTAAAAACCATCGATTAGGCCGTTCCAATGAACCAAATTCAACATATTATTGGTGGGCAAATGACCGCCGGATACTCAGGCCAGACGCAAAGCGTCTTTAACCCGGCGACCGGTGAAACCATTGCCCAAGTGGTGTTGGGTGAAGTGGCTGAAATTGATGCCGCGGTAACCGCCGCCTTGGCTGCATTTGAGGGCTGGTCAATGACCAGTCCAGCGCGCCGGGCCAAGGTAATGTTTGGCTTACGCGATCAAATGAACCAACGCCGCGACGAAATTGCCCGAACGATCTCCGCCGAACACGGCAAGACCCATGACGACGCGCTGGGTGAAGTTGTCCGGGCGCTGGAGGTGGTTGAATACGCCACGGGGATTGCGTCCCATTTACAAGGTGATTTTTCACGAGAAGTTGGACCGGGCATCGACACTTTTGCCGAGCGTCAGCCCTTGGGTGTGGTCGCCGGAATCACCCCGTTTAACTTTCCGGCCATGGTACCATTGTGGATGATCCCGATGGCATTGGCTTGCGGCAATACCTTTGTGTTGAAACCATCCGAGCGCGATCCATCCAGCGCCAATTTGATCTTTGATCTATTCCAGAAAGCTGGCTTACCCGATGGTGTGCTAAACGTAGTGCATGGCGGCAAACTGGCAGTGGATGCCATATTGGACCACAAAGACATTGAGGCGGTTAGTTTTGTCGGGTCTACCCCAATTGCTGAATATATTTATACGCGAGGCTGCGCCGCCGGCAAACGGGTGCAAGCCTTGGGCGGTGCCAAAAATCACATGATCATCCTGCCCGATGCCGATCTGGATCAGGCGGCAGATGCCTTGATGGGCGCCGGGTTCGGCTCGGCTGGTGAACGGTGCATGGCGATCTCGGTGGCGGTGCCCATCGGTCAAGAAACTGCTGACCGGCTGGTTGAAAAACTAACCCCGCAAGTGGCCGCTTTGAAGATCGGCCCGAGCACTGACAGCGCTGCAGAAATGGGACCGGTGATCACGGCGGAAGCCCGGGACCGGATTAACGGATGCATTGCGGCTGGCGAGGCAGAAGGCGCAAGTGTATTGGTTGATGGTCGCGGTCTGAAACTACAGGGTTATGAGAACGGCTTTTGGGTTGGCGGCACTTTGCTGGATCACGTCACGAAAGAAATGAGTGTCTATCAAACCGAGATTTTCGGGCCGGTCTTGAGCGTGCTGCGGGCTGAGAGTTACGTCGAGGCCGTCGATTTGATCAATGGCCATGAATATGGCAATGGCACGGCCATTTTTACCCGTGATGGCGATGCAGCCCGGGATTTTGCCAAACGCATTAAAGTAGGCATGGTCGGGATCAATGTACCGATCCCGGTCCCGGTTGCGACCCACAGCTTTGGCGGTTGGAAGCGCTCCAGTTTTGGCGCGCACGGGATTTATGGCCCGGAAGCGGTGCATTTTTATACCCGCTTGAAAACCACAACGGCGCGCTGGCCAACCGGTATCCGGTCCGGCGCCCAATTTACTTTTCCGAGCATGGAATAGAGGAAGACCCACATGACCAAATTACGCGGCGGCCTGATCCAAATGGCCCTAAAGGCTTCAACCGATGAAAGCCCGGCGGCTATTACAAAAGCAATGATTGAGGCGCATATCCCATACATCGAGGAAGCCGGAGAAAAGGGCGTGCAGGTCCTGTGTTTTCAGGAGGTGTTCACCCAGCCCTATTTTTGTCCCAGCCAAGACGTGAAATGGTTTGAAGCGGCCGAAAGCATACCCGATGGTCCGACGACAAGGCTGATGCAGACCTATGCCAAGAAATACAATATGGTCATCGTGGCGCCGATCTATGAAGCCGACGATGTGGCCGGAGTTTATTACAACACGGCGGCGGTAATTGATGCGGATGGCGAATATCTGGGGAAATACCGCAAAACGCATATCCCGCAGGTGGCTGGGTTTTGGGAGAAGTTTTTCTTCAAACCTGGTAAATCCAACTGGCCGGTGTTTCAGACCAAGTATTGCAAGCTCGGTGTTTACATCTGCTATGACCGGCATTTTCCCGAAGGTTGGCGGGCATTGGCGCTGAACGGTGCTGAGTATATTGTAAATCCATCGGCTACTGTGGCTGGGTTATCCGAGTATTTGTGGAAGCTCGAACAACCGGCTTCGGCGGCTGCCAATGGCTGTTTTATCGGAGCGATCAACCGGATAGGCCGCGAACAACCGTGGGACATCGGCGAGTTCTACGGCCAAAGCTATTTCGTCAATCCACGCGGCCAGATCGAGGCCGAGGCCAGTCGTGACAAGGACGAGCTGTTGATCCATGATATGGACATGGACATGGTCCGCGAAGTTCGTAATTTGTGGCAATTTTTCCGGGACCGCCGCCCGGACACCTACGAGAAGCTGACGGAGAGTAAATAGGTTTTATTTGTCATCCCAACGAAAACCGGAATCCAGCGAGTGCAGGGTGAGCGCGAGTCACGGTACTTGATGTCGCGTTCTGGATTCCGGCGTGTGCCGGAATGACGAGTGAAGGAAAAAGGGGAAGCATATGACCAAAACCATCAAGGGTGCAGACCCGTCGCTATTCAATGCCGATATGGCGCCAGCAGCCGATGAGCAGCAAACTTGGGACATGTGGTCGTTTGCTTCACTGTGGGTGGCAATGGTGGTTTGTGTGCCGACTTATATGTTGTCCGGCGGGTTGGTTGCGGCTGGGATGAACTGGTGGCAAGCGGTGCTGACTGTGTTTTTGGGCAATGCCATTGTACTGGTTCCGATGATGTTGATCGGCCATATGGGCGCAAAATATGGCGTGCCGTTTCCGGTTTTGTTGCGCTCGGCATTTGGCACCAAAGGCGCTAAAATTCCGGCATTGGCCCGGGGGCTGGTGGCTTGCGGTTGGTTCGGGATCAATACGTGGGTCGGAGGCTCGGCGATTTATGTGATCATCAATGCGTTGAGTGGCGACATGTTCAAAGGGACTGACCTGCCCGTGCTGGGCATTGATCTGGCCCAGACGGTTTGTTTCATGTTGTTTTGGGCGATGCACCTTTATTTCATCAAAAAGGGAACCGAGAGCATTCGCTGGCTGGAAACCATGGCCGCGCCGTTTCTGCTGGCTATGGGGTTGGCTTTGTTGGCTTGGGCTTATGTCAAAGCAGGTGGTTTTGGCGAAATGCTTTCAGCTCCCTCGCAATTTATCGAAGGCGGCGCAAAGCAAGGGCAGTTCTGGCCGACATTTTTTATCTCGCTGACCGCCATGGTCGGATTTTGGGCCACCATGGCGCTCAACATTCCGGACTTTACCCGCTTTGCCAAAAGCCAGCGTGATCAGATGATTGGACAAGCGATTGGCCTGCCAATACCCATGGCGCTGTTTGCGTTTATCTCGGTGGCGGTGACCTCGGCCACGGTCACCATTTATGGCGAAGCGATCTGGAACCCGGTTGATCTGGCCGGGCGGATGGGCGGCATCGGGGTGATCTTCGCGCTGGCCGCTTTGGTGATTGCCACATTGACCACCAATTTAGCAGCTAATGTGGTGGCTCCGGCCTATGGGTTTTCCAATTTGGCTCCGGCCAAAATTTCATTTCGGATGGGCGGCTATATTACCGCCGCCATTGGCATTGCAATTTTTCCATGGAAACTGGTCGAAGATGCCGGAGCGTATATCTTTACTTGGTTGGTCGGATATTCGGCCCTGCTTGGCCCGATTGCTGGCTTGCTAATCGCTGATTATTTCTTAATCCGCAAAACCAAGCTGAAATTGGACGATCTGTTTACTCATGACGGCGAATACGGCGCAAACAATGGCTGGAACATGGCCGGGTTACTGGCGCTAGTCACCGGCATTTTGCCCAATTTGCCGGGGTTTTTACATGCTGCCGGATTTGTCAGCGCGGTGCCAAGCATGTTTGATGTGATCTACAGCTATGCATGGTTTGTCGGTTTTGCCGTTGCAGCAATTGTATATCTGATTTTGGCTAGAAAAAACTAAGAAAGAAAATCCCATGAGCACATTAATACGCGGCGGCACTTTGGTTTCGGCAGAGCAAACATGGGTTGCTGATATTTTGTGCGTTGATGGCAAAATAGCGGCGGTCGGGCCTAGTTTGGAAGCTCCGACTGGCGCAACTATAATTGATGCGGGCGGGCAATATGTGATGCCGGGCGGAATTGATCCGCACACCCATATGCAATTACCATTTATGGGCACAGTAGCTTCCGAGGATTTTTATACCGGTACGGCTGCGGCCATGGCCGGTGGCACCACGTCGATCATTGATTTTGTGATCCCTGATCCTGAACAAAGCATTTTGGATGCCTATAAAACTTGGCGCGGATGGGCCGAAAAGTCGGCGGCGGATTACGGGTTTCATGTGGCGATTACTTGGTGGGACGAAAGCGTCCGTGCTGATATGGGCACCTTGGTGCGCGAAGAAGGCATCAATTCGTTCAAACACTTTATGGCCTATAAAGGTGCGATCATGGCCGATGACGAACTTTTGTATAACTCGTTCACCCGCTCCTTGGAATTAGGGGCGATGCCCACCGTCCATGCCGAAAATGGCGAATTGGTGTTTCAGTTGCAAAAAAAACTGATTGAGGAAGGCATTACCGGCCCGGAAGGGCATCCTTTGTCGCGACCTCCTGCGGCTGAAGGTGAAGCAGCCAATCGGGCGCTGCGTTTCGCTGAAGTGATCGGCGTGCCGCTTTATATTGTACACGTGTCCACTTCGGACGCGTTGGACGAGATCAAGCGAGCCAAGGCGGCCGGGCAACGGGTTTATGGTGAAGTATTGGCCGGGCATTTGATGATCGACGAAAGTGTCTACCAAAACCCGGATTGGGACACCGCAGCAGCTCATGTGATGTCACCGCCGTTTCGTAGCCCGGAACACCAAGCCGCATTGTGGAAAGGTTTGCAAGGTGGTGCATTGCAAACTACCGCCACCGACCATTGTTGTTTTTGTGCCGACCAAAAGGGTATGGGCAAAGATAACTTTGCCCAGATACCCAATGGCACCGCCGGGGTTGAAGACCGGATGTCGGTATTGTGGACTCACGGCGTGGGTACGGGTCGCCTGACCATGAACGAGTTTGTGGCGGCCACGTCAGCCAATGCGGCCAAGATTTTTAATATCTATCCGCGCAAGGGTAGCCTGCAAATTGGAGCCGATGCCGATCTGGTGATCTGGGACCCGGCGGCAACCAAAACCATATCGGTTAAAACCCACCATCAAAATGTGGACTACAATATATTTGAAGGCATGCCGGTCACCGGATTGGCTTCGCACACCTTTAGCCGGGGTGAGCTGACTTGGGTTGATGGCGATCTTCGTGCGGTGAAGGGAGCTGGTAAGTATATTAAACGCCCAGCTTTTTCTGCAGATTTTGAAGCCTTGGCCCGGCAAATCGCCAAATAGCGGTAAATTTTTCCAATTGTGCCGGTTTTAGATCGGCGATTTGGAGTTATTTTGCATAATCAAAAAGAAAAAGCCTGGTTTTTATGCAAATAGGCTTTGCAGAATAAGTTCTGTTTCATATAACAATTCTCCACTTTGCCCGATTTCGGTGATTTTGAGAGAAATATGACCCAGTCCATGTTAAAATTTGCCAGAATTCCGGGAAAAATGCCGGCAAAGAGAGATTCGGAGCTTCGAAGCGCCGATTTTGACGAAGTTTATCAAAATTACCTCGAAACCAAAGCGCGCGAACAAGCATCCCGTTGTTCGCAATGCGGCGTGCCATTTTGTCAAAACCATTGCCCGTTACAAAACAACATTCCCGATTGGCTACAATTGGCCGCCGAGGGCCAGATGGAGCAAGCCTATCGCCTATCGGCTCAAACCAATTTCATGCCAGAAATTTGCGGTCGTATCTGTCCGCAAGATCGGTTGTGCGAGGGCGCATGTGTGGTCGAGCAATCGGGCCACGGCACCATTACCATTGGCGCGATTGAGAAACATCTGACCGATACCGCATGGGCAAATGGCTGGGTGAAACCATTGCATCCCCGCTCGGAGCGAAAGTTATCGGCCGGGATTGTCGGTGCCGGACCCGCCGGATTGGCTGCTGCCGAGCGCCTGCGCGAACTGGGTTGGCAGGTCAGTGTCTATGACCGCTACGACCGGGCCGGTGGGTTGTTGATCTATGGCATCCCTAATTTCAAATTGGACAAGGACATTGTCCAGCGCCGAACCAAACGCTTGGCAGAGGGCGGCGTTGCGTTTGTGCTTAACACCGAAATTGGTCGAGATATTTCGTTGGCTGATTTACGGGCAAAACATCAAGCGGTATTGCTGGCCACCGGGGTGTATGCGGCGCATCGTCTGGGCGTGCCGGGCAGTGAAGCCGGAACCATCGCGGCTTTGCCCTATCTGGTGCGAGCCAATAAACGCGGTTTAGGCGACAAGGTTTCAGAACCAACCGCCAAGGGCAAAAAGGTAATTGTAATTGGTGGCGGCGATACCGCCATGGATTGTGTCCGCACCGCTATTCGCGAGGGGGCGCAAAGCGTGACCTGCCTGTACCGCCGCGATGAAACCAACATGCCGGGCAGTCACCGCGAAATGGTCAACGCTCAAGAAGAAGGTGTGCAATTTTCATGGCTGGCTGCGCCCAACCGGATTGCCCTTAAGAACGACAAAGTGCAATCGGTACACGCCAGTCGCATGCAACTGGGGCAGCGCGATGCCGGTGGCCGTCAGAATTTTTCGGTTGTCGACGGTGAAGATTTTGAACTGGATGCCGATCTGGTGATTGAGGCCTTGGGCTTTGCACCGGAGGATATGGGCCAAATTTCATCTGACCTGAAATTGTCCCCTTACAAGACATTGCAAGTTCATCCGAGTCGGTTTGAAACCAGCCTGTCCGGCGTATTTGCGGCTGGCGATATTGTCCGGGGGGCTTCGCTGGTGGTGTGGGCCATCCGCGAGGGGCGCGATGCTGCCAATGCCATGCATGCCCATTTGTTACGCCAACAAGAGGAGGCGCAGACATGAGCGGTTGGATCAAACAGTATGAAGCCCGCCGCGATCAGTTGATCAAAGCTGGCGTGTACGACCCCCAAGATGAACATGATGCTTGCGGTGTGGGGCTGGTCGCCACGCTGAACGCAGAGCCGCGCCGCGACGTGGTCGAAATGGGCATTCAGGCATTGAAAAATGTATGGCATCGCGGCGCGGTAGACGCCGATGGCAAAACTGGCGACGGGGCCGGTATCTTGCTGGATATCCCCAGAAAACTATTTGAGGAAAAAGTCGAACGCACCGGGCACCGGCTGACCTCGCGGCGTATCGCCGTGGGCATGATGTTTTTGCCGCGCACAGATTTTAACGCACAGGAAGCGGCCCGGACCATTGTCGAATCCGAGTTATTACGTAGCGGATTTTATATCTATGGCTGGCGGCGCGTGCCGACCAATATAGATGTATTAGGCCAAAAGGCAGCCGATACCCGCCCAGCCATCGAGCAGGTATTGTTTTACCCGCCCAAATCCCATGATGCGGAAAAACTGGAGCGCGAGCTGTATATCGTGCGGCGGCGCATTGAAAAACGGGCGATTGAGGCAGCGTTACCGGGCTTTTACGTATGTTCGCTATCGGGCAAAACGGTGGTCTATAAAGGCATGTTTTTAGCCGAGCAGATTGATGCTTTTTTCCCAGATTTGGCCGATCCAAGATTTGTCTCGCGCGCGGCTGTTTATCACCAACGCTATTCAACCAATACGTTTCCCCAGTGGTGGCTGGCGCAACCGTTTCGGATGCTCGCTCACAATGGCGAGATCAATACGGTCAGCGCCAACACCAATTTCATGAAGGCTCACGAGATTAAGATGGCTTCCACCGCCTTTGGGCGACGAGCCGAGGATGTCAAACCGGTTATCCAAAAAGGATCATCGGATTCGGCCTCGCTGGACGCGGTGTTCGAGCTGTTGGTTCGGGCTGGTCGGCCGGCACCCTTGGCCAAAACCCTGCTGATCCCGGAGGCCTATTCCAACCGGGCCGAGCTGATGCCAAAAAGTTGGCGGCATTTCTATGAGTATTGCAATGCGGTGATGGAGCCATGGGATGGTCCGGCGGCGCTGTCGGCCTATGACGGGCGCTGGGCCATGGCCGGGATGGATCGCCACGGATTACGCCCGTTGCGCTATGCGATCAATGAACAGGGAATTTTGGCGGTTGGCTCAGAAATGGGCGTTTGCCCGATGGATGAAAAAACCATCATCAAAAAAGGCTCGATCAAGCCGGGTCGTCTGATTGCGGTTGATTTGGACAAAGGTGAATTTTACGATTCGGCCCGGATGATGGACCAAATGTCCTCGGCCCAACCCTATCAGGAATGGTTGAAAAAAGTGGTCAATCTGGACGAAAGATTGGCCGGACCAGAACCCAAACCAGCGCTAAGCGGCCAACAATTGGTACAGCGCCAAATGGCCAATGGGCAAAGTCTAGAAGACATTCAACTGGTGCTGGCCCCGATGGCAGATGGTGCCAAGGAAGCGATTGGATCAATGGGCGATGACACGCCCTTGGCCGTGTTGTCCAACCAGTACCGTCCCTTGTCGCATTTCTTCCGGCAGAAATTTTCGCAAGTAACCAACCCGCCGATTGACCCGTTGCGTGAAGCCAGAGCCATGGGCCTGAAAACCCGGTTTCGCAATTTGCGCAATATCCTCTCCGACGGGCCGGACCAAACCGATGAAATGTATGTGTTGGATAGCCCAGTTTTGACCAATGGCATGTTTGAACGATACATCAAACTAGTCGGCAAAAACCAACACAAACTGGATGTGACGTTTGGTGTGCCGGGCGCAGGTACCCATCGCGGTACTTGTTTGAAAACCAAACTGGAACAGCTCAAAAAAGCGGCAGAAAAAGCGGTTCGTTCCGGTATTGAAAATATCATTTTGAGTGATGAGAGCCAGTGTCAGGCGCGTGCTGCCGCGCCAATGATTTTGTGCGTGGCTGCGGTACAAACCCATTTAATGACCAAGGGGTTACGTTCCTCTTGCTCAATTCTGGTGCGCTCTGCCGAGTGTGTTGATCCACATTATTTTGCGGTGTTGATCGGTGCGGGGGCCACGGCGGTCAATGCCTATTTAAGTCAATATACACTGGTAGAGCGCGCCGAACGGGGCGCTGGCAAACAGGATGCTGATCAGGCCATTCGCAATTACAAAATTGCTATAGAACAAGGCTTGCGAAAGATTATTTCCAAACTGGGAATATCGGTTATTTCGTCATATCGCGGCGGCAATAATTTTGAAGCTCTGGGGCTGTCGCGTTCGTTAGTCAGCGCCAATTTTCCGGGGATGACCAGTCGTATATCTGGCATTGGGTTAGCCGGGATCGAGAAAAAACTGCTGGAAAACCACCAACAGGCTTTTGCTGATCCAGAAGGACAATTGGCTATCGGTGGGTTTTACCGAGTTCGGGCCAGCGGTGAAGTACACGCCTATGGAGCCGACATGATCGCCAAGCTGCAATCCGCAGTGCGCGAAGGTAATTATAATCTGTACAGAGAGTTCGCAGAAGCTGTGAACACCCAAAATCCGATCCAAATCCGTGATTTACTGGATTTCAAACCGTTGCGAGACCCGATCTCGACCGGATCCGTCGAGCCGGTAAACGACATTCGAAAGCGATTTTGCACGCCGGGCATGTCTTTGGGGGCGTTGTCTCCAGAGGCCCACGGCACGTTGAACATTGCCATGAACCGGATCGGCGGCAAGTCGGTATCCGGCGAGGGCGGCGAAGATCGCTCGCGTTACCAATTGTCGGCCAATGGTGACAATGCCAATTCATCTATTAAACAAATTGCCTCGGGGCGGTTTGGGGTCACGACCGAATATCTCAATCAGTGCCGCGAGATTGAGATCAAAGTGGCGCAAGGTGCCAAGCCGGGTGAGGGCGGGCAATTGCCCGGTTTCAAAGTCACAGAAATGATCGCCAAATTACGCCACGCCACAGCTGGGGTAACCTTGATCAGCCCGCCGCCGCATCATGATATTTATTCGATCGAAGATCTGGCTCAACTGATCTATGACCTAAAACAGGTCAATCCGGTGGCCCGGGTTTGCGTAAAATTAGTGGCCAGTTCCGGGGTTGGGACCATTGCTTCGGGCGTGGCCAAAGCCAAAACCGATACAATCCTGATTGCCGGGCACAATGGCGGTACCGGAGCCACGCCACTAACCAGTATGAAATATGCTGGGGTGCCGTGGGAGCTTGGCCTATCCGAAGTACACCAGATATTGACCCTGAACAATTTGCGCGACCAGATCACCTTGCGAGCTGATGGCGGGTTAAAAACTGGCCGGGATATCGTTATTGCCGCCATGTTGGGCGCGGAAGAATACGGCATTGGCACATTGTCGCTCATTGCCATGGGTTGTTTGATGGTGCGCCAATGTCACAGCAACACCTGTCCAGTGGGCATTTGCACCCAAGACGATGATTTGCGTGAAAAATTTGCCGGTAAGCCGGAACATGTGATCAATTTGATGACCTTTATTGCCGAAGAGGTGCGTGAAATTCTAAGCGCGCTGGGCGTGACTTCCTTGCCAGAGATAATCGGACGAACCGACCTGCTGGCCCAAGTTAGCCGTGGGGCAGAACATCTGGACGATCTTGACTTAAATGCCGTTTTGGCTCGGGTCGACACCAAGCCGGTAGTCGATAGCCGTGACGGGCGCAATGAAGTTACAGAATCGCTGGACAGTCAGATCATTCATGATGCCCGAGTTTTGTTCGCCCAAGGCGATAAAACCGAACTTTCCTATACCGTACACAATACCCAGCGCACCATCGGCGCACGAACTTCCAGTGCCATTTACCATCAATTCGGTGTGGATGGCCTTGCTGATGGACAGCTTAGCGTCAATTTGCGCGGTTCGGCCGGGCAATCGCTGGGGGCATTTGCTATGCCGGGTCTGCGCTTGATTGTGGTTGGCGATGCTAATGATTACGTTGGCAAGGGTTTGTCTGGTGGTCAGATCATTTTGCGCCCGCCCACCGAAAGCCAAATCGAAGCTCGTCACAGCATGATTTTGGGCAATACCTGCCTGTATGGCGCGACATCTGGCAGCTTGATGGCATCGGGCCGGGCTGGAGAGCGCTTTGCGGTTCGCAATTCCGGGGCGGTCGCAGTGATCGATGGTTGCGGTAATAATGGCTGTGAATACATGACCGGTGGCACAGTGGTTTTGTTGGGCGGTGTGGGTGATAATTTTGCCGCCGGAATGACCGGCGGCATGGCCTTTTTGCTGGATGAGAATGATTTATTTGAAAACGCGGTAAATCCTGAAACGGTAGTTTGGCAGCGCTTTGCCTCGAGCCATTGGGAGAACGTCTGCAAGGAATTGATTGCTGAACATGCCTTGCAAACTGGTTCGGTATTTTCAAAAGGGTTGTTGGCGAATTGGGCCAATGACCGGCGAAAATTTTGGCAGGTTATTCCCAAAGAAATGTTAGAGCGCTTGGAGCATCCTTTGTCGGACGGTTAAGCCGTTATTGTTATTTGGCAACTTTTTGCCCTAATGCATCGGTGATCGCAATGCCCAACGGTGTCGGTTCAAATGCTGGCAAGAGACGGAGCAACTTGGTGTCATCCAATTGATGCGGCACGCGCCACAGATAGGACATTTCCGATATTTCACGCATTTGCGGCAAGACCAGACCCAGCAAGCGGATCATTGGCCAAGGCAAATGTGTGACCGCAAATTTCCGACCGCAGGCCTTTTGCACAGCCGAAACAAGTTCGCTCCCGGTCAGGGAATATCCGGCAAAACAGACGGTTTCAAATGGAGCAAGCCCGGCTCGTTGTTCGGCCAGCCCGACCATGGCCCGGGCCAAATCAGGTAAATAAGCCCACGCATGAACTCGGTCCATCGGGCCGGGATACATGATCTTTCCCTGTTCGAGTTTGGCGGTGATGTGGCTTTCAAACCAATTGCCGGTGTCGGCTTGTTCGATAAAATCTCCGGCTCGAAGCACGATGGTGGGTACACCTGACGCAGCAAAGGCCTGTTCCAATTGCTCGCGCAAACGTCCTTTGCGTGTGGTCGGGCGATGGGGTGTTTCTTCGTCAAGATGGTCTGGCATTTTCGCCCCATAAGTATAGACATTGCCCGGAATGATCACGGTGGCCCCGCTGGTTTTTGCTGCATGGATGACCGACGCGCCAAGCCGGGGAAGCAACTTTGCCCATTTTGGATAAGGCGGGTTTAGGGCGTGGATGATCACATCATGACCCTCGCAGGCGGTGGCGAGATGCTGTTGATCCAATGCATTTCCTTCTATGTAGCGGTGTCCCGGTTCAGGCGTGTGACCCGTCCAGACCCGCGCAAACTGGCTGACTTGCCACCCGGTTGAAGCAAAAGCTTTGGCCGCTGCTCGGCCCATACGACCCTTGGCCCCTAAAATGATAACCTTGCCCGCCATCTGTATTTTCCTTTGAAAAATGATCTATTGACAGAATGAATAAGGCAAACAAATATGAATAGAAATTCCCAAAAAATAAGATTTTAATATACAAAAATGAATAGTATGAGTTTCTTTCATGACCAATCAATTTGACTGGACTCATTTGCAAACCTTTCTGGCAGTGGCCAAACATGGCTCCTTAAGCGGAGCCGCGCGGGCTTTGATCGGTAGTCAGCCAACTATGGGTCGGCATATCGCGGCATTGGAAAACGATCTGGGTGTTCGGTTGTTTGAACGAACGGCGGGCGGGTTGGAATTGACGCCGACCGGGGTGGAATTATTGGATCACGCCCGGCAGATGTCGGCGTTGGCTAATCAATTGTCTTTAACGGCCGAAGGGCGAACCGAGGCTGTAGCCGGTACAGTTCGCATTACCGCCAGCGAAGTGATGGCAGCTTTCGTATTGCCCCCGATCATTAAGGCTCTGCACCGGGCCGAGCCACAGATAGAGCTTGAGCTGATTGCTTCGGACCAGTCGGATAATCTGCTGGAGCGCGAAGCGGACATCGCAGTGCGGATGTATCGCCCGACTCAGGCCGATGTCTTTACCAAAAAAGTAGTTGAGGTCGAAATTGGCCTGTTTGCAGCCAAAACCTATTTACAGGCACATGGCACGCCAAGCGCGCTCACCGATATCGCGGAACATGTCTTTATTGGATATGACCGCGATACCCAAATCATCGAGGGGTTTGCCAGTGTCGGGATCAAGGTTGATCGTCATTTCTTCCCCTTCCGCTGTGATAATCAACTGGTCTGCTGGTCGATGGTGTTGGCCGGGTACGGTATCGGATTTAACCACCTTCGCATTGGGTTGAACGAGCCGCTGGTGGAGCAATTACCGGTTGAGATTGATATTCCAAAGCTCCCGGTCTGGCTAACCGCCCATGCCGAGTTAAAAACCAGCCGCCGGGTGAGGACTGTATTTGATTTTCTGGCCGAAAGATTGAAACAGATATGATCTGAAGCGTGCCAACTATTGGGCGCTCATACCGCCGTCAATTTTTAACTCTACGCCGGTAATAAAGCGCGATTCATCCGAGGCAAAATAAACTGCTGCCCAAGCCACATCATCCGGTTCGCCAATGCGCCCTAATGGCACATTGCGAGCCAATGAGCGTTCCAACTCTTCTGGGCTTCTGGCCTCCAGTGCAGCACCCATTTCATACATGATCGGGGTGCGTACAAACGTAGGGTGCAGCGAATTGGAACGAATATCATAACCCGCGCTGGCACAGTGTAGCGCGACTGATTTGGACAATAGCCAAACGGCGGCTTTGGCTGAATTGTACGCGGCCATATTGCCAGCTGCATACAGACCAGCAATAGATGAAATGTTGATGATCGAGCCAGGCGCGTGGGACTTCATGTATGGAATGGCTAGTTTGCACCCCAGAAAAACCGAATCCACGTCTACGGCAAAAACCTTTTGAAACGTCTCAAGACTTTCATCTTCGACTGATGCGACTGACCCGATGCCAGCATTGTTGACCAACACGTTTAACCCGCCAAGTCGATCATTGGCTTCACTCAAAGCCTGTTCCCAACTGGCTTGGCTAGCTACATCGTGGGCCAGCGCGAAGGCAGCTTCGGGGTGGATGGCATTGATCTTGTCGGCTTCGGCCATTGCTGCTTCATAATTGATATCGGTTAAGGCGACCTTGGCACCTTCTTCGGCAAACTTGGCGGCAATCGCTGCGCCCAAACCGGAGGCCGCGCCGGTGACCAGTGCTTTTTTTCCGTTCAATCTATTGCTCATGATATTATGGTTTTCCCATGTTTCTGGTGATAAAATAAAACACCAGACCGGTGCTGATAATAAGGATTGCTCCAAGCGCTTCAACCGGGCGGCTGATCGCCACGAAGGTCAAAGTAAAGCCAGTCAGTGCCAGATAAATCAACGGTGTTAGCGGAAAGAACGGCACCCGAAATGGTCGTTCCAGATCGGGTTGTTTCCAACGCAAAACCAGCAGGCCAAGCACCGCAAAAAAACTGTTCAGTGCCAGTAGCGCCCCCGAGAAAACCAAAATTTGTTCAAAGCTCGAGGTGAGAATAAATCCGATGGTTAGCAGGGTTTGAAAGCGGATTGAATTGACCGGAATAGCATCCGCATTGGTTTTGGCAAAAAACCCGAAAACCGGAAAATCTTCCCCTAATGTTTGCAAAACCCGGGGTCCGGCAATGACCATGGCGCTGACCGTCGAGATCAACAAAAAGGCCAATGTGATCCCGATAAATTTCGCCCCGCTCGGGCCAAAGGCGTATTCCGCGACAATAATACCGATCTCCAGTTTTCCAGCCATGGCGTCCATTGGCGCAACTTTCAGGAACATATAGTTCAAGGCCACATAGGCCAACATCACCACAAAGGTGCCGGTGAACAGGATTTTGGGGATATTGCGCCGAGGCCTAGACACCTCGCCGGTCAAATAGGTCGCGGCATTCCATCCGGTATAGGCGTAAGACACATAAATCAGCGAGATCGCAAAGGCGCTACCCAGCATGAGTTTTCCATCACCCGCCGCAGGCAATAATGAAATGGCTTGCGGCTCCGGCGCCAGCGCTAACGCAAAGCCACAGAACAACACAATGAACACAATTTTTAGGCCGGTAAAAAGGGTCTGTGTCGCGCCGGAATTTTGGTGATTGGTTGAATGAACCACTGTCATGATGACGACCAACCCGATGGCCAGCACCTTTACCGCCCAGCCATCGGTTTCAATGCCGGGCAAAATTGATACAAAGTAAGTCCCGAACAAAATCGCCACCAAGGCAATGGGTGCTGCAAAGCCGATCAGGGCGGCAACCCAACCCGAAATAAATCCGGCTGCCGGGTGATAAATCCGCGACAAAAAGTTGTATTCGCCGCCGGATCGCGGGAATGCTGCACCCAGCTCGGCATAGCTCATGGCCCCGCACAAGGCGATCACGCCGCCGACGACCCACAGGCTAAGCAGGACAAACGGCGAGCGGATCACATCCAACTGATAGCCCAACGAGGTAAAAACCCCGGTACCGATCATATTGGCAATCACCACAGCAATGGCGGTTTTGAATCCGAATTTATTGCTCAAGAGGAGGTTGTTTTCAAGGCTTCACCCAATCGCCTGCCTGTGTCTTCCACAATGGACAAGGCGGTGGGTGATAAAGCGGTAAAATTGAAAAATCCATGGATCATCGATGGCGTGTGAATTTCTTCGACGGTTGTACCGGCACGCCGTAATTTCTCACCATAGGCCATGCCTTCATCACACAATGGATCAAACCCGGCGGTGATCAACAAGGTGGGTGGTGTGCCCGAGATATCTTCCTGCAATAGGGGCGAGACTTTGGGTTGCAAAGCTTCGTTCATATCAGGCAGGTATTGCTTCGCAAAAAACAACATATCGGTTGAACTTAAAAAATATCCCTCGCTCAAAAACTCACGAGACAGGGTGGAACCGATCAATTGCGTGGCCGGGTAAATCAACAATTGGAAGGCCGGACCAAAGCCAGTTCCAATCATCTGATTTGAAACGACAGCGGCCAGATTACCGCCGGCTGAATCACCGCCCACGGCAATGCGTTTGGGATCGACCTCAAAGTGTTCCGCTTGTGTCCGAACCCAGTTATAAGCGACCATTGCATCATCAATTGCCGCTGGAAAAGGGTTTTCCGGGGCCAGACGATATTCGACAGAAAACACCTTTGCGCCGGAATGGTGTGCCAAGCGGCGACACAAGGCATCATGGGTTTCCAGATCGCCAATCGTCCAACCACCACCATGGTAAAACACCAGAGCGCCGCCATTGGTTTGTGCTGAAACCGGAACATAAACTCGAACTGGAATATCCACATCTGTTCCCGACGTCGTCATGTCGGTGACCGAGGCCAGTTCATCGGTTGGCGCTTCTAATTGTGCGGCCAAAGCGGCAAATAATTGGCGAACGTCTGATATTGGTGCAGCCGAGATCGGCCCGCCGCCACCTTCGGCCATGTCCTTCAAAAAGGCGCTAATTCCTGCATCCAAATGTTTTGGATCAAACCGTTGGTGCTGCATAATTTACCCCGTTACATTTTTTCGAAGATGCGGGTTTGTCAGGTTTTAGGCAAGCACAGAGATCAATTTTCCACCAATTGAGCCAATTGGCTTACCGACAGGTCTTGGTAGGAACTAGCCAGCAACTTTGCGCCGGAAAAATCTTGCTGCATGGAATAGAGAGCCGGGACAATAATGGTCGGTAATTGAGCTGCCCGCGCCGAATTTAGGCCGTGGGCGGTATCTTCAAAAGCTAGGCAGACACCGGGGTCGAGTTGCAGTCGCGCCAAAGCCAACTCGTATACATCCGGAGCTGGTTTTTTGGCGCGCACTTCATCACCTGCGGCAATTACTTCAAACACGGTACTTGCTGGCTTTCCAGTACAGGCCAAAATCAACGCATCTACATTGGGCCGTGAAGTCGTGGTGGCGATAGCCAGCCGCAACCCTTCGGCTTTGGCTTGTTCGATCAATGGTTTGATCCCGGGACGAAAGGCGATTTCTCCGCTGGCAATCAGCTTCGTATAGCGCCGGGTCTTTTCCTGATGCCATTTGGCAATTCGATCTAGCCAGCTTTGCGGATCTTGATCCAGATGGTGCTCGATATAGGCCGCCATGCGTTCCTTGCCACCGGGGGTCAGCAAGAGCTGCCCATACAATTCCTGATCCCAATGCCAGTCCAAACCATTAGCGACGAAGGTTTCATTAAACGCCCGGCGGTGGGCTTCTTCGGTTTCGGCCAAGGTGCCATCCACATCAAAAATCAGCGCTTGCAGGTTCATTGCCCAGCCAGTGTTTCCAGATGGTCTGGTAGCTCGGCCCAATCAGAAAACACCTTTGCATGTTTCATTTGGTCGATCTCGGCGCTGCGATAACCTTCGCTATAGAGCAAAAAAGGCAATTTAGCCCGGTAAGCCGTCATCGCGTCGGTTTCGCTGTCACCTACGTAGAATGTCTGCTGATTTTTTGCACCCAAGTCTCGCGCGCAAGTCAATAACGGTGTTGGATCAGGCTTTTTTTGCGGCATGGAATCGCCGCTAATCACCGCGCCAAACAAATGGTCAATCCGGTGTCCGGCCAATACCAGATCGGTCATGGTGCCGGCTTTATTGGTGCAAATTCCAAGCCGCCAACTGGCATTGTCCAATTGCTCTAATGCAGCGCGGACACCGGGATATAACCGACCGTGGGATACTGGATCACCAGCATAAATTTCCATATAGCGGGCAAGGTGGGTTTGTTTTTTTGATAGGCCACTGGCCAGCAAAACTTGATTGACCAGATTGGGAATCCCATGCCCGATAAACCCGGCAATGGTCGGTAAGGACAAAGCTGGGCGGTCCAATTCGAGTAATAACTGGTTGGCGGCTGCGTGCAGGTCTGGGGCCGAATCGACCAATGTGCCGTCCAGATCAAATATAGCGGTTTTGGTCACGACCGACCGGCATCACCCGCTTGGCGGATGGCCCGGATATTTTTCTCATAAAAGGAAACATCTTGTGCGCCCGGACCATAAACGGCGGACCCGGCCACCAATACATCGGCCCCTGCTGCTGTGACCAGACCGGCGGTGTCTGGATTGATCCCACCATCCACTTCAATCAGAATGTCCCGATCACCAATCATGGCTTTAAGCTGCCGGATTTTCTCAATCTGGCTAGGCAAAAAACTCTGCCCGCCAAACCCCGGATTGACGCTCATCACAATGACCAGATCAAGCCGGTCCATTACGTGTTCGAGTACCGATGCCGGTGTGGATGGGTTAAGCGCCACTCCGGCTTTGCAATCCAGATCACGGATCACCTGCAAAGTGCGATCCAGATGGGGACCGGCTTCGGGGTGAACCGAGATGTTGTCTGCCCCAGCCTTGGCAAAAGCTTCCAAATACAGATCAACCGGTTCAATCATCAGATGCACATCCATCACGGTTTTGATGTGCGGCCTAATCGCCGCACACACATCTGGGCCAATGGTGATGTTGGGCACATAATGACCATCCATCACGTCTACATGCACCCAGTCACAGCCCGCAGTTTCGATGGCCTCGACCTCGCGGCCCAATTGGGCGAAGTCAGCCGACAAAATACTGGGTGAAATTTTAGTTCCGACCATGTTCAAACTCCCAATTTTGTCCGCCAACCCGGATAGATGGCATCGGCATCCGTGGCAAAGGTTTCAAAGGCCCGGGCCAGTTCCTTGTGCTCCTTGGCGTATTCTACCGGATCCGACCCGGCGCGCCAGCAGCTTTCCGCCTGACGCATGGATTTGGCACCGGCTGCGGCACCGTCCAAATGGCCGTAACACCCACCACCAGCCGTCATGATCAAATTGGAGTGTCCAAGATTATCAAAGAATCCGGGAATGCGAAGTGCGTTCATGCCGCCGGAAATAATTGGCGTGGTCGGATTCATGCCCAACCATTCCTGACGAAAATACGGGCCGTCCGCCACATCATCGCAGATCATATGCGCCATGTCGGTGTCGGACTTTTCGCCCTCCATTTTACCATAGCCCATCGTGCCGGTATGGATGCCAGACGCGCCTTGCAGGCGAGACATTTTGGACAATACAAACGCCGTATAGCCTCTTTTGGCTTGTGGTGAGGTTACCGCCCCATGCCCCGCTCGGTGATAGTGCAGATATTGGTTGGGAAAGCCACGCCGTGCCGTGGTAATCGCCGCCGGACCGGTAACATAGCCATCAACCAAAAACGCAACATGGTCGGCATTTTCGGCGAAAGTTTCCAAAATAAACTCACCTCGAGCCATCATCTCATAATGATCATCTGCGGTGATATTGGCTGAGAACAGTTTGGCTTCCCCAGTTTCGTCTTGGGCGCGCTTCATGGCATCGGCCACCAAGGGAATGGTTTCTTTCAAGGGCGCAAAGATCTGGTTGCCTTGGGGTTCATCATTCTTGATGAAGTCTCCACCCAACCAAAAATCATAGCAAGCTTGGGCAAATGGTCCGGGACGTAGGCCCAGTTTTGGCTTGACGATCGTGCCGACGATAAACCCACCATCGACCACCGGGCGATCCAAAACGCGCCACAGATCAGAGATCGTAGTGGCCGGACCATCAAACAGCCGCAAATAGCGTGGCGGCACCCAAAAATCGTGCATTTTTAGGTATTCAACATCGCCCATGCCCTGATTATTGCCGATGGCGAGGGTTAAAAACGAGGCAATCATGGCGCGGCCATCAATGATATTGCGGTCAAACAAATCAATCGGGTAGGCGATTTTTAGTAATTCGCTGGCCTCATCAATCTCATAGACCAGCGCATCAACCCCTCGGGTGAAATTATCGGTCGTGGAGACGCTCACATTGGTGCCGGTCGAGCTTTCTGCTGCCACGTGGGCTGCAGTAGCCAAAAATCCGTCAAATCCGGCTTTGGGCTTCATGTGATAGGCGACCAGTACATGATCTCCACCAGCCATCAAGCTGGCATCGGTCAAGCTAAGTTCGGCATAACGATCTGATTGATCCATTGGGTCTCTCCTAGTTTATCGTTTGCGGATCAAGCGATCCACTGGCATAGCGCCGGGCCATTTCGGCCATGGGAACGGGGATGATCTTGTGGGCATTGCCCGCCGTACCAAACCGTTCAAATCGATCGGCACACAAGGCGCGCATGGCGTCGATCGAGGGTTGCAGGAATTTTCGCGGATCAAATTGTCCGGGGTTTTCCTGAGCGATTTTTCGAAACTGCCCAGCAATCGCCAGACGGCAATCGGTATCGATATTGACCTTGCGCACGCCGATTTTGATGCCTTTGGTGATCTCGTCTATGGGTACGCCCCATGTTTGGGACAGATCGCCGCCATATTGGTTGAAAATGTCCTGCAATTCCTGCGGAACCGAGCTGGAGCCATGCATGACCAAATGGGTGTCGGGCAGCCGTTTGTGGATCGCGGCAACCACGTCCATGGCTAAAATATCGCCATCCGGAGGCCGTGAAAACTTATGGGCGCCATGGCTGGTTCCCATGGCAATAGCCAAAGCATCGATCTTGGTCGCGGCAACAAAGTCGGCGGCCTCAGTTGGATCGGTCAGCAATTGCTCCATGTCCAATTTGCCTTCAAAGCCGTGACCGTCTTCTTTTTCACCCTCGCCGGTCTCCAACGAACCCAGACAACCCAGTTCACCCTCTACCGATGCGCCCACATCATGGGCCACTTCGGTGACGGTTTGGGTGATACCAACATTGTATTCGTAGCTAGCGGGCGTAGTGGCGTCGGCTTCCAGCGAGCCGTCCATCATAACGGAAGTAAACCCAGCTTGTATGGCCGAATAACAAGTCGCGCCATTATTGCCAGGGTCCTGATGCAGACAGATCGGAATGGCCGGATACATGGCTTCGGCTGCTTCAACCAATTTGATCAACATGATATCGCCGGCGTAAGAACGCGCTCCGCGTGAGGCTTGCAAGATAACCGGCGCATCGGTGGCGTCGGCAGCTTCCATGATCGACAATACTTGTTCCATATTGTTGATATTAAAAGCCGGTACGCCATAGCCATGTTCGGCAGCGTGATCGAGCAATTGTCGAAGCGTGATGCGGGCCATGGGTTCGTCCTTTCCTATCCAGCCAAAACAGCTTGGGCTTTGGCGATGATGGCGGCGGTGGTAATGCCGAAATGCTCGTACAAGGCCGGGGCAGGAGCCGATGCGCCAAAGCCGTTCATGCCAATGAAATTATCGGAAGAGCTGGTATAGCGTTCCCAACCAAATCCAATGGCGGCCTCGACAGCAATACGCGGCGCGGTGCCCAGCACATCGATCTGATAGGTTTCTGATTGTTGTTCGAACAATTCCTGACACGGCATGGACACCACAGCCGCCATAATGCCCTGACCAGCCAAAGCCTCAGCGGCCTCGACAGCCAAATGAACTTCGGAGCCGGTGGCGATCAGGGTCACATCACGTTTGCCGGACGGCCCACGCAACAAATAAGCCCCCTTGGCAGATAAGTTTTCATCAGTGTGTTCGGTGCGTAATGTTGGTAATCCTTGACGGGTCAGTGCCAAAGTAGATGGCGCATCAGTAGCCTCCAAAGCCGCCTGCCAACATTCGGCGGTTTCCACCGCATCACAGGGACGGAACACCATCATATTGGGTAACGCCCGCAAGGTCGCCAAGGTTTCTACCGGTTGGTGGGTCGGGCCATCTTCGCCTAAACCAATACTGTCGTGGGTCAGCACGTAAATCACCCGAATACCCATCAGGGCCGAGAGGCGCATCGCCCCCAGCATATATCCGGCAAATACCAAAAACGTACCGCCATAGGGGATGAACCCGCCGTGCAAAGCTAAACCGTTCATGACCGCCGCCATCGCGTGTTCGCGCACGCCATAATAAATGTATCTGCCGTCATACTCTGCCGGGGCAATGGTGTTCATGCCCGGGGTCAACGTATTGTTGGAACCGGTGAGATCAGCCGAACCGCCAATAGTGTTGGGCAGTACCGCATTGATTACTTCTAGGGTTTTTTGGCTGGAAACCCGGCTGGCTTGTTTTGGCTTGTCGCGGGAAATTGCAGCTTTTAATTTGTTGATTACGCTACTCAGCGCCGGTGAAATAGCCTCTTCTTGCACGGCTAGAAAGCTGTCCCGCTTGGGCGATGCATTGAGGTTTCTTTGCCATTTGCGCCGTTTGTTAACTGATTTCTTGCCGGCCTTGCGCCATGGCTCCAAAATGCTTTGCGGAATTTCAAAGGCGGGGTATGGCCAGTTCAAGGCTTTTCGGGTTGCTTCAATTTCTTCGGCACCCAAAGGTGCGCCGTGGACCTTGTTGGTGCCGGACTTGTTGGGTGCGCCTTTGCCGATTACGGTTTTTAACGCAATCAAGGTGGGCTGCGCTGTGTTTCGTTTGGCCGCCAGAATTGCCCGGTGAATGGCAATAGGGTCATGACCGTCCACGGATTTAACCTGCCACCCGGCGGCGGCAAAGCGTTTAGGTTGATCGGTCGCGGTAGAAAGATCGGTGCCGCCATCAATAGTGATCGAATTATCATCCCAAAATACGATCAATTTGCCCAGTTTCATATGGCCGGCCATATCAATCGCTTCGTGGGAAATACCTTCCATCAAACAGCCATCGCCCGCCATGACCCATGTAAAATGATCGACCAGCTCGTCACCGAATTTGGCGTTCTGTACCCGCTCAGCCAGCGCCATGCCAACTGCGGTTGCAATGCCTTGCCCCAACGGGCCGGTGGTGGTTTCAACGCCTTGTACATGGCCATATTCTGGATGCCCGGCAGTAATTGCGCCCAATTGGCGAAAGTTTTTAATCTGCTCCAACGTCATATCTGGATATCCAACCAGATAGTGCAGGGCATATTGCAACATAGAAGCGTGACCAGCTGACAGGACAAACCGATCACGGTCGGCCCAATCCGGGTTGGCCGGGTCAATCTTGATATGCTTTGTAAACAAAACGGTGGCGGCATCGGCCAAGCCCATCGGCGCACCGGGGTGCCCGGAATTCGCGGCTTGAATGGCGTCCATCGCCAAAAAGCGAATCGCATTGGCCATTTGGTCGGCAGTTGTTGTGCTGGTCTGGGTGCTCATGGAGTTTTCCTGCTCTAAAAGGTACGTTTTTCGTTGAGCCGCAGTATCAGCGGCGTAAAGATCAATTGCATAGCCAGATCCATCTTGTCGCCTGGAATCACGATCGAATTGGCCCGGCTCATCCAACTGTCATGGATCATCGAAGTCAGATACGAGAAATCAATGCCGCGCGGATTGGCAAATCGGATGACCACCAGCGATTCGCCTGCAGTTGGTATCCACCGAGCCATAAACGGATTGGATGTATCGACAATCGGCACCCGTTGGAAATTGATATCGGTTTGACCAAATTGCGGGGTAATCACATGCACATAATCATGCATGCGCCGCAAAATAACATCGGTAACAGCTTCGGTTGAATAGCCCCGTTGTTCTTTGTCCCGATGGATTTTCTGGATCCATTCCAGATTGATCACCGGTACTACGCCAACTTTCAGATCGGCATATTGGGCAACGTTAACTTTGTCACCAGCCACGGCCCCGTGCAGACCCTCATAAAACAGGATGTCGCTATCTTCTTCAAACTTGGTCCATTTGGTAAATTGACCGGCTGGCGTGTCTAAGGTTTTGGCCTCTTCTTCGCTATGCACATAGTGCCGGGTTTTGCCCTTGCCGGTTTCACCATATTCGCGAAACACCCGCTCTAGGTCTTTCAAAATATTGGCTTCCATCGAAAAATGGCTAAACGTGTGATCGCCTTGCGCCGTGCGTTTTTCCAGTTCGGCTTTCATATCCGCTCGGTCATAACGGTGAAACGCATCGCCTTCGATGGACACAATTTTGATATTTTCCCGCCGGAAAATTTGGTCAAAGGTATGTTTTACCGTACTGGTTCCTGCGCCGCTTGAGCCGGTTACGGAGATGATCGGATGTTTGATTGACATTACGTTCTCCTCTTATGTGCGAAACAAGCCGCGCGGCGAAAACAGCGGCGCACGTGAACCTAAAAACCCGGGGCGGTCATGATAGCGCGCCACCAAACGAACTTGTTCTTTGGAGCCAAACACAAATGGCACGCGTTGGTGCAGATCGTTCAAGCTCTGATCGAGTATGCGTTTGGAGCCGTCCGTGGCGCTGCCGCCAGCCTGCTCGATCACAAACGAAACTGGATTGGCCTCGTATAACTGGCGCAACCGGCCATTTTCATACCCTTTGCGCCCATCGCCCGGGTATAAAAATAAACCGCCGCGCGACAGGATGCGCGACGCGTCAGCCACCAACGAGCCAACCCAGCGCATATTGTAATCGGCGTGCAAGGGACCGGTTGTTCCAGCCATGCAATCCTCGATGAAATTACGAATAGGACGCAACCAATGCCGCGAATTACTGGCATTGATCCCGTATTCACATTTGTTTTCAACCAAGCGAACTTCTGGATCAGCCAACACAAACTCTCTGGATTTTGGATCAAGGGCGTATAGTTCCACGCCATCACCCGCCGTCATGATCAAGGTGGTTTGCGGGCCGTACACGAAAAACCCGCCGACCAATTGTTCTTCGCCGCGTCGAAAAAATGAAGCCTCTGGCTTGCCCGACACCGTTTGGTAGATCGAAAAGATCGTGCCAATCGATACATTGGTGTCGATATTGGATGAGCCGTCCAATGGATCAGCCGCGACCGATATCGGCCCGCTTGGGTCAAACGTATTGACCCCTTCTTCTTCTTCTGAGGCGTAATAAGCGACGGGCACTTTTTGCAAGAGGCGCTTGATGATCTCATCAGATTGAACATCCAGCTCTTTTTGGGTGTCACCATCGGCATTTTCATCGCCAGTGATCGCGCCCAATCCTTCGGCCAAGGGACCCAACGCGCACAGGTCAGAAATTTCAATGGCAGCAATGCACAAGGCATCAATCGTCGAGCAAAGTGCGGCTTTCAGATCAGCATCCGGAATGTTTCCGGCAAATCTACGGGACAGGTGAATGGTCATGGAAGGTTGGATCCTAAGCGGGTTGAGCCGTCCCCTCATGGCGTAGGGGCGGCGGAAAAGGTATTTTGACTATGCTGGACCAATGGGCAAAGAAAGAAAATTGAAATTTTTTTTATTTATGTTAAAATAAATTTATGTCATTGCAAAAAAATATAACTTTCAAACAGTTGCGCGCCTTTAAGGCCGTACTAAAAACTGGTTCTGTCACCCGCGCTGCCGAAGAATTATGTGTAACACCACCGGCGGTCTCGATTCAGGTCAAAACGCTGGAAGGGTTGGTTGGGGCCAAAATACTACAACGAGGGGAAAACGGATTTCAGGCAACTGACACCGGATTGGAGATTGCCACCCTGTCGGAGCGTGTCGAAGCGGCGATTGAAACTTCCGCCAAAAAACTGGATGCCCTGAAAACTGGCAAAGCTGGTTCGCTGGGCATTGGTGTGGTCAGTACTGGCAAATACTTTGCGCCCGCTATCTTGGCTGCTTTTTTGAGATCCTTCCCAGACATCGATCTGCGCTTAGTCATCGGTGGTCGAGAGGAAATCACCCGGGCCTTGGCCAGTCGGGCGGTTGATCTGGCGATACTGGGTCGCCCGCCGGTTAGCCTGTCAGTGGCCCATGATTATCTGGGTGACCACCCTTACGGCATTGTGGTGGCTCAGGATCACCCCTTGGCCGATCTGGATACGGTTCCAGCCGCCAAGCTGTTGCAAGAAACATTTTTGATGCGCGAAGCCGGGTCCGGGACCCGTGCGTTGGCGCAACGCTATCTCGACCAGTATGGCAGCGGGCAAAGCTACACCTCATTAGAGTTAAATTCGAATGAGAGTATTAAACAGGCGGTGATGGCCGGAATGGGCATTGCCATGTTGTCCTTGCATACGGCGCGAGCCGAGTTGCAAAGTGGGCGCTTGCTAGCCCTAAAAGCACCGGGCCTGCCTTTGTTACGTAAGTGGATATTGGTCCATTTGGCCGATGACCCTTTGTCGGATGCGGCCAATTGCTTTCGCGGGTTTTTGTTGCACCGGCGGCAGCGTTTTATGTTGCCGGTCGGGGAATAATTACAAAGGTGGTTTTCAGTTACCGGTTGTTTTGACACGCAAAAGCTGATCTTGTAAAAGCTTGAAATTAAACAAGCGTTGAAAATAAAAATTCAAGGGGAAGTTCAATTGAGTGACAGCCAAAGTGTGTCCGCAGAAACCACCACAAAAAGCCCAACAGAAAGCAAAGCCTATCTTGGCTGGGTGATGTTTATTTTGGTGTTGGTATACACGTTCAATTTTGTTGATCGCTCGATCATCAGCATTTTAGCGATCCCGATTCAAGACGAGCTTGGCGTGTCCGATACCATGATCGGCGTCATGCGCGGCGTGGCCTTCGCCTTGTTTTATTCGGTGCTGGGTGTGCCAGTTGCTTGGTTGGCGGATCGCCATAACCGAGTGTGGATTATTGCTGCTGCCTTGGCCTCGTGGAGCGCCATGACCGCAGTTTGCGGCATGGCTGGTAATGCGGTTCAGTTGTTTTTTGCCCGTATGGGGGTTGGGGTTGGTGAAGCCGGGGGCATCGCGCCATCTTACTCAATCATCGCCGATTATTTTCCACCCAACAAACGGGCCACCGCTTTGGCCATCTTCTCACTGGGCATCCCGATAGGCAGTGCCGTTGGTATTGTCTATGGCGGGGTGATGGCAACCATTTATGGATGGCGCATGGCCTTTATTGTGATCGGTGCCGTAGGCATCGTGCTGGCCCCATTATTTTTGCTGACCATCCGCGAACCAGCACGCGGGCGCTATGATGCAAAACCAGTGGAAGCCAAACCAAAATCAGTAACAATTTTGCAAGTTTTCAATGTGTTGCGAAAGAAAAAGTCGTTCTGGTTCATCTCATTTGGTGCGGCCTCATCTTCGATTATGGGCTATGGGGTGTTTGCTTGGATACCAGCATTTTTGGTTCGAAGTTTTGGCAATGAACTACCCGCTTTCCTCGGGTTTTTGCCAAATTGGATGATCCCGGCCGGAGCCTCAAACCTGCTATATGCTGCATACTTTTTCTCGGTGATTATGCTGATCGGCGGCATGATCGGCATTTTTCTGGGCGGTTTTGTTGCGGACAAAATTGGTGGCAAAAACAAATCCGTTTATGTACTCGTTCCTGCCATTGCGTTTTTGATCACCGTTCCGTTTTACATGACCGCGACGCTAACCGGATCATTGGGGACATTGTTTGTCATTTTAATGTTTCCGGTCGCCTTGAGCTTGGCTTGGTTGGGTCCGGTGATTTCGTCCATTCAACATATGGTGCCGCCCAATATGCGAGCCACATCAACCGCGATCTTTTTGTTGATCAACAATTTTCTGGGTCTGGCGCTGGGCGATGTCTTGTTGGGCGGCATGTCTGATTTATTGCGCGGTCAGTTTGGAGATGAATCTCTTCGGTACTCCATTTTGTGTGGCACAGTGTTTTACCTAATGGCGGCGATCTTATTTTTCCTGGCAGCCAAACCGCTTAAAAAAGATTGGATTGCGTAGGATAATTTTGCGGCTCAGCGGCCGTTGAACCAAAAAGTTGTCCGAGGGGTGACATTCGCTCTCGCCATGTTCGGCGTGAGTGGTTAGGTTGCGCCCGATGTCCAGTTTCGAAGTTGCAAAAACCAAAGGTCCAAGAGGGAAAAGCCCGGCTTTTTTCTTTTGCGACCACGCAACCAACGCAATGCCAGATGGCTTTTCTGGCTTGGGTTTAAGTGACAATCAGCTAGATGATCACATTGCGTATGATCCGGGTTCTGCTGCTTTGGCTGGGGCATTGGCTGAAGCCTTTTCGGCCCGTATTTTGTTTTGTGGTTACTCGCGATTACTCATTGACCCCAATCGCGGCGAAGATCGTGATGATCTGATCA
>JAJFFR010000080.1 GCA_021776555.1 Robiginitomaculum sp.
GGGAGCCTCGAAGGATCGGCAAGCGGCATAATGAACCCATCCCGGTCCCCAGCCCCAGAGCCGGGGTCCAGTTTTGACCGTGCTGATTGTCATTTTGTATTGTCAGGTTTTTGGGCGCGGCACAGTTGATTGACGCTTAAACGCCAGTGCTGGTGCGGTTGGGCCTACAAAACTGACAGATAAATCACAATCATTGACACTGGTTGACGCTTGGGGGGCGGGGATAAGGGTTGGTGATCCTCGCGGCGGTTGGTTGTGAGAGAATCAGTTGAAAATAGGCGGCGTACTTTGCTTGTTTCGGCTGTTTGACATTGTAAAACATAGGATTTGTGCGAAATTTGTTTGTTGCGTGCGGACCGATTGAAGCGTGAGGTTGCGAGCGAGCAGGCGGCTTGTCCCATGGGGAAAGGCTTTGGCTTGTTTTGTTTTGGCCGTTTTGGGCCGGATTGATCAAAATTACGGGTCGGGAGCGCCTCGAAAAATTGCCTGAACAAAATCAGTTTCGCGCGTTGACTTGGGGCTTTGCATTTGTATAGTGCCGCGCTCGCACGCTGATGGGCTGGTTCCGTCGGGGGTGCTGTTGTGTTTTATCCAATTCAAGTAAAGGATCGGAACCCATGTTCGCGGTCATAAAAACCGGTGGCAAGCAATATAAAGTCGCCAAAGATGATGTACTGGTGCTCGAGCGCCTTGATGGAGCCGAAGGCGAAGTTGTTTCGTTCGGCGACGTATTGATGATGGGCACTGATGGTAACGTTACCATTGGCGAGCCGATGATCGATGGCGCACAGGTTCAGGCTGAATTGCTGGAAACCCGCAAGGGCAAGAAGATCACCATCTTCAAGAAAAAACGGCGTAAGGACTACAAACGGACCAAAGGCCACAGGCAGATGGAAACCGTAGTTCGGATCACCGACATTCTGGCTAAAGGCGACAAGCCTGCCGCCAAAAAGGCTGCGGCGAAACCAGCCGCTAAAAAAGCGGCACCTAAAGCCGAACCAAAAACCGAAGCTAAAGCTAAGCCAGCTGCTAAAAAAGCAGCACCTAAAAAAGCCGTTGCAGCAAAACCTGCTGCCAAGAAAGCCGCCCCTAAAAAGGCTCCGGCTAAAAAAGCGGCTCCCAAGAAGGCTGCTGCAGCAAAACCGGCTGCTAAGAAAGCCGCTCCGAAAAAGGCAGCTCCTAAAAAAGCTGCACCGAAAAAGAAAGACTAGACGATGGCACATAAAAAAGCTGGTGGTTCCTCCAATAACGGTCGCGATAGTGCGGGTCGTCGTCTTGGCGTCAAGAAATTTGGCGGCCAACACGTGATTCCAGGCAACATTATTATGCGCCAGCGCGGTACCAAAGTGTATCCGGGCGACAATGTTGGCATGGGCAAAGACCATACGCTATTTGCGCTTACCGAGGGTCACGTCCAGTTCAACAAGAAAAAGCTGAACCGGTCCTACGTTTCAGTGACCCCGATCTCAGAAAAATAGGGCGATTACAAATCGCCTGTTTGCGGCGATCTTCATGTTTCCAAAAGGGAAAGTCGGTTCGCCGCCTTTCCCTTTTTGCTTCATGTTTGAGAATTGCCCATGACAATCCAAATCAAAACCCCCCGGATGACTTTGGCTCCGTTTGTCAATAGCGATCTGTCGCGCTTTGTGACCTTGGCCAACGATCCGGACGTGGCGCGCATGACCTCGAGCTTTGCCCACCCGTTTACCCGGCTACACGCCACCAGCTGGTTAGCTCGACACGAAAAGGCCCATCAGGCCGGTACCGATCATCTGTTCGCCATCCAGCTCAAATCTGGTGGGTTTGCCGGGGCGGTTGGTATTGATCGGCAGCCCGGTGAGTTGTTCAATCTGGGTTATTGGCTGGGTCGCGAGTTCTGGGGCCACGGGTATGCCAGCGAAGCGGTTGGCGCACTGGTCAGTTGGGCCGAGGACGAATTGGGGATCAAAGCGATCCATGCCGATTTCTTCGAAGATAATGTGGCCTCGGCCAATGTGCTCGAAAAATCCGGATTTCTTCGTACCGGGCAAAGCCAGATGTCGGCCAGTTTAGGCCGGGATACCGAATCCCGGGCAATCAGCATGATCTGGCTTGGCTCCACATCTGGCTTGCCACGAAAGGGTAGGGCATGACCCTGCAAACGGAACGTCTGGTCTTGCGGGCCTTTACGATGGACGATGCGCCGCGCGTCACAGAGCTGATCGCTGTGCCTGAAGTCATTTCGATGCTCGAGCAACCCCCGTGGCCGTACCAGCTTGTCGATGCGCAATTTTGGGTTGGTGGACTGGCCGAGCGCCAAAGGAGTGGCGACGCTTACGTGTTTGCCATCACTACGGCAAAGGATGGCTTGATTGGTTCCATTGGCTTGCAAAAGAAAAACTCCGACCTGCTCGATCTGGGCTATTGGTTGGGCACGCCCTATTGGGGCAAAGGCTATGGTGGCGAGGCGGCGTTGGCCGTGATGACATGGGCGGTGGAGGCGTTGGGTGTTCAGCAACTCGAATCCGGTTATTTTGAAGACAATCCGGCATCGGGAAGTATCTTAAGCAAGCTTGGTTTTGTGCCAACCGGATGTTCATGCCAGATTAAAAATGCTCTGCGATCCGAACCGGTGGCCTGTCTGGGCATGGTATGGAATGCGTAAGGATGAATTTTAGCCCTTTGCCAATCAAGGTTGATGAAATAAAAGCAAACCCATGAAATTTCTGGACCAAGCCAAAGTATATATCCGATCCGGGGCCGGTGGCGCTGGTTGTATCTCGTTTCGCCGCGAGAAAAACGTGGCGCGTGGTGGTCCTGATGGCGGTGATGGCGGCAAGGGTGGTGATATCTGGATCGAGGCAGCCGATGGGCTGAACACCCTGATCGACTATCGATACCAGCAACATTTCAAGGCCGGAACCGGTGTGCATGGCATGGGCGGCAATCGCACCGGAAGCGCTGGGAATGATGTGATTTTGCGGGTGCCAACCGGCACGCAAGTTCTGGATGAATTTGGCGAAGAATTGCTGCTTGATCTTACCAAAGTCGGACAAAAGGCCTGTCTGTTGACCGGCGGCAATGGCGGCTGGGGCAATGCTCGGTTCAAATCATCGGTCAATCAATCCCCGCGCAAGGCCAATCCGGGTGAACTAACATCTGATCGCTGGATCTGGTTACGGCTGAAATTATTTGCAGATGCCGGTTTGCTCGGCCTGCCCAATGCTGGCAAGTCCACCTTGTTGGCTTCAGTATCCGAGGCCAAACCCAAAACGGCGGCTTATCCGTTTACCACCCTGCATCCCTCCTTGGGTGTGGTCGATATTGATGCGTCGCGCCGTTTTGTGCTGGCCGACATTCCGGGCTTGATTGAAGGCGCGGCTGATGGGGCTGGTCTTGGTTCCCGGTTTTTGGGCCATGTGGAACGCGCCGGTGTATTACTGCACTTGGTTGATGGCACGGCGGACGATCCGGCGACGGCCTATAACGTAGTGCGCGGCGAGTTGGCCCAATATGGCGGTGGGTTGAACGAACGCACCGAAATCGTTGCCTTGAACAAGATTGATGCCATGCCAGAAGACGAAATTAAAACCAAACAAGCCGAGTTGGCGGCGGCTTGCGGATCAAAGGTTCGGCTAATCTCCGGTGTTTCTGGAGCCGGAGTATCGGCCCTAATGGGCGAGTTATCGGTGGTGATCAAACAGCATCAAAAAGCCAAAAATGCTCCGCAGGAAGAGCCAGATTCATGGTCTCCGTAAGCGGCAAAGATCGATTGGCAACGGCCAAATGCGTGATCATCAAGGTCGGATCATCTTTGCTCGTCGACCCACAAAATGGACAATTACGCCTGCAATGGATGGCGGCATTGGCCGAAGACATTACCGATTTACGGGCGCGAGGCTGTCAGGTTGTATTGGTGAGTTCTGGCGCGGTGGCAGTAGGTCGCAACCAGATGCAGCTCAATGCTTCGCAATTACAACTCGAGGATGCCCAAGCCTTGGCGGCCATCGGTCAGGTTCGTCTGGCCGGAGCTTGGGCCAGTAGCTTTGCGCCTTTGGGCATCGAGCTGGGACAAGTATTACTCACACTGGATGATACCGAAAACCGGCGACGTTGGCTGAATTCCAACTCCACTTTACGTACCTTGTTACAGATGGACGTGTTGCCTCTGATCAATGAAAACGACAGCGTAGCCAGCGATGAAATCAGGTATGGTGATAATGACCGGTTGGCGGCGCGTACCGCCCAAATGGTTGGGGCTGATCTGCTAGTGCTGTTGTCGGATGTGGATGGGCTGTATTCGGGCGATCCCTCGAGTGATCCCGATGCAGTTCATATGCCCTTGGTTGAGCGAATATCGCCTGAAATTGAAGCCATGGCTGGTGTCGCAGTATCGGCCACGGGTAGTGGCGGCATGACCACCAAGTTGATGGCAGCCCGAATTGCCGGAACTGCCGGGTGCGGAACCATCATCGCCAATGGTACACAAAGCGCGCCGTTGCGTGCCTTGATCAATGAAACTGGGAAATGTTCCTTGTTCCTGCCAGACATCAAACCGGCACAGGCCCGTAAAAACTGGATTGCCGGAACCGTGCAACCGCGTGGTAGATTGGAAATTGACACCGGCGCGGGGCAAGCCTTAGCCAAAGGGGCATCGCTGTTGGCAGCGGGCTTAACATCCGTTTCCGGCACGTTTGAGCGCGGAGAAGTGGTGTCAATTTGCCAAATGGGTGGCGGTGAAATTGCGCGCGGCATTGCCTCATACAATGCCGAGGAGCTGCAAAAAATCCAAGGCTTACGTTCAGAGAAAATTCCAGAAATTCTGGGTTATGAAGCCAGAAAAGCCGTCGTGCATCGGGATAATCTGGTTCGAACAGATCGAGGTGAACATGGATAACATTGCTAAACTCATGGGTGAAATGGGCCAAAATGCCCGCGCCGCTAGCGACCAATTGCGCTTGGCCCCGGCTGAGCAGCGGGCCAATGCTATCCGAGAAGCAGCTAACGCTATTGAACAGGCCAGTCCGGCAATTCTGGAAGCCAATCAGGCCGATATGGCGCGCGGCATTGCCAAAGAAATTTCGCCTGCCTTTTTGGATCGGATGCGCCTCGATGTCGGGCGGGTGAAGGTGATGGCTGATGCCTTGCGGACCATTGCCGATCAACCGGACCCGCTGGGTGTAGAGCTGCAAAGCTGGCAACAACCCAATGGCCTGCGCTTTCGAAAAGTGGCGGTACCGATCGGCGTGATCGGGATTGTCTACGAAAGCCGCCCCAATGTAACGGCTGATGCTGCGGCGTTGTGTTTACGCTCGGGCAATACAGCAATTTTGCGCGGCGGTTCGGATGCATTGCAAACCTCCTTGAGTATCTTCAAAGCGTTTCAGGCGGGAGTGATTGCCGCCGGTCTACCTGCGCATTGTGTGCAATTAGTCGCAATTGCGGATCGGGCCGCAGTCGGCCATCTATTGGCCGGTCTGGACAATTGCCTTGATCTAATGATCCCGCGCGGCGGCAAATCACTGGTCGACCGGGTACAGCGTGAAGCCCGCATCCCAGTGCTGAGCCATTTGGAGGGCATTTGCCATGTCTATGTCCATCATGCGGCCAATTCCAAAATGGCCCGCGAAATTGTCTTAAATGCCAAAATGCGCCGAGTTGGCATTTGTGGCGCGGCCGAGTGTCTGTTGATTGACCGGGCATGCGCTACAGCGCTCCTACCACAAATCGCTAATGACCTCCATGCTGCCGGATGTGAAATGCGCGGTGACGCGGTGGCACAGGCACTGGACGAGCGGATCATTGCCGCAACGAAAAGTGATTGGGGTCATGAGTTTTTGGCCCCGGTTTTGGCCATTCGGGTGGTTGATGATCTGCAAATGGCGATGGATCATATTGCTCATTATGGTTCGGCCCATACGGATTGTATCATTACCGATGATCAGGCCATTGCCAAAACCTTCCAGCAAAGCGTCGATAGTGCCATTGTTCTGCACAATGCCTCGACCCAGTTTGCTGATGGTGGTGAATTTGGCTTTGGGGCCGAAATCGGCATTGCCACTGGCAAGCTCCATGCGAGGGGGCCGGTTGGTGCTACCCAATTGACCAGTTATGCCTATTATGTGGATGGTGCCGGTCAAACCCGACCGGATTAAATTTGATCTGAATATGCAGTTTTCCGCAAAACCCAAACTGGAACTCATAGCTAACGGCATGGTGGTCGGTTTGTTTGGTGGCAGTTTCAATCCGGCCCATGCCGGTCATGTTCATCTGGCCGAAACCGCTAGAAAACGCCTCGGGCTGGATCGCGTATTATGGCTAGTTTCGCCGGGCAATCCACTAAAGGCCCGCGCCGATTGGGGCGAATACGACCAACGGGTAGAGAGCGCACGGGCCATCACCGCGCATTTGCCGGACCAGTTGGTTTGCGAGAGCGAAATGGCGTTTGGCACCCGGTACTCAGCCGATACCTTGCTTGGGTTTAAGGCCCGTTGGCCCGGTGTGCGGTTTGTCTGGTTGATCGGTGCTGATAATCTGCGTCATTTTCATCTGTGGCGCGACTGGCAGCAAATTGCCGAGCTGGTGCCCATTGCCGTGCTGGCCCGTCCGGGTGATCCGATCAAGGCCAGATTGTCCCGCTTTGCCCGACAATATGCCACGACCCGGTTACCGGACCATGCGGCGCGCGGCTTAGCCATCCGTTCAGCCCCGGCCTGGGTGTACTTAAACGCGCCATATAATGAGTTGTCATCAACTGCATTGCGGAGCAATGATACATAGCGCCCGAGCAGGGCTTGTGATAGAAGCCCTGCCAGTTCACTTAAAACAAGGCAAGTATTGCAAACTAAAATGGAAAATTCCCACAAAACTAACGATACAACTGATCCCGAAATGTCAGAGCTAAGTGCCAAGCAATTGATGCAATTGATTAAAGAAACGCTCGATGACGACAAAGCCGAAGATATTGTAACCATTGACCTGGATGGTAAATCATCGGTTGCTGATTATCTGGTCATTGCGTCTGGTCGTTCGGTTCGTCATGTTTCCGCATTGGCCGACTATGTTTTGCGCGCCTTGAAAGAGGTCGGTTTGGGCCGGGTGGCTACCGAGGGCATGTCGAGCGGCGACTGGATTTTGATGGATGCCGGTGATGTCATCGTTCATCTGTTTCGGCCTGAAGTCAGAGAATTTTACAATTTGGAAAAGATCTGGTCGATCGCACTGCCTGACCAACCGGACGAAGCATGATTTTATCCCTGCTGATTTGCGGGAAATTAAAAGCCGGACCAGAAACGGAACTGGTTCGCGATTATGTAAAACGAGCCGCGCGCCAAGGGCGTGGTTTAGGCATCAGCGATGTCTCTTGTCAGGAAATTACCTTACGGGCTGGAATAGAACCAGCCGCCGCCACCCAATTGGCTTTGGCGGCAGTGCCTAAAGGGGCCAAACGGATCGCGCTGGATGAAACCGGCCGAAATATAAGCACCAAACAATTTGCTGAACAACTCAACCAATGGCGCGAACAAGGCGCACCGGCCATTTGTGTCATGGTTGGTCCAGCCGATGGGTGGGCAGAGCCGGCGCGGGCTGAGGCCGATCTGGTCTTAAGTTTTGGTAAGATGACATGGCCGCATAAATTGGTGCATGCTATGGCAGCAGAACAAATATACCGGGCGATCTCGATTTTGACCAACTCTCCTTACCATCGCGGTGATGCTTGAAGCGCCGCAGCAAAACCCTTGGATTGGCTCTGGCCGTCGCCATTGGCTTGCCGATGGCGGCTCTGGCCCAACAAGGCCGCGAGGAGGCCGCACAATTGGAACATTTGCGAGATCAAGCCAGCGCCCGGCAAGTCGAGCTGGAAGCCAAAGCAGGCCGAACCCAAACCCAAATTCGTAATTTGCAAGTTAGCCTGATTGATGTTGGCGCTCGGATAGAACAACAAAACCAGCGCAGCGTAATCGCTGAGGATCACCTGTTTCGCTTACAGCAAAAAGAAACCGTTCAAACCAAAGCGCTGTTGGCCGATCAAATTGCCTTGCGTGAAGTGCTGGCCGCATTGCAGCGATCTGAAATGTCACCGCCACCACCCTTGGCCGTTAGCGCTGGCGATATGCTAGCCGCCGTTCGGGCCAATATCTTGTTGGGAGCCACTGCGCCGGAACTACAAAGCCGCGCCAAGACATTACAAGAATCTTTGATTGAGCTGAAAGCGGTTCGGGTTGAAATTCAAACCGGCCAACAGGAACTTGAACAGCAAATGGCTGCGCTGGATACCGAACAAGTACAATTACAATCCTTGTTGAGTCAGCGCCAGCAACTCGAAACGGAATTGCGCGGCGATGCTCGTCTGGCATCTACGCAAGTGCGTACCTTAAGTGAACGCGCCGCCAATGTTCGCGAGCTGATCCGCCAATTAGAGGCGGAAGCCAAGAAATCCACGCCCTCCTTGAAGCCAGTAACAACGCCTAGTCAACCTGTTTTAGCCCCGCGCTTAAAACCGGGGCGGCAACCGCTTGTCGCATCATCGGGTCCGGTTTGGCATTCGCCTACGGGCCGCTTCACCGATAGCCGGGGTCAGCTAGAATTACCGGTTGAGGGTTTGATCCTGGCCCGGTTTGGCGAAGCGGATAATCCGGATAAAACCGGCGGCATGGTATTTCGCACCTCACGCCGCGCCCAGATTATTTCGCCTTATGATGCCAAAGTAGCCTATGCCGGAAAGTTCCGAAATTACGGCCAGCTCTTGATCCTCGACGTCGGAGAGGGTTACCATATGGTTCTTTCCGGGCTGGCGATGACCTATGTCGTAAAAGGACAAACGGTTTTGGCTGGCGAACCGGTGGGTAAAATGATGGACCGGCGAAAACCGGCCCCAGAGTTTTATCTTGAATTTCGAAAGCTGGGACAACCATTTGATCCTGAACCTTGGCTTAAAAAGGCCATAAAGGCAGGATAGAACCGAACGGAAACATGTTTGGCATTGGATTTGCAGAGATTTGCAAACTTTGTCCGGCTAAGAGACAGGAATGAACATGCGCTATTTTACACTGGTATTGGCAACGTTTGCCGGAATGATGATCGGCGGCCTTGGGCTGACCTATAAGGTGGCATCGGCCGAGCCGACTCGCACAACCTACGAAGAATTGACCCTGTTTGGTGATATTCTGACCCGAGTGCGCTCTGATTATGTGACCCAATCCGAAGATCAAGAGCTGATTGAAGCCGCCATTCAAGGCATGTTGAAATCATTGGACCCACATTCCAGCTATTTGCCACCCAGCAGTTTCGAAGACATGCAGGTGCAATCCAGTGGTGAATATGGCGGTCTTGGCCTTGAAGTAACCACTCGGCGCGGCGCAGTTGAAGTGGTGACACCAATTGATGATACTCCGGCCGCACGAGCTGGCGTGGAAGCCGGCGACTTCATTACTGGGATCAATGGAAAATCAATTTTAGGCGAATCGCTGAATGAAGCGGTTGACCAGATGCGCGGAACACCCGGCTCGCCGATCACCATTACGGTGCTGCGTAAGGGTGAAGCTGACCCACTGGATTTCACTATTGTACGCGAAGTGATCACCATCCGTTCAGTCACCTCACGCCTGGAGGATGATGATATTGGTTATTTGCGAGTTTCTATTTTTAATGAAAATACTGGCAAATTGGCCCGCGAAGCCATTGACCGCATGAAGGCTGAATCAACCGGTCCAATGCGTGGTTTGGTTTTGGATCTAAGGAACAATCCTGGCGGTTTGCTCAATCAGGCTGTTGAAATTTCTAGCTTGTTTTTGGATGGCGGCGAGGTGGTTTCCACCCGGGGTCGTGATCCACGGGATATCGAACGCTATAATGCCCGCAAAGGGGATCAACTAGACGGTTTGCCCATGGTGGTCATTGTCAATGCGGGTTCTGCTTCGGCCTCCGAAATTGTCGCTGGTGCCATTCAAGATCGCGAGCGCGGTACGCTGATTGGCATGAAATCATTCGGCAAAGGATCAGTGCAAACCGTGATCCCGTTAAACGGCGGACGGGATGGCGCGCTGCGCTTGACCACGGCTCGGTATTACACACCGTCTGGCCGCTCGATTCAGGCCACGGGCATTGCGCCGGATATCGAAATTTCTCACCGTAGATTTGACAAGCCAGACAACAGCCTAACTGAGGCTGACCTGCCCAATGCTTTGAAAAATGAACTCGAGGCTGCACGTCAAGCCAAAGAGGAAGAAGCGGCTGCCAATGGTGAAGAAGACAGTACTGCTGCAAATGATAATGAGGTCACGGCTGAAATGCCGCCTGAAGATTATCCCGAAGGCGAAGACTACCAATTGCAACGGGCCAAGGAAATTCTGGGCAAATTGGTTTTGACCGGGTCTTTGGTGGCCACTGAGGGCTGATTGCTTCAACTGATCCGCCGCTTACGGATCAGTTGTTACCGCTTTATTAACCCGGTTTGCCGTATCGATTTTCTGGTGTTTGGTTTTAATCCGAACAATGTCCGGGAGACCGATTTTCAATGGCTCGATTTGCAATGGCTTTGCCCAATCCTTTGCCAGCGATCAATTTGCATATTGTCGGTGGCATCGCGCTGTTCGCTTTGACCAGTTCGGTTTTGGGTTCAATCGCCCTGTTTGGTTCGGATCGTACTGCGCGTCCTATTGTATCGTTAAGCGTGCCGTCTTTGGCCGACTCGGCCAGTGTTCACGCTAGTTTGCGCCCTGAAAATGCCGATACGCACGGGCCAATTCCGACCACTTCGCACAATGCTGAACCCAGCCTGTCCGGCGTGCATGGTTTGCCCAGCGCACCAAGCACGGCGGCGCATGAACCGACATCCACCCATCAACCTGCCATTCCCCAGTCTGCGGATGCGCTTGGTCCCACCCCCATTGCCGGCCTGACTGAACCTGGTCCCGGTGGCCTATTGCCCAAAATTGGTGCAGACGGCCAACGTCCGTCTTCGGCCTATGCTCGGCCTTTCCATATTGAAGCCGGAAAGCCGGTTGTCTCGCTGGTGGTCGGTGGGCTGGGTATGATGAAACGCACCACAATGGCGGCGATTGAAGACCTGCCACCAGAAGTTACCCTGTCATTTGTACCGTATACGCCAGACCTGCAAACTTGGATTTCACGAGCGCGCGCTTCCGGGCATGAAGTACTGATTGAATTGCCGATGGAACCATTTGGGTATCCGGATACGGATCCCGGCCCCTATACGTTGCTGTCGACAGCCAGTTCGGCCGAAAACACCCGGCGGCTGGAATGGCTATTGAGTCGGACCAGTGGTTACTTTGGGGTGACCAATTATATGGGTTCAAAACTGACTGCGTCTGAAAATGCCTTGGCTTCCATTTTTCGCGGTCTGAACCATCGCGGCATTGATTTTTTGTATGACGGGGAAACCCGGCGTTCGTCACTGACCAAAGTTGCAGAAAAAGAAGGGTTGATCTGGTCAACGGCTGATCGGATTATCGACACAAAGCAAACAATTGCAGCGATTGATGATCAATTATTGCGTCTTGAGGCAATGGCCATTCAAAACGGCTCGACAATTGGCAAAGGATTTTCTTGGCCGGTGACCATCAAACAGTTAAAAGAGTGGACCGGCTCTTTGAACGATAAGGGCTATCAATTGGCCCCGGTTTCCGCCGTGATCAAAATGCGAAATGAGAAAACCAGCAATGCGACAACAACCCATGCGCCGGAACCGGCCGGAGCATCGCACCACTAAGTCATGATGGCCAAAGCAAATAAACCAACAAAAACCTTAGCCTTTCACCGACCCAATGCGGCAGTGGTTGTGTTCAACAAAAAGGGCAAAGTGTTAATCTGCCGCCGGGCTGGGGAGCGCGGTAAGGATTGTTGGCAGTTTCCCCAAGGCGGGATCGATTCTGGCGAAAAAGCCTTGGCGGCTGCCTATCGCGAATTACGTGAAGAAACCGGTATCCGGCGCAGACATGTGAAATTGATGGGTAAGATTAAGGGCTGGGTGGCCTATGATTTTCCAGATAATGTGTATATGGCACCCGTTAAGCGCAAACGTTGGCGCGGGCAAAAACAAAAATGGTTTGCCATGCGGTTTTCCGGCAAATCTCGCCATATTAGACTGGACGGTCACGGATCCCCGGAATTTGACAAATGGAAGTGGGTCGATCTGGCCGAAGTGCCTGACATGACCATTGGTTGGAAGCGCAAGACCTACAAACAAGTTGCCAAGCTGTTTGCCAGATTTTCCAAGTGAAAAATGACCGATACCTCACCAGACAGCGGCTTGGCTCAGATCATGCGGCATAGAGTCTTTCGGATTATTCCCGCATTGGCTCGTCCAACATTTTGGATCGCCTTGTTGGCCGTTACTGCATTATCACTTTGGCCGTCAGATTCTGCGCCCTCAATTTCAATCTGGTCGGATAAAATATCCCATGCGTTGGCCTATTTTGTACTCGGCCTGCTTTTGGCCTTGGGGTCGATATTAACCCGTAAAATTCATCCGATCCGACTTGGGTTTATTCTGATTTGGAGTGCTGTGCTCGAATTGATGCAAGGTGCGTCAGGGTTAAACAGAACGACCTCCCTGCTGGACATTCTGGCCAATGGCACCGGGCTTACCTTGGCCTATTTGGGTGGTTTATTGTTATTTGTTATCTGGCCCCGATCATGAAGCAAATACGACCGCCGCATCGCCCCTTTGCTGACGGGCCACCTCAGTTCCAACCGGGGTTGCAGCGTATCGAAATGAAAGACTGGTTGGTCCCAGATACCGAAAAGCAAGTTGCTTTGCCCGCGAAAACTCTGCTTTTTGAAAACGCGCTTGATGAAGTTTTCGGGCAATCGGTCGGATCAGAAGCCGGGCAGCGCGAGGTACGCGCCATGGTCGAACATGCAGTGGGCCAAATCTGCCCAATTAGTGATGAACCTGATTTGTTGGCGGCATCTCGATTGGTTTCAGATGATCTGTGTTTAATGGAAAAGCCAGAAGAAGAATGGGTGTTAAGCGCTGCCAGTTTGGCCGCGCCAACCCATTTCTCATTGGTCAATACCATCGGTAAATCCTTGGGCGGCATGCACCGACCTGTGCCGGATGGCGCGCCCGGATTATCCTCGAAGATCACCATGATGTTTGACCGTATTCCGCCCGGTTCGGTATTTGAGCGGTTTAATTGGACCATACAAGTAGGTGCAACTCGCTATATGCCGGATGCAACACCCATGCGCCAACTAGCTACCGACACGCCATTATCGCGGGTCGATGAAGTGTTACATTTGCGAGTAGAACGCCAGACTATTTTGCGCCTTGCCGAAACAGGCGGTGTACTGTTTTGCATTCGGATTTGTATTGACCGGTTGGCGGACTTGGATCAGAGCGTTCTGATCCAATTGATGCGGGCGTGGAACGCAGCCAATGCAGAAGTTCGAAGTTACAAAAAATGGGCGGTGTTTGAGCCGCTGATGGCAGAGTTCGCCAAAAAGCGCCGACTTTAGGTGTTTTTTCGATCAAATTTTTGTCAATTATAATCCGAGGGTTTGGACGAAATCTGGCTCAACTTGACCCGAAAATATGATGAACTCCCCTGTGTGGAGAGTTTTTCAAAAAATGGCACCACTTATGCAAGTATTAAGATAGTCAAGTTTTTGTAAACTACTGTTAACCATGTGTTTTTCTTGACTTTCTCTTGAATTTGTGCGTATTATCCGGCCAGTATAAAGAGTTGGGTCAACAAAAAATATCTCAACTCCAATAAAAAGAAACAGGGATTTGTCGGAATAACCGGGAAAATCTCGAAACTTTGACAGTCTGATCATACAGGCAGGCAAAGGTTTAAGGATGTTGGTGATGAAGAAGTTACAATTTTTTGGCGCGAGTTCATTGGTTGCGTTGACCAGTTTGGCTATCGGTTCCAGTGCAATAGCCAGCCCCGGGTCAAATTTCCCATTTGAAGCGCCACCGGATGGTTTACCCGGCGAGTGTTTCGCTCGGGTGATGGCTCCGGCCCGCTACGAAACCGTAACCGAACAGGTGGTGGTTGACGAGGGCGGCGCTCGAATACAGGTATCTGCCCCGCAGTTTGCCGCACAGAGCCAACAATACACAGTACGTGATGCTGGCGTTCGGTACGAAGTTCGTCAACCAACATACCGCACGGTGACTGAACAAGTCATGGTTCGTCCGGCCTATCAGACTTTGCAGGTCGTGCCGGGTGAATATAGCACCGTAACCGAGCAGGTGCAGGTGTCGCCACCGCGTTTAAGCTGGAAGCCTGGTGCTTCTTTGGCCTCACAGGCCGGTGTGCGTGTTACCCAAACACATCAGGGTGCGGTTTACTGTTTGGTTGAAGAGCCGGGCGAAGTTCAAAATGTTTCCAAACGGGTGCAGGTGCGGGCCGAGAGCGTCCGCGCTGTCGATGTACCACCGGTCTATCAAAATATCACCCGGCAGGTTTTGGTTGATCCGGGCGGCGTTCGGGAAATTCCAATGCCGGCGCAATATGGCTCGTTGACCATTCAACAATTGGTCCAGCCTGCGGGTCAGACCAGTTCGCCGATTGCCCCTCGCATGGGTTCGGTTTCGCGGCGGGTGCAAGTTTCGGAAGAATCATTTTCTTGGGTTAAAGTTTTGTGTGAAACCAATGCCACACCGGCAGCGATTTCAGAGGTGCAAACCTTATTGCATAGCCAAGGATATTACCACGGCCAGATCAATGGCAATATCAATCGCAGCACGGAAGCGGCCATTGGGCAGTATCAGCAACAAATGCATATTCCCCATGGTGGATTTTTATCGCTGCAAACCATTGATAGTTTACGCGGCGGACATAGCGCGCCTGCGCCGGTCGTCCAATCGCAAAGTCATGGGCAATCGCAAAGCTATGGACAATCGTCTTGGAGCCAGTCTGCTCCGGCGCAATACAATTATCAGCCCAATTTCAGTAATTGGTCTAGCTCTGGCTCGTCTTCGGGTTGGAGCCAAGCCGGTGGCGGTGCTGGGCAAGTTTATGCCGAGGGGCAAATCATCTCGCGTATTCCTTCAGGCGAGCATCCAAACGGTATTATTGCTGGACATCAAGGCGCAAATCCGCACCACTCCAGTGGCGCACAGCAATGGCACAGCGATCGCTTTTTGAGCTGGTCTGGAAAATAACCTTACAAACATTACAAGATTGAAACCATATTTTAACGCAGGTCGGCTATCGTAATGGTGGTCTGCCTGAAGTTTTGCTCGATCAAATTGTTGTGAATGTCTTGAATTGCGGCACGATCTATTCAAAAACACTGGCGGACAAAGTAAACTGAAGGACAAAGTGTGGCTGGGTTAGATAAAGTAACCATTTTGGTTTTGGAAGATAATTCGCATATGGCGCTTATCTTGCGCGAGATTATGCGAGGCTTTGGCTTGCGAGATATTCGCGAAGCCAGAGATGTGGCAACGGCGTTCGAGATCATCAAAGACAATCACGTAGATATTGCCTTGGTTGATCAGAATCTGGGCGATCTGGATGGCAATGAATTTGTACAATTGATCCGCACAGCTGATGACAGCCCCAACCCATATATCCAGATCATCATGGTAACCGCCCATGGCGACCGTAAAACGGTGATGGAGGCCATTCGCTCCGGGGCCAATGAGTTTATGGTCAAACCGGTTACGCCGCTGGATCTGTATGAAAAACTGACCGCCTGCATCGAGCGCCCCCGGCAGTTCGTACGCACCGGTAGCTATTTTGGCCCGGATCGCCGCCGTCGTCGTGACCCGGTATACAAAGGCCCATGGCGCCGCAAAGACGACCCTGAAGACGGCTATGCACCCGACGAAGACGAGCTAGCTAAAAGCGGCCGCCCCAATGTAATTGAGGGCTAGGGAAAAGGTTCAGCCACCGGACCAATTAGGCCCGGTGATTGTTTCCTATTTTGCTTCAGCCAGTTTTGAGGCTTTGCGTTTGGCTTCGTCCTCTCGGGTCATGGCAAACACCACGCCCGACAGTCCCAGTAGCCCGATCAAGTTCGGTGCCGCCATCATGCCATTGCCAATCGAGGCCAGCGTCCAAGCCAGATCATTGGTATAAACCGCGCCTAAGTAAACCACGACACACCAGAAAATCCGGTAGTACGGGATTACCTTCACCCCAAACATGAACTCCATGGACCGCTCGCCATACAGCGCCCAACCCAAAATGGTGGTAAAGGCGAACACGGCTAGACCAATGGTCACAATCCATTCGCCGCCAGGAATGCTTTGCCCAAACGCGGTACTGGTCACGGCTGCTGCCGAAGCGATGCCGGACTGCCAAACTGGCAGGGCAATACCATTAGCAGCCAATATGGACGGAGCGGTCAGGATAACCAATGCCGTCAACGTACAGACCACGAGGGTGTCAATGAATGTCCCTAACATGGCAATGGTGCCTTGTTTAACCGGATCATTTGTTTTGGCCGAAGCATGCGCGATCGCAGCAGAGCCAAGACCGGCCTCATTAGAAAACGATCCACGATTGGCCCCTTGGGCAATAGCGGCCATAACCGTTGCACCCAAGAACCCCCCTGCGGCAGCACGCGGCGAGACTACGCCGGTGAATATCTCACCAAAGGCACCGGGTATCAGTTCAATGTTCATGCCCAGCACAATCAAAGCACCAACTACATAGAAAATTGCCATGATCGGGACTAAAAAGGAAGCCACCCGGGCGATCGATTTAACGCCGCCCATGATCACGAAGAACACCAGAACTGCCATGGTCAGGCCACTGATCCAAAGGGGAACACCCATGTTTTGCTGAAACAGTGCGGCAACCCCATTGGCCTGTACCAAATTACCAGTACCGGGTGCGGCAATCGCCGTACAAATCGCAAAAGCCCAAGCCAACCATAGCCAGTTTTTCCCCATGCCATTTTTGATGTAATACATCGGCCCGCCAACGTGCTGGCCGTTTGCATCGGTTTCACGAAACCGTACAGCAAGCAGGGCTTCGGAATACTTTGTGGCCATGCCGACCACCGCCGTCATCCACATCCAGAACACCGCCCCCGGACCACCAAGCGTGATCGCGGTTGCGACCCCGGCGATATTGCCGGTACCGATGGTTGCTGACAGCGCCGTAAACAAAGCGGCGATTGGTGAGATTTCACCAGAGGCACCTGATTCAGAATTTTTTTTGCCAGCGAACAGTAATTTTAAGGCATAGGGCAGACGTCGAATTGACATAAAACGCATACCGACCGTCAGATATAACCCTGTACCAAACAGCAGTGCGACCAAAGGCGGCCCCCAGATAAAGCTGTCTACAGTGTTCAATGAATTCAAAATGGCTTCCATGCCGATTTACTCCCCTAAAATCTGTTCGAGTTTTCTCGTTGGTCGGACATTAGCCACAGGGGATAGGTGCTTGCAAGTAAACTCGAAGACATTACGCTGTGCCCAAATCTAAAAATCCGTCTGGAGAGAGCATGGACACCATTATTGAGCCGTTTCGGATCAAGACCGTAGAACCGATTCGCATGACCAGCGCCCAAGAGCGCGCCGATATTTTGGCTGCTGCCGATTATAACCTGTTTTCAATCGCCAGCCGTGATGTGCTGATCGACTTGTTAACCGATAGTGGCACAGGCGCCATGAGCACCGCGCAATGGGCGGCTATTATGCAAGGCGATGAGAGCTATGCCGGTTCGCCTTCCTTTGATCGCTTTCAAGCCGCAATACAGAACCTGTTTCCGTTTGAACACATCATTCCAACCCATCAGGGCCGTGCTGCCGAAGCCATTTTATTTTCGATCTTGGGTGGGGCTGGAAAAACCATCCCGTCCAATACGCATTTTGATACCACACGGGGTAATATCGAAGCCACCGGTGCCGAGGCGGTTGATCTGGTAATATACGAGGGCAAAGACCCGCAAAACCTGCACCCGTTCAAGGGCAATATGGATGTGCGGGCGCTGGACAATTATTTGAGCGACAATCAGGGCAAAGTGCCTTGTGTGATGCTAACCGTGACCAATAATGCCGGCGGCGGCCAACCGGTATCTTTGGAAAATATCCACGCCACGCGGGATATGGCTAAAAAACACGGGCTACCCTTTATCATTGATGCGTGCCGGTTTGCCGA
>JAJFFR010000009.1 GCA_021776555.1 Robiginitomaculum sp.
TGAGGTTACGGGTTTGACTAAGGTCTATGGCACCAAAACCGTGGTAGACCAGTTTGATCTCACCGTGCCCAAAGGTTCGATTTATGGGTTTTTAGGGCCAAATGGCTCGGGCAAGACGACAACCATCCGCATGGTTTGTGGGCTTTTAGTCGCCAATGCTGGGCAGGGCCGAGTTCTGGGTTATGATGTGCGCGAGCAAGGTGCTGAAATCCGCCAACAGGTCGGCTATATGACCCAGAAATTTTCGCTGTGGGAGGACTTGACCATCGCGGAAAACCTCGACTTCGTTGCCCGCATGTTTCAGGTACCGGACCGCCGAAACCGGGTAGCGGCAACACTAGATGAGCTTGGACTGTCAGAACGAGCCAATCAATTGGCCGGATCATTGTCCGGCGGCTGGAAACAACGTTTGGCGTTGTCGGCTTGCATGATTCACGATCCAGATTTGTTATTGCTGGATGAACCCACCGCCGGTGTCGACCCCAAAGCGCGACGTGAGTTCTGGCAAACCATCCACGAGCTGTCAGATCGCGGCATCACTACCCTAGTTTCTACTCATTATATGGATGAAGCAGTGCAGTGCGATTACATCACTTATATTGCCTATGGCAAAAAACTACTCGATTGCCGCTCCGATGAAATTGCCGAACGAGTCGGCCTGTTTACTTGGCGAATATCTGGAAAAGGCCTGAAACCTCTAGCCAAGCAACTTGAAAACATGCCTGGCGTTGAACAAGTTGCCCGGTTTGGTACAGCCCTGCATGCCAGCGGCCGGGACAGCTCAGCTTTGGCGGCCAGCGTTGCGCGGCTAACCGATGGCACTGACATGGTGGCCCAACAACGACAAAGCGGTTTGGAAGAAGCCTTTATTCACCTAATGAGCGGTGCTGAGGACAATTTCGAATGAAAAACTCCTTCTTATCTTTCAACCGCTTGATGGCGATTTTGGCCAAGGAATTTATCCAGATGCGCCGGGATCGCGCCACCTTTGCGATGATGGTCGCCCTGCCTGTGATGCAATTGCTAATGTTTGGATTTGCCATCAATACCGACCCCCGGCATTTGCCCACCGCCTTAATGGATCGTGATCACTCCGCGATTTCAAGGTCCGTGGTACGCGCTCTGGAAAATTCAACCTATTTGGACATCGTGTATCACCCCAAATCCGATCAGGAAGCCGAACAGTTGATGGCGGCGGGCAAGATCAATTTTTTGGTCGAAATCCCGAGCAATCTGGCGGCCAATGTTGGTGCGGGTCATCCGGCACAAATACTGGTTTTAGCCGAAGCATCGGACCCAAGCGCGGCATCTGGCGCGTTGGCTTCGATCCAAAACCTGATCGACGGTGCCATCCGCCGCGAAATGCAAGGCGCTTTGTCCATTCATGCGGCACGAGCCTCCCCGATCAAGGTCGTGGTCCACCGGCGATACAATCCAGCCGGAACCACTGCCTATAACATTGTACCGGGATTACTCGGCATCATTTTAGCCATGACCATGAGTCTGATGACGGCAGTGGCCCTGACCCGGGAAACCGAACGCGGCACCATGGAAAACCTGTTAGCCATGCCAACCCGCCCCATAGAGGTCATGCTCGGTAAAATACTGCCCTATCTGTTGATTGGTTATATTCAGACCTTAGTGGTTTTGGTCGCTGCGGCCTTTGTGTTTCATGTGCCGATGAACGGATCGTATTTGTTGTTGTTTGCGGTGACCACGATCTACATCATCGTCAATCTGATTATTGGCTTTGTTTTCTCAACCCTTGCCAGCTCGCAATTGCAGGCCATGCAAATGACCTTTTTCATGTTGCTGCCACAGATTTTGTTATCCGGGTTTATGTTTCCATTTCGTGGCATGCCGGGTTGGGCGCAATTCATTGGCGAAGGCCTGCCAGCCACTCATTTCATGCGGCTGATGCGCGGCATTATGCTAAAAGGCGCAGATACTAGCGATTTGATGCCTGATATCTGGCCTCTGGGGCTGATGATGGTGGTGTTGAGAGTATTGGCTATGATGCGCTATCGCCAAACACTGGACTAAGGACACAAAGCCAGCACTTTTTTATACAAGCTAGGCAGTGCAATTTGTTCCAATTGATCAATCTGCGCCCACCAACCGTCCAGCGGGTTAAACCCTTCTGGTACCTGCAAGCTCATGACCTGTAAATTCAACGAGAAATGCGTAAAGACGTGCCGGATTTTTCCAACGTCCTGCCAGCTGCCAGAATGGGGCGCGAACTCCTGCGCAGCGGCCAAAGTCCAAATCTGGTCACGCCACGGCGTGCCGGGCACTTCGGCCATACCACCAAGTAAGCCTTTCTCGGGTCGCTTTTGTAATAAGATTTGGTTTCCGCTTCTGAGCACAAAGGCCGTTCCAAATCGCTCTGGTCGCGCTATTTTTGGCGTGCGAAGTGGAAACTGGCCGGGATTACCTGTTCGATGCGCCGCGCAATCCGTTACCCATGGGCAGGCATCACATTTGGGGGATTTGGGTGTGCAAACCAGCGCCCCCAAATCCATCAAGGCTTGGGCGTAATCCCCGGCCCTTCGGTCTGTTACCAAAGTTTGCGCCAGATCGCGTAGTTCTGGTTTGGCACCGGGCAAAGGGTTTCGAACCGCAAAGAGCCGGGCCATCACCCGCTCTACATTGCCATCGACTACATTGGTTGGTGCATCAAATAAAATCGTCATCATGGCCGCCGCCGTATAGGGGCCAATACCCGGTAATGCCAGCCAGCCTTGCTCGTTATCTGGAAACTTCCCGGCATCGGCAATTCGTCTGGCGCAGTTATATAAATTTCTGGCTCTGGCGTAATACCCAAGTCCAGCCCATTGCCCATACACTTCGTCGCGAGTGGCCGCAGCCAGTGCCTGCACATCCGGCCAACGCACCATAAACTTGGCATGATACGGGATCACGGTTTGGATACGGGTTTGCTGGCACATGATCTCTGAGAGCCATATCCGGTATGGATCAGCAATCACTCCGGCAGCCCGATCTTCGGGGCGAATTCGCCACGGCAGCGTCCGGCCCTGAACATCATACCAGTCCAGTAAATTTTGGCGCAGTTTTGTGACCTGTCGGCGGTTCATTTGTAGCGTGCTTTCATGGCCTCACAGGTTTAGCAACCGGATTGGCTTATCGGTCAAAATGACGATCCGGGTTTGATCAAAAAGGCAATTTCTTGCGGCGTTGAACTGCGCCCTAATACATTGTTTCTATGTGGGTATCTGCCAAATTCTTTGATGATATCATAGTGTTTTTTCTCAAACTCAATGGAATCGGGCAC
>JAJFFR010000081.1 GCA_021776555.1 Robiginitomaculum sp.
TCGCCATCATAATCAAATCGGTTGATCAGTCGCTCGTCCTTGCGGGTTTCATTGGTCTGGGTGCCCCAGACAATGCCTTGGTGCAGATCGGTAATTCGCACCTTGTCGTTTTTGGCATAAAACGCAAAAAATAATTGATCTTGGGTTTTGGTCATATGGTAGATCGAGCCGGGGTTGGCCGGATACAGAATTTCGGTTTCGACCAGTTCGCCCGCACCATTTTCGATTTTAACGGTCAAATAACCTTCAGGGATTTTGGCCCCTGCCGTGCCATATCCATACACGCCCATCGTGCCCAGATGAACCAGATGCGAACCCACACCGGATTCGACAATCGCCGCCAGCACATTGTTAGTGGCGTTTAGATTGTTATCAACCGTATAGCGTTTGTGCCAAGCTGATTTCATCGAATAGGGCGCAGCCCGTTGTTCGGCAAAATGCACGATCGAATCTGGTCGTAATTCCTGTAACAGCGCCAACAAAGCTCCATATTCGCGCGCCACGTCCAACCGCACAAAATCTATGTCTTGGCCTGATACTTCTTTCCAGACCGCAATGCGTTCGCTCATCGGCTTGATCGGGGTTAGCGAGCTGACCTCCAATTCATTATCGATATTGCGTCGGGATAAATTGTCAACAATGGTCACCTCGTGACCGTTGGCCGATAAATGCAAGGCACTCGGCCAGCCGCAAAATCCGTCGCCACCCAAAATCAATACGCGCATTGTAGCAAAATTCCTTTTTGGTCAGTTTGTTGGTTTATTTTCGGTCAGGGCCGTTTCAAAGACAGCTCGTGCGCCTTCGGCCAGATCGGGGTGCTGCAAGGCAAAATGGGCAATGGCCCGCAAATAGCCCAGCTTGTCCCCACAATCAAAATCTACACCATCATATTGCAGCGCAAAAAACGATTGTTTGGTCATCAACCGGGCCATGGCGTCGGTCAATTGAATTTCCCCGCCATTTCCGGTTTCTTGGTTTTCCAACAGTTTGAAGATTTCCGGTTGCAAAATATAGCGCCCAGTTATTTTTAGCCGAGAGGGCGCTTGGCCGATTTCCGGCTTTTCGACCATGCCGCGCATCTCATACAGATTGCCTTGTTGAGAGACCGGGTCAATCACCCCGTATTTGTTTACGTCTTGCGCCGGGATTTCATCCACCGCGATCACATTACCGCCCGTTTGCTCGAAAACCTCAACCATTTGAGCCAGACAACCCGGCTCGCCTTTGACCAAGACATCTGGCAGTAAAACGGCAAATGGATCATCGCCGATCACGTCGCGGGCGCACCAGATGGCGTGCCCCAGACCCAACGGTGCTTGTTGTCGGACAAAACTGATCGAGCCGGCTTTGGGCAAGTTGCGCTCCAACTCGGCCAGTACTTCGGCTTTGTTTTTCTCACGCAAAGTGGTTTCCAGCTCGTAAGCCCGGTCGAAATGGTCTTCAATTGCCCCTTTGGCTCGTCCGGTAACAAACACAATGTGTTCGATGCCCGCTTGTTTGGCTTCTTCCACCACATATTCGATGGCCGGACGGTCCACCACCGGCAACATCTCTTTGGGAATGGCCTTGGTGGCGGGCAAAACTCGGGTGCCCAACCCGGCGACAGGTAAAACCGCTTTTCTGATTTTCTTCATGGCAGTCCCGGCCTTTTTGAAAAAACGATCAAATCGATGTTCATAGTTACTGTGCGCCGCCTTGGCTGGCAAATGGTTTGCGCTTTACGCGGAGTATGCGAAACACTTCTGATATGGATAGAATCAAATTTGGAACAGATGGTATTCGGGGCTTGGCAGGAATCGCGCCGGTTGACGCAAGAACAGCTGGCAAGATCGGTTTTGCGGCTGGACAGGTGTTGGGCGACCAAGGCGCTGCATTGATCGGCCGTGACCCAAGACAATCCGGACCCATGTTAGAAGCCGCCTTGGCCCGGGGCCTAAGCAAAGCTGGCATCGAAGTGCAATTGGCTGGCATCTTACCAACCGCCGCCTTGGCACTGGCAGTTGAGAGCCACAAGGCTGATCTGGGTGTGATGATCACCGCTTCGCACAATCCGGCCCACGATAACGGTATCAAGCTGTTTGCTCGCGGCGGCAGTAAAATTTCTGATGCGCAGCAGACTCAAATTGAAACCATCATCAACCAAAGCGCTGAACTGCCCAAGGGAAAACCCGCAACGATCATCGAAAACAACCGATTGGCTGATCCCTATCTGGCGCTGGTCCATGGCCTGATTACCGGCTGGCCCCTTCAGGGCATCAAATTAGTGGTCGATTGCGCCAATGGAGCGGCCTCTTGTTTTGCGCCGATGCTACTGGCCGAGGCCGGAGCCGAGATCATCGCCATTCACGATCAGCCGGATGGAACCAATATCAATCTGGATTGCGGCTCAACCCACCCGCAAAGCCTGCAAGAAAAGGTTTTGGCCGAACAAGCCCATGTGGGCATTGCGTTTGATGGGGATGCGGATCGGGTGTTGCTGGTTGATGAAACCGGCGGCTTGATTGATGGCGATCAGATTTTAGCTCGACTGGCCAAGGATTGGAAAGCCCAAGACAAACTGGCTGGGAACAGTGTAGTGGCAACCGTGATGTCAAACGGCGGCTTGGCCCATTATTTAAGCGAGCTTGATGTTCACTTAGAAAGAAGCGCCGTCGGCGATCGCCATGTAGCGGCCCGACTGGTCGAAATATCGGGAAATCTGGGCGGTGAACAATCCGGCCATATCCTACTGCCAGAATTATTGCCCTCGGGCGATGGCTTGATTGCCGGCTTGCTGCCGCTACTTAGGCTGGCGGCCTCCGGGCAATTGACTTCGCAGTATTTGCGTCCGTTTGTTCCACTGCCGCAACTGTTGCACAATGTGCGCCATACCGGCGGCAATCCACTTGTGGTGACATCGGTCAAAACCACCATTCGCAAGGTCGTGCAGCAATTGGGCAAAGAGGGCCGAGTGCTGGTCCGGGCCTCTGGGACTGAACCTTTGATCCGCATCATGGCCGAAGCGACAACAACCGAAATGGCCCAATCGGCCATTGATCAGATCGCGGCAGCTATTGGTGAGGTTGGCTAGGATAGGTCTGGTCTTTTTTGATATTGCGATCCCCTCATCCCGACCTTCTCCCCACGGGAGAAGGGGCGCTGTTGGAACAATTGGGGCAATATGACTCCCTCTCCCGTGGGGAGAGGGTTGGGGTGAGGGGGTTACAAACTACAGTTTCTGATCAAACGCGCCCACTTCACTGTGCGCGGCCAATAGGCTTTCGATATAACGGAACATGGCAATCATATTGGCTTTGGATACCGGGCTTTCGACCACCACGACCAAATTGGGCGTGTTTGACGAGGCGCGGATCAAACCCCATGTGCCGTCTTCTAACGTGAAGCGCACCCCATTTACCGTCACCACCGACTTGATTTTTTGATCAAGGATAGTTCCACCGCTGGCGTGGACTGCTTCAATCTGCGCCACTAGTTTGGCTGTCACTTCGTACTTTTCCTCATCAGCGCAGTATGGTGACATGGATGGAGAGAGCCACGTTTGTGGCAAAGCATTTTTCAGGTCAGCCATCGATTTATCGGGATTACGATCCAGCATGGCCAAAATCGCAATGGCGGTAACCAGTCCACAATCATAGCCTCGGCCAATTGGCGGGCGAAAAAAATAATGCCCGGATTTTTCAAACCCGGCCACCGCGCCCAGCTCGGTGGTGCGGCGCTTGATATAGGAATGTCCAGTTTTCCAATAATCAGTCGTTGCGCCATTATCGCGCAACACCTGATCCGTGCCATAAATCCCGGTCGATTTCACATCGGCCACAAACACAGCATTTTCAAATTGCGTGGACAGGTCGCGAGCTAACATAACCCCAACCTTGTCGGCGAAAATTTCTTCGCCAGTATTATCCACCACCCCGCAGCGATCGCCATCGCCATCAAAGCCTAAGGCCAGATCAGCCCCACTGGTCCGCACCATGTCGGCCATTTTGTGTAACATGTTCATGTCTTCAGGATTGGGATTATAATTGGGAAAATTGTAATCTAGCTCACAATCCATTGGGATCACTTCAACGCCGATGCCTCGCAAAACAGCCTCGGCAAAAGCACCGGCTGTGCCATTGCCGCAAGCCGCAACCACTTTAAGCGGCCGTTTGATCTGAATACTGCCGGCCAGATCAGCAATAAACCTGCTGCGCACGTCTGGTTCAAACACGTAAGCCCCACCGGAACGGGCCTTGCCCTGCCCGCAAAGTACGATCTCTTTTAGTTGGTCCATTTCTTTTGGGCCAAAGGTCAACGGTGGCTCCACCCCCATTTTAACCCCTGTCCAGCCATTTTCATTATGGCTGGCTGTCACCATCGCCACACATTCGATCCCTAAATCAAATTGGGCAAAATAGGCAGTCGGCGACAGGGCCAGTCCAATATCGTGTACTTCGATTCCGGCACTCATCAGGCCGACGATCAAGGCTTGTTTGATCGAGGTCGAATACGAGCGATAATCATGACCCACCACAATTTTGGGATCACGATCCAATTTGTGGATCAACGTACCCAGCCCTAAACCCAGCGCCTGAATACCCAGCAAATTGATCTCCGGGGCGCGGTCAGAACCCGGATGCCCGAACCACCAGCGCGCATCATATTCACGAAACCCGGTCGGTTTGATCAAGGCTTGGGTTTCAAAATCCAGCGTATTGGCACGAATGGCGGGTTTAGGCTCAAACATGGCTGGTTTTCTCCTGAAGAAAGCTTGAAACCGGTATTGCCGATTGACAGGCTGCGATGCAAGTCCGATTTTGCGCCAAAGCATTGTTTTTCGCCTCGGCACATCGTCGGGCAGACGACTTTTCGGGATAAAGAATATGACTGTACTTGTTTTGGTTCGCCACGGACAAAGCGAATGGAACCTCGCCAACCGCTTTACCGGCTGGATGGATGTTGAATTAACCCCGCAAGGCGAGGCCGAAGCGATCAGCGCCGGGCAGCTTTTGCAAGCCGAAGACATTACTTTTGATGCGGCTTTCACCTCGTTGCAAACCAGAGCCATTCGCACGCTTTGGCTAGCGCTTACTGAGATGAATTGTGCATGGTTGCCGACCATCAAGGACTATCGGTTGAATGAACGCCATTACGGCGGCCTGACTGGATTGAACAAAAAAGAAACCGCCGAAAAGCACGGCACGGATCAGGTGCATATTTGGCGTCGGTCCTATGACATTCCTCCACCTGAAATGAACTGGGACGATCCGCTAAACCCGTGCCGCGATCGGCGCTATGCCCATTTACCGCGAGAAGCTCTTCCGGTTGCAGAATCCTTAAAAATGACGCTGGAGCGGGTATTGCCTTATTACCTCAATCAGATCGCTCCGAAACTGTTGGCCGACCAAAACCTGTTGATCTCGGCCCATGGCAATTCCTTACGCGGTTTGATCAAACATTTGTTTGGCGTATCTGACGACAAGATCGTCCATGTGGAAATTCCCACTGGTAATCCACTCATGATTGAGCTGGATAAAGACCTGAAGCCCGTTTCGGCTAGATATTTGGATGAAAAACGCGCCCGAGAATTGCCTGA
>JAJFFR010000082.1 GCA_021776555.1 Robiginitomaculum sp.
GCCCGGTTCCTGGCCTTGCTGCCCTACGCAGTGAAATAGGAGAAAATCATGCAAATTGTATTGCTAGAACGGGTTGAAAAACTTGGAACCATTGGCGATGTAGTTACCGTAAAAGCCGGTTTTGCTCGTAATTTCCTGCTGCCACAAGGCAAAGCACTTCGCGCCAACAAAGCCAACATTGCGCGCTTTGAACTGGAACGTGCAGCCATCGAAAAACGTAATGACGAAAAACGTGCCGCAGCTGAAGAAGCAGGTAAGTCACTGGATGGTGAAACCTTTATGTTGATCCGCCAAGCTGGCGAAGCTGGCCATTTGTATGGCTCGGTTTCAGCTCGTGATATTGCTGATGCCATCGATGGCGATATTGGTCGCAATCAGATTGTGTTGAATAGCCCTATCAAAGATGTAGGCTTGCACAATGTACGGGTAAACATGCACCCAGAAGTGTTCGTGACCATCGTTGTTAACGTAGCGCGCACCACCGAAGAAGGTGAGCGCCAGGCGCTGGGCGAAGATGTAGTCTCCGCCGGGTTGGACGATGAACGCGCGGCTGATGCCGAATTGGCCGAAGAACAGGCTGCTGCTATGTTTGATCCAGAAGCCGACATTGAGTTGGAAGGTTCTGAAGCCACTGCTGATGAAGCAGATGAAGCCGAAGAAGCACCCGCCTCAACGGACGATGCCGCTGAAAAAGAAACCGACGAAAGCTAGTTTTTAGCTCATCCAAAAAAGTCAAAAACGGGCTTCCCAATCGGAGGCCCGTTTTTTTTATCCACAGAGTTATTCACAGGTGCCTGATTTGCCTGTGGAAATCGTGGGACAATTTGCGAAAACCACCTCCCCCCTAGCTGCTTGGGCTTGTAGGGTTTCCTCACACCACAAAGGGCGGTTCACATGGAAGACGATAAACTTAAATCTGCACCGCATGACCTCGAGGCGGAACAGGCGGTTATTGGCTCTATTCTATTCGATAATGAGGTGTATTTTCGCATTGGCGATATGCTGCAACCGGGTCACTTCTACGACAAAGTACATGGTTGGTTGTATGAAGAAGCAATCCGCTTGATCCAAAAAAATGCGCTGGCCGATGGCCTAACCATGCGCGACAAGATCAAGAACCATGAAGGTATTCAGGAAATTGGTGGGGTTAAATATCTAGCTACCCTGATGGCCAATGCTGGCTCATCAGCCAATGCCCCTGAATACGCCAAGCTGATCCACGATCTGGCCGTGCGCCGTGAGCTGATGCGGATTGGCGAAAACATCATTCACGATGCAACCGACCCACCCGAAGGCAAATCTGGCTCGGAATTGATCGACAGCTCCGAAGAAATGATTTTTGGGTTAGCCGAAACCGGCGGCATCAGCTCTGGGTTTGAACCGTTTTCTGATGCGCTAACCGGAGCCATGGAAATGGCCGCCACGGCGTTTAAGCGCGATGGTGGTTTATCCGGAGTTTCAACTGGATTGAATGATCTGGATAAAAAACTGGGTGGATTTCACCCGTCTGATTTGGTCATATTGGCCGGGCGCCCCGGTATGGGTAAAACCGCATTGGCGACCAATATCGCCTTTGACGTGGCCCGCAATTACAAGTTTGAAGAAAAAAACGGCGTTCGCAAAACCAAAGCTGGCGGCGTGGTTGCCTTCTTCTCACTGGAGATGTCCGCCGAACAATTGGCCACTCGTTTGCTGTCGGAATATGCGCGCATTTCCTCATCCAATATCCGTAAAGGTGAAATCCAAAAGCAGGATTATGATGCACTGGTCGATGCGGCTCGCGAGCTAAACGATATTCCACTGCATATTGACGACACTGGCGGTTTGCCAGTCGCAGTGATGGCGGCGCGGGCCAGACGGCTTAAGCGCACCGCCGGATCGCTCGACCTGATTGTGGTTGATTACTTGCAATTGTTGACGGCCAGTGGGCGGCGTAATGATGGCAGAGTACAGGAAGTCAGCGAAATTACCCAAACTTTGAAATCATTAGCCAAAGAACTTAATGTACCTGTATTGGCCTTATCACAACTATCTCGGAATGTAGAAAGTCGCTCGCCGCCTAAACCACAGCTTTCAGATTTGCGCGAATCTGGTTCCATCGAGCAAGATGCTGACGTGGTAATGTTCGTATATCGCCCAGCCTATTACGAAAAAGAACCGGAACGCGGCACGCCCGAGCATGACGAATGGCAAGCCAAAATCGCGCCGATTTATAATCTGGCTGAGGTGGATATTGCCAAGCAACGGCACGGCCCGACCGGCAAGGTCGAACTGTCGTTTGAGCCAGCCTTCACCAAATTTGGTAATCGCGACAATACGGGCCGCCATTCTGACACTCAACACTAAGCAAAGCTGTGCTTGCGGTTGCGGGCGAACTCGTTCAAATCATGGTTATGGCTCGCCCGAACCCTTCTTTGCCCCAGCTCCACGTTGATCTGGATGCTTTGCTTAAAAACTTTTCCTGGTTTGCCAAGCAAGCGCCGGATAGCACCATCAGCTGCGCCTTAAAGGCCAATGCCTATGGCTTGGGCATCAAAAAAGTTGCACCTGCCTTGCAAGAAGCTGGCTGTGAGACCTTTTTCGTGGCTCATGTCAGCGAAGGCGTCGAACTACGGCAAATTTCGGGCAAAACCCCAGTCATTTACGTGTTACATGGCTTGATGAGCGATGAAGTCGAAACCTTGCAGAAGCGTGATTTACGACCCGTTTTGAACTCTCCCCAACAAATGGATGTTTGGCGCGACCACGGTAATGACCAACCCGCCGCTTTGCATATTGATACCGGGATCAACCGGCTGGGCGTGCCATTTGATACGTTAGAAACAATTGACACCTCCGACCTGAACCTCGCTCTGATCATGAGCCATTTGGCTTGCGCCGCTGAACCGGATCACCCGCTAAACGCCACTCAATTGCAGCGGTTTACCGATGTCATCGGGCAGTTTCCCGGCATACCAGCCAGTTTTTGTAATTCGGCGGGAACGTTGCTGGGTTCCGAATACCAATTTGATCTGGCCCGGATTGGCATTGGCCTGTTTGGCACCTTGTCACGCGGCGCGGAACCAAACACGCCGACCATGGCCTCAGTCGCCCGATTGTTGGCCCCGATTATACAGATCAAAACCCTGCACAAAGGCGATC
>JAJFFR010000083.1 GCA_021776555.1 Robiginitomaculum sp.
CGGCTTTAACCAGATTGGCCGCCATCGGGCCACCCATATTACCCAGGCCAATACAGGCAATTGTTTTTGGATCAGACATATTGGTTTCCTATTTCAGAAATTGTAGGGCATTGGCTTCGTCCAGCGGGATAAAGTATTCGCTGACATCAGCATCAGATACGTCGCCCAAATGATCCGGGTCCCAAATCGGGCTATTGTCCCGATCAATCAGCAAGGCGCGTACCCCTTCATAAAAGTCAACACCAGCCACAAATTTCAGGCTGAGGTCCATTTCCATGCGCATGCAAGCCCGAAAATCGAGGTTCCTGCCCTCTTTCATCTGGCGCAAGGTCACTTTTAAGGCAGTGGGTGATTTACCGGACAAGATTTTGTGTTGTTTGGCCGCCCAATCCGAGTCGGATCGCGCCAAGGCATCCATGATATCTTCTAATGTTTTTTTTGCAAAAACCCGGTCGAGTAATTCGCGCTGACGGCGCAAGTCCGATTTCGCCGGTATCCCGGTCAAACTATCAATGATTTCGGCCACATCATCGGCGGCACGTGCATCATCAGCCAACCGGTTGACGATCATATGGTGCTGTTCGGATGGTGCGTAATCGGTTGCCACGCCACAATAAAGCGCATCGCTCGCACTCAATCGCGCCCCGGTAAGTGCGATCCATGTGCCGGTTTTACCGGGCAAGCGCGGTAGAAAATAACTACCCCCCACATCCGGATAAAAGCCAATGCCGGTTTCAGGCATGGCAAACAGAGTATGGTCCCCGGCCACTCGCCGACTACCATGGATGGAGACACCAACCCCGCCGCCCATGACGAACCCATCAATCATCGCCACATAAGGCTTCGGGTATTCGCGGATCAGGGTGTTGAGCTGATATTCCTCAGCATAAAACCCCCGCGAATAGGTCAAATCCTGACCCTTACCTTCGTATAACATACGAATATCGCCGCCTGCACAAAACGCCCGATCCCCGGCCCCTTGCACGATAACACCGACACTGTTTGCGTCATCGCGCCAATCCAAAAGCGCCTGGGTCATCAAGCGGATCATATCCAAGGTCAGCGCATTTAAGGCTTTTGGACGGTTCAAGGTCAGCAGGCCCATCTGGCCTCTGACTTCAACAATGACTTCCGGTTGGCTCATGATCCCATTTCCTGACGGGCAATAATCACCCGCATAATTTCATTGGTTCCTTCTAGGATTTGATGCACCCGCAAATCCCGAACAATCCGTTCCAGCGGATAATCCCGCAAATACCCATAACCGCCATGCAATTGCAGCGCATCATTGGCTACGGCAAAGCCGGTATCGGTGGCAAACTGCTTGGCCATGGCTGCCAGTGCTGTTTTGCGCGGGTGCCCACTGTCAATCGCTGCTGCTGCCCGGTACAGCATTAAGCGGGCCGCTTCTAACTCGGTGGCCATATCGGCCAATTTGAACTGGCTGGCCTGAAATGCGGCAATTGGCTTGCCGAATTGCTGGCGGGTCTGGGTGTATTCCACAGCCAGATCATAAGCATAACTGGCCCCGCCCAACGAGCAGGAGCCGATATTGACCCGTCCACCATCCAGTCCGGACATGGCCATGGTAAAGCCCTGCCCCTCCGCACTCAAACGATTGGCTTTTGGCACCCGGCAATCTTCGAAAATCACCGCCGCTGTGGGCTGGCAATTCCACCCCATTTTATGCTCTTGCGCGCCAAAACTTAAGCCCGGTGTGCCCTTTTCAACCACCAAAGCAGAAATGCCTTTTGGTCCCGCCTCGCCGGTCCGCACCATGACCACATACAAATCAGAGCTTCCGGCCCCGGAAATAAACGCCTTGGTGCCGTTTAAGATATAATCATCGCCATCACTCACCGCTTTGGTTCGCAGCGAGGCCGCATCGGAACCGGACCCGGGTTCAGTCAGGCAATAGCTGGCGATGGTCTGCATGCTCATCATGCCGGGCAAAAATCGAGCGCGCTGATCCTCATTGCCAAAGGTGTCGATCATTGCCGCAACCATGTTGTGGATCGACAAAAATGCGGCGGTTCCTATGCAACCTCGGCTGAGTTGTTCGAAAATCAAGCTAGCTTCTAATCGCGACAGGTCAGAGCCGCCAAATTGTTCACCCACATAAATTCCGGCAAATCCGAGCGCCGCCGCTTCGCGCAAGACATCTACCGGAAACTCATGTTCCGCATCCCAACGGGCTGCATTGGGTGCCAGTTGATTTTCAGCAAATTGGCGCGCCGTATCTTGAATCAGGCGCTGTTGTTCATTCAGTTCAAATTCCAAGGTTGATGACTTTCTTCTTGATGGCAGTTTTTTATCCGTGATATCAGAGCCTAACCAGACCTCCAACCAAAATAGGTAGTTCCATGACCAGTTTTCCGACCACCCGCATGCGCCGCACCCGCGCGCAGCCTTGGGTTCGTAATCTGGTCCGTGAAAACCAACTTACGCCCAGCGATCTGATCTGGCCGATTTTTGTGCATGAAGGCACAGAAATTGAGGCCATTGCTTCCATGCCCGGTGTACTACGATTACCGCTGTCAGAGGTCGCCAAAGCCGCCACAACCGCCCGCGATTTAGGACTACCGGCCATTGCGCTATTTCCCAAAATTGATAATGCCAAAAAAGACATAAGCGGCAGTGAAGCGGCCAATCCTGACAATCTGGTTTGTCGGGCCATTCGCGAACTAAAATCCGCAGCGCCTGAAGTCGGCGTGATGGCTGATGTGGCGCTCGATCCATTTACCACTACCGGGCAAGATGGATTGCTGGTCAATGGCAAAATCGACAATGACCAAACTCTGGATTTGTTGGTCGCGCAATCATTAGTCCAAGTCGGTGCTGGCTGCGATATTATCGCGCCTTCCGACATGATGGATGGCCGCATTGGGCACATCCGAAATGCGCTGGAAAACGGCGGACACACCGACACCTTGATCATGTCCTATGCCGCCAAATACGCCTCGGCCTTCTACGGCCCATTTCGTGATGCGGTTGGATCGTCCGGCAGCTTGAAAGGCGACAAGAAAACCTACCAGATGGACCCGTCCAATGGCGATGAAGCGGTACGCGAAGTTGCCCTTGATATCGAAGAAGGGGCCGACATGGTGATGATCAAGCCCGGCCTGCCCTATTTGGATATTGTATCGCGCATCAAACAGCGCTTTGGCATGCCGACCTTTGCCTATCAGGTGTCGGGCGAATACGCCATGATCCGCGCGGCGGGCGATCAGGGTTGGATCGACACCGACGCAGTCATGCTAGAAAGCC
>JAJFFR010000084.1 GCA_021776555.1 Robiginitomaculum sp.
CTGGGTGTTTCAGTTCTTCGGTAATTTGCGTATCCAGATTTGTGTGCCGGTCATCGAGTTTGCGAATCCGTGCTTGCATGGTCATGAGCATCTCCCAAGTGATGTAAGACTGTCAGGATGACAGAAATTGGTGTACTCGTCACATCCTATTTTGTCGCAGAGGTTAGCGATCCATGAATGACCAACAAAACCTACCGATCATTATCGGTGTTTCCGGCGCATCGGGCAGTGTCTTTGCGGTGCGTTTGCTGCAGATATTGCGGGAGCTGGAGGTGCCAACCCATCTGGTGATGAGCAAAGCAGCTGAGCTGGCTCTGTCGCTGGAAACTGATTTTAGCGCGGCACAGGTCAAAGCGCTGGCTGACACGGTGTACAAGGTGGCAGATGTTGGTGCGGCAATTGCGTCTGGTTCGTTTCGAACCCAAGGCATGGTGATTGCGCCTTGTTCGGTACGCACATGGTCGGAGATCGCCACCGGAGTTACTTCGTCGCTACTGACCCGTGCGGCCGATGTAGTTTTGAAGGAACAACGTAAACTGGTGTTGATGGTCCGCGAAACCCCGTTGCACTTGGGACATTTGCGCTCTTTGACTCAATTGTCGGAAATGGGGGCGGTGATTGCGCCTCCGGTACCGGCTTTTTACCTCAAACCACAAACTATTGATGAAATGGTGGATCAAACGCTGGATCGTGTGTTAGACCAGTTCAACTTGGCCCGGCCGGATGTAAAACGCTGGGATCCCTGATTTAACAGTTGGAGAACATTGCCCGTGCTGTTTTTGGACGACCCAGATGCAATCCGGCAAAAACTTGCTGTTATGCAGGAAGAACATCGCGATCTTGATGGTGCGATTCGTGCCTTGATCGAAACTGGTGCCACCGATCAGTTAAATGTAGCGCGCTTGAAAAAGCGCAAACTGGCCCTAAAAGACCAGATTGCTCGTTTAGAAGATCAGATTATCCCGGATATTATTGCGTAAAATTGCTATCTTGGCGGCATGCGTGCCGCAGCATCCAGCCGGATATGCTCGCCATTGATGTAATCATTACCCACCAGCGACAATACAAAATTGCCATATTCTTCAGCGCGACCAAACCGGGCCGGGAACACCGTATGGGCTTCTAAAGCAGTGCGGACATGTGGCGGCAGAGTATCGTAAATTGGCGTTTCAAAAAAGCCGGGCAAGATGGTCAGTACCCGAATACCTTCGCGCGATAAATCGCGCGCTGCGGGCAGGGTCATCGCAACAATGCCGCCCTTGGAGGCACTATAGGCCAATTGACCGATCTGGCCGTCTACGGCTGCCACACTGGCCGTATTGATCACCACACCACGGCTCTCGCCGTCTATCGGCTCCAAGGTCATCATGCCTGCGGCTGATTTGCTCATGCACATGAAGGTACCCACTAGATTGATATTGATCACGCGCTGGAAGCCTTCGACGCTGTGACTGACAATCTCGCCGGTATCGCGCTTGCGTCCGGCGGTTTTTTCGGCCCAGCCCACACCGGCGCAGGAAACCATGATCCGTTCTTGCCCATGGGCAGCGCGCGCTGTTGCAAACCCGGCATCCAAAGAGGCTTCGTCAGCTACATTGACTTGCGCAAATGCGCCGCCAATTTCTGTAGCGATGACGTTGCCGCGTTCTTCGTTCAGGTCAAACAAGGTCACTTTTGCGCCCTGTGCCGCCAAAATTCGGGCAGTGGCTTCGCCCAAGCCCGATGCGCCGCCCGTTACAATTGCCGCCATTTCGTTTTCGATTTGCATGGTTTGCCCTTTTCCTGCCCTAAAGTTCTGGTTTATTCTGTTGTGAAATCCAAATGTGTCGGATGTGATTGAAAGGCCTAAACCAGATGAGTGAAAACGCCAAGACAACAATTGTCGCAGTTACCCTCCCCGTAGTGGTCGACACTGGTCGGCGTAAGTCACCCCGTAATTTCTGGCCCAAATTTTGGTCTACTGCCGGGCAGGTACCGTTTTCCGAAGAACTGGCCGCCGCGTGGTATTGCGCGTCAGACAACAAAACGCCGGGTCGGGTCAAGGGTGTGCTGTTCGCAGCTTTGGCTTATTTTGTACTGCCGACAGATATCTTACCGGATTTTATTATCGGGATCGGTTTTACCGATGATGCCACGGTGCTGGCTACTGCCATGGGCATTGTTGCGGCCCATATCAAACCTCGGCATATGCTGGCGGCGCGGACCTTGTTGCGATTGCCAGAACCGGATACCGAATAGGCTTGTGACCCTATTGCAGGATTGAAAACCATGAAACCAGTGATTGCTCTGGCATTGCACGGCGGGGCCGGCCCTATACGCGAGCCTGATACCTCAATCGTTGAAACCCATCTGGCTGGATTGCTGGATGAGGGGCAAGCGGCGTTACGCGGTGGTTCCAGCGCGCTTGATGTGGTGGAACAATTGATCGCTAAAATGGAAGCTGAAGGTCTTTACATTGCCGGACGTGGTTCATCGCCCAATCGCAATGGCGAGTTTGAGTTGGATGCATCGATCATGGACGGCGCTCGGCGCTTGGCCGGTTCGGTTTGTGCCTTGCAAGGCTTTGTATCGCCGATTGCTGTGGCGCGTGAGGTGATGGAACAAACCCCGCATGTGATGCTGGCTGGTTCGGGTGCAATGAGCTTCGCAAAAGCGCAAGGCATGCAGATCATCACAGACCTAGCTCAACATTTTAGACCGATTTCACCAACGGGTGCGGGGACCGATGAATTATCACACGGTACCGTCGGATGCGTGGCATTGGATGGGCACGGCCATTTGGCGGCAGGAACTTCCACCGGTGGGGTGCTCAACAAAATGCCAGGTCGGGTCGGTGATTCTCCGCTGATCGGTGCAGGAACCTGGGCCGATAAAAGGGTTGCGGTATCGTGTACTGGACAGGGTGAGTATTTTATCCGGGCGGCGGTAGCCACCGACATTTCGGCCCGCATGGCCTATGGCGGCTCCAGCGTTGATGCGGCTGCGGCCGGGGCATTGGCCGATATGCAACGCCAAGGCGGTGATGGCGGCTTGATCGCCATTGATGCACAGGGCCGGGTCACCATGCCGTTTATTTCGCACGGCATGCGTCGGGCTGCCCTGCACGGTGATGGCCGCAAAGAAGTAGGTGTGTTTCGATGAAACCTGCTGCTGGCCGACGCGGGTATTTTGCCATCGGCGCGGAGCGGATTTCCAAACCGATGAATTTGGGTGCGATTTTACGAACAGCACATGCGTTTGGGGCCAGTTTTGCCTTTACCATCAAGGCGCACCATAATGTGCTGGATATGGAAATGGCTGATACATCGCGGGCTAGTGGTCATGTACCATTGTATCATTATGGCAGTGCCGCCGAGTTGCGCCTGCCTGAACAATGCACCTTGGTCGGTATCGAGTTGACCGAAGAGGCAATAGATTTGCCGAGTTTTCGACACCCTCGCAATGCCGCCTATTTGCTGGGGCCGGAAGATGGCTCCATCTCGCCGAAATTGCAGGAGAAATGCGAATTTGTGGTTCGTATTCCAACCCGGTTTTGTATCAATCTTGGCTTGGCGGCGGCGTTGGTGATGTATGACCGAAGCATATGTTTGGATGGTTGGACCGAGCGCCCCATTATGCCGGGCGGTCCCGAATTGGGTCCGGCCAAATCATGGCCGGCTTATTTCCAACCTGATCCATCGCGCTGAACATTGCCCCGGTTAAAGCTCCGTTAACAGCGATTTGGTTGACTGCGGTTCAACCTGCCTCCTTCGAAAGCAAATTCCATGCGCTTGATCCTGTTTGCCCTCGTTTTTAGCTTGTTATCAGTAGCTGCTTTTGCCGATGGTACGCCCAAATTGCATACGTCCTACAAGGACTGGGCCGTACTGACCCGGGACGTGGACGGGGATTTGTTGTGTTATGTGCGTAGCTTCGCCATCGACAAGACCCCGCAAAACGTCAATCATGGTGATGTGGTGTTTTTTGTCGGGACATGGCGTTCTGGTCTGGCGATGGAACAACCTAGCTTGATGACCGGATATCCGATCCGGGCCAAATCTCCTCCCAAAGCCAAAGTGGGCAATAGTTCGATCACCATGTTCAGTGCCGGGCAGGAAGCTTTTGTCGAAACCGAAAAAAATGAAAAACGACTGGTGCGTGCCATGCGCAAAGGCTCTCGTTTGCGGGTCGAGGCCATGTCGGAGCGTGGTACGGCTACTGCCTATGAATTTTCATTGTCCGGGGTTTCTGCTGCTTTGAAAAAAGCCAATAGTCTTTGTAGTTAAAGCGCAGGTCTTGATCACTCTCGATTGTCATTGCACGGCTTGTCCGGGCAATCCGTGTGATGACAGTTAAAATCGCAAGGCGTCCTAGCCCGAATAATCGGCCAATTCAGGCGGCACAGCCCTTGGCTATTTTTTGGGCATACATAGCCTTATCGGCTAAATCTAGCAGTTCTTCCGCACCGCATTCCGGTTGGAAAGGCTGCACCCCAGCGCTGGCCCCGATGCAAATTTCTTGGCCGCCGATATCAATATGTTGTTCGCGGATCAGCTCCACCAAAGCATTGGCTTTGGCCGAAGCACCGGTATCATCGGCGGCAGCCAATAAAATACCAAATTCATCGCCGCCCAAACGGCCAACCAGATCAGATTCGCGAATATGTTCATTCAACACTGTGGCGACATGGATCAAAACCGCGTCTCCGGCTGCGTGACCATATTCGTCATTGACCCCTTTGAACCCGTCCAAATCAACATAAACTAGTGCGCCGCCGAGGTCGTGGCGCTGAGCAAAAGCCATGGCGCGGGACAATTCGCGGGTAAAGGCTCGGCGGTTGAACACCGGTAATAATGGATCGGTATCGGCAATGCTTTCCAAGTTTTTGATTTGGTCGCGCAAACCCCCGGCTTCGGAGTTTAGTTTTTCAACTTCGGTGATCAGTCGCAAAACCGCTTCGCGCACGTCTGGGGTCAGGTCTGCAGCTTCCAGTCCGGCCAATCGGGATAGAGACAAGCCCGTAGGCTTCGCTGTTTTTGTCGAGGCTTGCGTACGCATACGCACCGGCGCTATATCCGGTGTTGAAACGGGCTTTTGTGGCTTTTCAGTTTCCTTCATGATCGGTCTTCTACTCTTACAGCCCCGTGGTAACCTTGCGACAAAACGCGGTGGGCAGGTTTGTCCGCCACCATTTGTAGGCTTTCAGGTTAAGAAACAGTCAACCATATTTCGTTGACAGGGACAATGCGTAGCTTACCCTGCGCCGCTTCGCGCCAGAGCAGGAAAATCAGGGCATGCCTGAGAACCAAGCAAAAACCGCCAAAGTTGCCCCCAAAGTTGCCCTTGTAATGGGGTCGCGTTCAGACTGGCCGACCATGCACGCTAGCGCCGAACATCTGGACCAATTGGGCGTTGATTACGAGGCCAAAGTCATTTCGGCTCACCGCACCCCGGATCGCCTGTTTGATTTTGCCAAATCGGCACGTGAAGATGGATTTTCAGTGATCATTGCTGGTGCTGGCGGCGCGGCGCACTTGCCAGGAATGATTGCCAGTATGACAACTTTGCCGGTGTTTGGGGTGCCGGTTGAAAGCAAAGCGCTGTCCGGGATGGATAGTTTGCTCTCCATCGCCCAAATGCCCGGCGGCATTCCGGTTGGTACATTAGCCATTGGAACGCCGGGTGCAATCAATGCGGCCCTTTTGGCGGCAGCCGTTTTGGCGCTGTCTGATCCGGCATTGGCAATTCGATTGGACCAATGGCGGGCCAAACAAAGCGCTTCAGTACCACAAACCCCGGAGTAAATTTCTCGCAACCCTCAGGTAAACCGATGAAACGTGTAGGCATATTTGGCGGCGGACAATTAGCCATGATGCTGGCCGAAGCGGCCCCTGCACTGGAGCTTGTGGTCAGCATTTTGGCGCCGGATGCGGATGATTGCCCAGCCACAAAAACCGGCGCGCATTTGGTCAAGGCTGATTACGAAGACGAGGCAGCGGCGCTGGCATTTGCCAAAGACTGCGATGTGCTGACCTTTGAATTTGAAAATGTGCCGGTACGGACATTGTTCCGGCTACAGCGTGCAGGACATTTCATTGCGCCCGGTCCCGGCGTGTTGGAGTTGATACAAGACCGATTAACTGAAAAACAATTTTTGAAAGATTGTGGGATTGATCTGGCCAAGTTTGCTCGTATCGACAAGGCTGAAGACTTAGTGGCGGGGTTGCAAGTTACTGGCATGCCTGCCGTGCTGAAAACCCGACATTTTGGCTATGATGGCAAAGGGCAAAGCTGGGTACGAGAACCGGATCAGGCCGGACCCGCTTTTGATCTGATCCATCATCATCCAGCGGTTTTGGAAGCGGCCATTCCATTTGTACGAGAATGCTCGGTGATTTGCGCCCGAAATAGACGCGGTGATTTCGTCCACTTTCCGGTGACCCAAAACCAACACAAAGACGGGGTGTTGCGCACCTCACACCAGCCAGCCGAGTGCAGCGCACAGGCCGCTGCGCATGCCGTTTCCATTGCCCGCAAAATTGCTGAGAAATTGGAATGTGTTGGCGTATTGGCTGTCGAGTTTTTTGAAACGGATAACGGGCAATTATTGGTCAATGAAATTGCGCCTCGGGTTCATAATTCAGGCCATTGGACTCGGCCCGGGGCCAGCCCGGATCAGTTCGAGCTGCATTTGCGGGCGATTACCGGGATGGAGCTACCCATGCCCGACTGCGCCGTGGCGTCCGAAATGATCAATCTGATCGGTGAGGAGCTAAGCCAAACTGCAACCTTGCAATCCGATGGTTGGACGGTGACCGATTATGGCAAAGGCGTTGTTCGTCCGGGCCGAAAAATGGCCCATGCGGTAAAAATTGACCGTAAATAAGGATTACATACGTCCCCATTTACATGCGGCGAGGTCTGGCCCGTCCGCGTCCATATCTGGCTCGTCCCATCCATTTGGCCGGATCGGGCCAAGATTTTGATTGCTTGCGTAACTTGGCCTTGAAGCCTTCAAACTGCATAACATTGCCAATGCGGCGATCCAGAAAGGCCCAAGCCTTGTCTTCATCGCCGTGCAACCAAACTGAAAGGGTCGAGGTCAAAACGCCGGACAGGATGATCCGCTTGGTATAGTAATTATAATCGGTCGAAGGGTCGTTCATGGCGCGCCACATGGCATCAGCCGAGGTCCAAGCCAGTTTGACCGCGCTGGCCCCTGATCCGGGCAAAGCAAGGCGAGCCATGGCTCGCCGGGCCGCTTCGCGGTTTTCTGATCCAATGGCTTCAATTCGGGTCTGAACCAAAAAAGTGGCTTTTTCGCGGATACGCATCGCATCGGTGTCGGCTTGTTCCCAAGCATCTAGCATGGCTTGGTCATTGATCCGCGCCCAATACCGAATGAGGTCGGTAATTCCACCGGGCAAAGCCAGTTCAACCTCGCCGGGATGCATTTCAAGTGCCTTGGTCGCTTTTTGTAAAACCGGCTCGGTCCAGCCATCAAAAGCGGCATCTGCCAACACCAAGGGTAGCAGTTTTTCGCGAATAGCGTCGAGATGAGGTTGGGAACTGGTTTCACGCATCTGGTTTGCCCTGTGGCTTAAAATAATTTCTTGGCCTTTTATCATGTTTTTTGGGTTTGTCGCGCTAGACATGGGTGCGGCCTTTTGGTATTCCCCCCGCTCTATTGGGCCGGGTTAGCCAAAATTGGCATTTTAAGTTCCCGGAAAAGCGAGATTGGAGGACGGAGCTATCGTTCAGATCTATGTGCGAGATAATAATGTCGATCAGGCATTAAAAGCACTGAAAAAGAAAATGCAGCGCGAAGGTACATTTCGCGAAATGAAGCGCCGCAATTATTACGAAAAGCCATCAGAGAAACGGGTTCGGCAAAAAGCTGAAGCCCTGCGCCGTGCGCGTAAACTGGCCCGCAAGCATGCGGTGCGTGAAGGACTGTTGCCGGGTAAACCAACACCGACCCGCACCTGAGCCACGCCCAAATCTGATTTGCAACAAACCGCTAATTGGTCGTCAGTTGGCGGTTTTTGTGTGCCTATTTCACTTGTTTTTAGGCAGCAGCCCGGTCAGCATTTTCTTGAAGTAATCAGAACCAGCCCCATACATGGTGCCGGCCCGAAAAACCCGGCCCGCACCCCACAACACCAATGCCGTAGTTGCGACCATCACAAGCGTAGTGCCAATGATCTCACTTAACGCTGGATCGGTGGGCAACCGGGCCATCATGATATAGGGCGTAAAGAGCGGGATCCACGAAAGCACCATCAAGATCGGGCTTTCGGGGTCTTGCATCACAAAAACCAGCGCCATCATCGGCACCATCATCAAAAAGATCATCGGGGTCATTAGAGTTTGCGCTTCCTGTAAGGTTTCGCAAAGGGAACCAAGGGCTAAAAAGATCGAGCCGAACATCAGATAGCCAAACACAAAATATCCAAAAAATGGCAGGAACAGGCCGGGATTGCTGGCGGCGAATAACAAGCCGTTCAAATTGTCCTGATTGGTATGGGTTACCGTGCTGGCCAGCCAAGCGGTTACTAACCCGGCTGTGGCCCACCCGGCCAACAAAGTGAAGCTAACAGCCGCCACACCAAACAATTTACCGATTAGGATCGAGAGCAAGGGTGCGGCGCATAACAAGCTATCCAAAATCTTGTTGGATTTTTCTTCGATCACACTGGTCAGCAGCATATTGGCTACCGAAAACACCACCGACCATAGCACAAACGCAAACATAATGGCGACCATATAAGGCATGCGATCCTGCGCGGTGACTTCAGCCTCATCGGCGGTTTTTTCTGGAGACAGCGAGGTAATTTGTGGCCCCAGATCGGTGATCTCCTGAACCAGTGAAAAATCAATTCCAGCCCGGGCAAACCCTTCTAGGCGCATTTGATCGCGAACCGCATTTCGAACCAGACGTTTCAACCGCTGTTCGGTGATATTGGTGCTCCAATACTGAATACGGACATTAAGGTCTTCGGTGCTGTCAATAAAAATTGCAGCGCTTAGTGTTTCTGGTCCGCGTGGGGTATCCAGCTTTTTGTCATCAACTAGAAACGGCCGAAGACCCTCAGCCGTTTGGGCTGGAGCTGGGACCATTCGAAAATCTGAACGGATAGCGGCGATTGCGGTTTTGCCTTGTGGCCCCAGCAAGGCAGCAATTTGCGTTTTACTACGTCCATCGGCTAGTGCCTGGCGGGCCGCTTTTAACTCGGTTGTTTGACCTTCTATCAGGATCAGGCCATCCAATACGGCCCCTATTTGTTCGTTTCGGGTATCGTTAATGGCGGTTTCCATCACACTGACAAACCGACCACTTGGATCAATCAGTGTAAAGTTGCGGGTTGGCGAGGCGCGATCAAGTAGAACCGGCAGGGCCAGCCCGAGGATCAGAAAAATCGGAATCATACCCAGCGAAACCCAAAACCCGATGGTTGCCACATAAGACAGGTATTCGCGCCGGGCGATCAGGATCATATGTCTCATGATGCGGCCCCAGCATTGGTTTGTTGGTCTTGCTCGACCAGATGTACAAACACGTCATGCAAATGTCGCCGTCTTGGCTCAATGGCGCGCAATGGTAGTTTTGCATCCATGCAAGCGCGCAATACCTGTTGTGAATTACTGCCTGTGGTCAATTCCACTGACCATCTGGCGTTGTCAGGGCTAGTTGGTTCCAAGGCATGAACCTGTGAAGCCAATTGTCCGATCACCGCACTGGGATCGCAATCCTTGGCGGTTTCCAGAATGACCCGTTCATGGATGGTATCCAGCGCTTGGGTCACATTGCCATCAAAAATTTTGCGGCCTTGGGAGAGCAAAACAATCCGATCACACAGCCGTTCTGCATGTTCCATCACATGGGTTGAAAACAATACGGTCGTACCGGTTTTGGCTAGATCACGGATTAGGCTCTCTAGGGTCTGTTGATTAACTGGGTCCAGCCCGGAAAAAGGTTCATCCAAAATGACAAATTCCGGTCGGTGGACGATCGCACAGATGATCTGCACCTTTTGGGCCATGCCCTTTGATAGCTCCCGCACCTTTTTGTGGGTCACATCGCCCAATTCAAATTGCTTGAGCAGGGCCATGGCGCTGGTTCGGGCCGTGGTGGCCTTCATGCCTTTTAACCGCGCAAAATAGACGATAACGGCCAGCACTTTCATTTTACGGTATAATCCGCGCTCTTCGGGCAAAAAACCAACCCGGTCTAATGCCCGGTAATTCGGTTTTTGCCCAAACAGGTGAACTTTGCCGCTATCGGTTGGCAGAATACCCAACCCCATGCGGATCGAGGTAGATTTTCCTGCGCCATTTGGCCCTAAAAACCCGGTGATAGATCCAGCAAGCACATTCATATCGAGGCCGGAAACCGCTCGTTTGCTGCCAAAGTTTTTCGATACATTTTCGAGGTGTAAAACGGAATTCTTCATAGGGCGCACCATGAACAGTTCATATGGTTTGGCAAGGTGGTGCCGGGTGGTTTTCGGCGTTTCCTTTAAGGCTTTGCTGAATTAAGGTCATCGCATGACTGACCAGAATAAAACTCGCCAAACTCTGTTGGCTTTGCGCCAAGAAATAGAAGCCTTGCGTTTGCGCTCGGCCTCTGACCAAAAACCAGTGGCGCTGGATCAACAATCGGTCGGGCGATTATCCCGCATGGATAGCATGCAGGTGCAGGCCATGGATCAGGCCAAGGACGCCCGCCGGGCCATCCAGTTAAAAAGCATTGAAGCAGCCCTGATCCGGTTGGACGAGGGCGAGTACGGCTATTGCGTCAGTTGCGGCGAGGATATTGCCCCTGCTCGCTTGGAGCAAAACCCAGCCGTGCCGTTTTGTATTGGTTGTGCAGCAACCTAGTTTGGTTCTGTCGCGGCAATGGGCTGTAAACCCCGACCGGTGGTTAGATACGTTGCAAAGCTACCCAGCCAGTGCCCGCCAGAATAGTGTTCGCCAGAAAGGCCAAGCAACGAAGCTTCGCGATGGGTTAGAGCCGCAGCAAACAGCGCATTGCGCCTTCTATCATTGATCGGTAGGGCCAATCCAATCATCTCCAAATTCCATGCCCGTGACAAGTTCACCCCATCCAGATGAACCAGTTTGCCATCTGTGGTGTCGAGCACCACGCCGGGGGTCAACCAATCGCCTCGCCCATTTGTGGGAATGTCAGGTAAAAACCGGGTTAGCCACAGCGAAAACTGCTCTTGGGGCAGCACGCGGCGCATCAGATCTGCTTCCATTAAACAAGGAGACAGAAAATCCTCGCCGGAGGGTTCATAAGAAATCGGACAATTTCGGTCTTTTAGGAAATGCGAAACACTAGCGCGGCGGATCAGGGCTTGCAGTTTGGGTGCTTCGGCCGCTTGGGTCCAATCCAAGGCCAGCGAAAAGGCGAAGGCCGAAGAATGATGGGTGCCGACCCGAACCGGATAGGCCAGTTTGGGAATCCAGTTGGCAAATTTATCAGCGGCAGCGCGCTCCAACGGAGCGAGGGCAGCCAGCCATTTCTCTGCCAAAGGGTCATCCCACTCGCGTAGCTCTGCGGCTAGTTGTAAAATCCAAGCAATGCCATAGGGGCGCTCATAGGATGTGCGACCCTTGGCAGTGATATAAGCTACTTCGCGTTCTATGTTTTGTGGGGTCAGATTGGCGTTGAGCGCCTCTTTGGCCGCTTTACTGAATTCCAAATCGGGCGAGAGCCGTAACAACCGAACCAATAACCAATGACCATGCACCGATGAGTGCCAGTCAAAACACCCGTAAAAAGCTGGGTGCAATTGGCGCGGAGTTTGCGCCGCCGCATCATCCAGCATGACATGGGAGATTTTATTCGGATATTCGCGGGTAACGCAGGATAAGGCTAGGTCGGCAAAATTGGCAGCCTTTTGGTTTGGCAATTGGAAATTTGGTGGTGGGGTTGGTGCAATGGTGGTGCAGGCGGCAAGGAGGAGCGCGAAGCTGGCAAGAATTAGGTTCGATCCATGAGATCGAATGTCCTCCCTCCACCCCTTCGGGGCACTTCCCCCGCAAGCAGGGGAGGAAACCTCCGCTTTTATCCTCCCCTGCTTGCGGGGGAGGTGGCGGCAAAGCCGACGGAGGGGGCGATACCCGCAACTAAAAATCCAATTACCCATCGGTTAGCCTCTTGGAAATGTTCTTAAAGTTACTTCCACCTATTAAAACGAAATGCGGTTCGATCAAGGTTCGAAAACAAAACCTAACCCAGCGCTTTGTTGATGTTCTCAACCATTTTCTTGGCATCCGACAACAACATCATGGTGTTGTCGCGATAAAACAGGGTGTTGTCGATCCCGGCATAGCCTGACGATAAGGAGCGTTTGATAAAGAACACCGTGCCAGCGTTCCAGACTTGTAAAACCGGCATGCCAAAAATCGGCGAGGACGGGTCTTCTTCGGCCGCCGGGTTGGTCACATCATTGGCTCCGATCACAAAGGCCACGTCGGCCCCGGCAAATTCGGAATTGATGTCTTCTAACTCAAAAACGTCATCATACGGCACATTGGCTTCGGCCAGTAATACGTTCATATGGCCCGGCATCCGTCCGGCTACTGGGTGAATGGCGTATTTGACCTCAACGCCTTCTGCTTTGAGCAAATCACCCATTTCGCGTAAGGCATGTTGGGCCTGTGCCACCGCCATGCCATAGCCTGGAACGATAAGCACTTTGGCCGCATTTTTCATAATGAAAGCTGCATCATCTGCCGCGCCCAATTTTACATTTCGCTCAATGCCATCATCTTCGGTGGCGGCAGCAACATCGCCAAACCCGCCCATAATCACCGAGATAAACGAGCGATTCATGGCTTTGCACATGATGTAGGACAAAATGGCACCGGAGGAGCCAACCAGCGCACCGGTGATCAACAGCGCATTGTTTTCCAGCGTAAAGCCCAGTGCTGCCGCCGCCCAACCCGAATAAGAGTTTAGTATGGAAACAACCACTGGCATGTCGGCGCCACCAATGGGAATGATCAGCAAAAAGCCAAACAACAGAGCCACGGCGGTTAAAATCCAGAACAGATTATGGGCCGCCGCACCAGTACCATGGGTGCCGATCAGCAGAATAATCAAAACCACAGCCAGAACGACCAGACCAATGTTGATCAAATGGCGCATGGGCAACAGGATCGGCTTGCCTGACATATTGCCGTTCAGTTTAGCAAAGGCGATGATCGAGCCGGAAAAGGTAATCGCACCGATAAACACGCCCAAAGACAGTTCGATTAGCGATTGCATATGCAAGGTGCCGTCCCGCCCCGCAATGTGAAAGGCATCTGGCGAATACAATGCTGCTGCGGCGACTAAAACCGCCGCCAGCCCGACCAATGAGTGAAAGGCCGCCACCAATTGCGGCATGTCAGTCATGGCAATGCGTCGGGCGATTATAGCGCCGACACCACCACCAACGGCCAGTGCGATAAAGATACCAACCAAAGCGCCGCCCGCTTGGATCGAGAGCAAACTGGTGATCACGGCAATCGCCATGCCCATCATGCCAAAACGATTGCCTTGCCGAGCGCTGGCTGGCGAGGAAAGTCCGCGCAGGGCCAAAATAAACAGGATGCCGGAAACCAGATAGGCAAGGGATGCGATGGTGGGACTCATGAGGAAACCTTTCCAGTTTCAGACGGATTAGCCGGGCAGTTCGAGGTCAGTTATTGCGGGTCAGGCTCAGCCATTTGGCTTCGCGACATTTACTTTGGTGAATTTGGTCTTCCAAGCAATAATTCGGGTGTGGAACATCTGCTGTGACATAACGTACGGTCAGATCAATCACCCGATGGGTCAATGCGGTGCGCGCCATTTCGGCCTTCATCTGGGTATAGATATCGCCGCCTTTGCCTTTTAAGCTGACCGATTGCAGAGGAATATAAAACGTATTGATGCCCCATTGATCGGCGGCCCGACAATGAATGACCAGCGAGTAATAGGTCTGGGTTAAACCAACCACATCGCAACTGGCTGATGGTTCGGCCGGCGCGGTTGGTTTGGTCGGTTGTTGCGGTTGGTTTTGCAGCAAAACACCCTCGAGGATGCGCAATACTGAATTGTCATTGGATTTTTGTTGCGCGCTGGTTGGTGCGACCATTAGGCCTAATGCCAGTACAGATAATGCGAAACGAAACATAATCATCTCTCCTTTTTCTTGTACATGGCCAACATACGTTGGGTGACCAAAAAGCCGCCAAAAATGTTGACGGCGGCCAGAACGGTGGCGATCAGGCCAAAAACCTTGGTTTGGGTGGCAGCAGCCATGGTTGCCTCATCAGAACCGGGAAAAGCGCTGGCGGCGGCGGCGATCAGTGCGCCGACCACAATCACCGATGAAATGGCGTTGGTCACGGCCATCAACGGCGTGTGCAGGGCTGGCGTTACGCTCCACACCACAAAATATCCGACAAAACAGGCCATGGCAAAAATTGCCAGGCGTAAAATAAACGGATCTACCATTTCCATGTTCAGCTTCCTTTTTTCTTGGGTGCAGCGCGCTTGGTGGTTGGTTTTTTCGCGGGTGTCTTTTTGGTTGGTGCTTTTTTAGCCACAGTTTTTTTCACAGGCGGTTTCTTAGGAGCGGGCTTTTTAGCCGGAGTCTTTTTAACCGGAGCCTTCTTGGCAAAAGCCTCATTGGTGACTTTGTTGCCGCGACTTAAATTCGCCCCTAGGACAATCTCGTCCTCCCAGTTCGGGCCATAGCTACCGTCTTCGGCACTGAGCAAAGGCAAAATAGCTGCTAGGTTGCGCCCATAAAGCGCCGACGTATCAGCGGCCAATCGAGAGGGTAAATTAGTATACCCGGCAATGGTTACGCCATGGCGCACCACAACTTGTCCCGGTTTGGTCAAGGCGCAATTGCCGCCACGTTCGGCCGCCATATCAATGATCACCGAGCCGTCTGCCATTGATTTGACCATAGCTTCGCTGATTAGTTTCGGAGCCGGTCGCCCCGGGATCAAAGCGGTGGTGACCACAATGTCTTGTTTGGCAATGTGTCCAGTCACCAGTTCGGCTTGCTCTTTTTGGTAGGCCGCAGACATTTGTTTGGCATAGCCGCCGGCGGTTTCGGCTTCTTTGAACTCGTCATTTTCAACCGCGACAAATTTGGCACCTAATGAGGCAACTTGTTCCTTGGCTGCTGGGCGCACATCAGTGGCCGAAACAATGGCCCCCAAACGCCGGGCAGTGGCAATGGCTTGTAGCCCGGCAACCCCGGCGCCCATCACAAATGTTTTGGCCGCAGCCACAGTACCAGCGGCCGTCATCATCATCGGTAAGGCTTTGCCATATAATTCGGCGGCTTCAATAATTGCGCGATATCCAGCCAGATTGGATTGCGAGGACAGGGCGTCCATCGATTGGGCGCGGGTGATTCGCGGCACAAATTCCATGGCAAAGGCATCAACACCTTTGGCGGCACAGGCTTGTATAAAACCCGGATCATCAAACGGGTCGAGCAGGGCTATTAGGCCCGCACCCTTTTTCAGGTCGGTCAAAACAGTTTTGGCGGGGCGGCGAACTGCCAGCAACAAATCAGCGCCGGTCAATGTGGCTTTTGCGGTTTTGGCGATCTTGGCACCGGCTTCTTTATAGGCAGCATCGGCAATGGATGCGCCTTTGCCTGCGCCAGCTTCAATAATTACCTGATGCCCCGCTGCCATCATCTTTTTGATGGTTTCAGGGGTGAGTGCAACCCGGGATTCGCCCGGCATTTTTTCCTTCAGCACCGCAAGTTTCATATGTTTTCACCTGGTTTGTTAAATTAGGAAAGCCTCTGAGTTTAAGGAAATTCGATGGTTGCTGAGTTTTAGCCCAAACCGGCAATGGCCGAAATGCCCATGCCCATGATCAGAGTTAAAATGGCTAGCCCAACGATAGTCGCGTGCCATGCGCCACCAATTTTCAAGAGCATACCGCTTAGAATTGCGGTGACAAATGAGATCACCAAGGCTGGCAGCCACGCCATTTTGGCGGCAAAGACCAAAGAGAAAAACAAGATACCAACGCCGATCAAGCCACCGGACCAGATGGTAATATCCAAAATCCGGCCATAGGTCTCGCGGTGCTGGGAAATGTTCTGGGCACCATGCTGGTATTTGCTCATTTTGGTCTTCCTTGAATTTGCACGAATTGCTGCAATTTGGGTACACTGTGCCGTGTCCCGGATCAAGGCATCTCTTGGCCCAAATTGACGCGTAGCCAGTCCATTTGTTAAATCCCGGACCCAAAGATGGAGCGCAAGGCGCTAACCAGTGCCAAAGGCTGGTCCAGCATGACATGGTGATGGGCCTCAGGGATGGATACATGGTGGGTGCTTTTGGGAAAGGCTTGTTTCATGAAACTCCACAATTCGTCCGAGACCAGCATCGAATTTTCGCCCCGGATTAAGGTAATCGGGCATTTCAGTTCGTTAAGTACTTCAATTGCGGCGCGCATATCATAGCGCATTTTGGGCCATAATTGCGGGTCAAACCGCCAGGTCCAACCATTATCGAGCTGCTTTAAGGAGGCGCGAGCAATATGATCGACCAGAAACAGGTTTTCGCATTCTTGTGATGGCAGCAATCGGAACCGACCTAATGCGGTTTCCAGATCGTTATACACCTTGCCGCCACGCGAAGGCGGTGCTGTGCGTCGCTGTTTTTCAGCCGGGCGTACCGGACTGTCGATGACGATGGCCCCTTGAATCCGCTCCCCGTGGCGCGCCGCAAAACCCATGGCGACAAAGCCACCAAACGAGTGCCCGACCAACCATGGTTTTTCGTTTGATTCAAATAATCCAGCTGCTTCTGCGGAGGCCAGCACTTCGTCGGCATACAGCGGCATGTCGTAGTGATCGCGCCAATCGCTTTGGCCCATGCCGGATAAATCCAGCGCCACCACCCGGTAATGCGGTACAAAAAACGGCGCGATAAAATCCCACCAACCCTTATGGGCAACACCGCCATGTACCAAAATTAGGCCGGGTTTCCCGCGCTTCCCCCACGCCCGATAGCGGATATTGGCACCTGAAACTTCCACATCGCCTTCTTCAATCGAGCTTTGCAGGCAGTCTTGGAACCAATTTGGCGCCGGTGGTTTTGCACCATTTAGGTGGGCCAAGGGCAGAACCGGCCGTTCGCGGGTTTTGCTTTTACTCTTCTTGTCGGTGTCTTTGGTTGGTTTTGTCATGAGATTGCGGATAGCGCCCCATCGCCATTACGTCAATCAACGAGCTTGCATGGGGTGTGTTCCAATTTGAACCAATTAACGTTGCCGTAACCACGAACTGTAACCGGGTCTTTACCGCCATGGGCCATAGTATCGGTAACAAGAGTTAATCCGGGTTGAGGTAACTTTCGGCCCGGCACAACCAAACGCACAGAAGAAGGCGTATAAAATGGCCAAGACAATCTTGATTGTGGATGATGACCCTACCCAGCGACGCTTGATGCAGGCTGTGGTGGAAAAACAAAATTTTACCGCAGCCCATGCCGATAGCGGTGAAGCCGCACTGGAAGCGCTGACCTCGGCTGGAAACATTGATATTATCTTGCTTGATCTGGTCATGCCCGGCATGGGCGGCATGAAGGCGTTGGAAGAAATTCGTATTCGCGCGCCGCATGTACCGGTCATTGTGCTAACCGGACAGGGTGGGATCGATACCGTGGTGCAAGCCATGCAGGCCGGGGCTGCCGATTTTTTCGTAAAACCGGTTAGCCCGGAACGCCTGACGGTTTCCTTGCGAAATGTAATGAAGGTTGGGGAGCTGGAAGGCGAAGTGGTTCGCTTGCGTAAAACCGCAAATGGGGCGCTGACCTTTGGCGACATGATTGCCGATGCGCCTGCCATGCGTCAGGTGGTGCGTCTTGGCGAACGCGCCGCAAAATCTAACATTCCGATCTTGGTGTTGGGACAAAGTGGAGTCGGCAAGGAATTGGTGGCGCGGGCCATTCATGGTGCCTCGGCGCGCTCTGGGAAGCCAATGATCACGGTGAATTGCGGGGCTTTGCCCGAAAATTTGGTCGAGAGCATTTTGTTCGGCCATGAAAAAGGTGCATTTACCGGTGCGATTGACAAACATCTGGGTAAATTCCGCGAGGCCGATGGCGGCACGCTGTTTTTGGATGAGGTGGGTGATTTACCGCCGGATATGCAGGTAAAGTTGCTTCGCGCCCTGCAAGAGGGTGAAATTGACCCGGTTGGGGCCAAGCGCTCGGTAAAGGTTGATGTGCGTATTATCTCGGCGACCAATCGCGATTTGGTCAAAGATGTAAAGCAAGGCAAATTTCGTGAAGACTTGTTTTATCGCCTGAATGTCTTTCCGATGGATGTACCACCCTTAGCTGATCGTATGGAAGATCTGCCGGAATTGGTTCGACATTTCATTGGCCGATTCAACGCGCAAGAAGGCACCCACATTACCGGGGTCAAAGGCGAAACCATGGCCCTGCTCAAGGGTTTTGAGTGGCCAGGAAATGTGCGCCAGCTAGAAAATGCTGTATTCCGCGCTGTTGTCTTGTGTGAAGATAATGAACTGGAAGTGGAAGATTTTCCACATATTTCGGGTGTTACCCGCCAAATCAGCCCTAGCGAAGCGGAAGAAGAAGCCTTGGTTGTGGCTCCAGTTGAAGCTCAATCATCGGATGGACCGGTCGCAGCCAATGATGGTCCAGTACACATCACCAATACTTCGGGCCATGTTCGACAGCTGGAAGCCATTGAACGTGATTTAATTGAGTTCGCGATTGGTGCTTATTCTGGACATATGTCAGAGATTGCCCGGCGTCTGGGGATCGGCCGATCCACTTTGTATCGCAAAGTGCGTGAACACGATCTGGACCCAAAAGCTGACAAAATGGCTGGGTAGGCTAGGCTTTGCTAACGTCACCCTCGCCGGTCAAGTCGGAGGGTGGCCGTGTGAAGGCAATAATGTCTTAGTTGATATTTCATATCTGAAGTAATGTGGTGTAGCCTAGGTTTTTCCGCCCTTGATCACCTGTAATTTGGGTGGTCCTGAGGGTTTTGGCGGTGGGGCAGGCGATTCGATTTCGTCTTTAGGTTCGTCCGGTTGACACGAACGCACCCCATATTTTTTCTTTGGTTTCTTGTTGCCAAAGCCATTTCCGCGATTCATCGGTTTTCGTTTCTTGCCTTTGACCTTGTCCTCAATTTCTTTGAGCTTATAGGCTTGGCGGTAGGACAATGCCTCACCAGATCGGCCTTTTTCCGGATCAACAAAGGCGCTGTCAAATTTCTCAAGGCGTTCCTCAAGTCCACCAACAAACTCATCTTCCCATTCGGTAAATTTATCGTCGTCACCCAATGTTTCTTTTTTGGCTTGTGCGCGGCGTAAGCGGGCCAAGGCTTTTCGTTTCTTGGCTTCTAACTGCCGTTGTTTTTTGCGCTCATCATCCATCCGGGTCAGCCGCTCTTTGCAAAGTGGCGCAGTATACGTTCGGCGGTTTCGCCTCGGGTCTGCCAAGACATGCACCGCACGCCACCGCCCATCTGACACACTTGTTCCGACTGAACAGGGACAATTGTTTTGCTGGTTACAGCTCGTATTTGTGCCAAGGCAATTTGGTCTTCCGGAATACCAAATTGCGGGAAATATATACGCTCGACCGTAACCAGCATGTTGGTGTAGAGGCCACAAGCCGAGCCAAAGCGTTGATCATAAATCTGGCTACCATCATAGGGTGTGACCAATTCGGTTATGATAACACCCGGTAATCCCGCTTTCAGGTCGGCATGCAATTGCGCCGCGTACTCTGGATCCGACGGGTAGGAATTGACCACCAAACTATTGGGACCAACAAACGCCACCACGCCGTCGGCATGCTCCAACCCGCCTTGTTCGTCGGCCTCGATAAAGGCAACATGGCTAACGCCATCCAACGCCACTATGGCTTGGCGAGCCTTGGCTTCGGATAAATGATTATCGCGCAAGAATTTGCGGCTGATCACTACGTTGCCGGCATAATCATCAACGAAATTACCGCCATCATTCAACAGATCGCTTTCTACAAAAGGCGAACCTGCGGCTTCCAGCATTTCGGCGAAGATGTCCTGCACAGCGTCCGCATCATTTTGGCCCTTATGCCCGCCGCCTTGTCCAGCCGAGGTATAGCGGAACATCACCGGGTTACTGACATTCGACAGGGAGAAGTCCCGCGCCCAAATATCCAATTGCGGGGCAATGGTGACTTTGTCAGTGCCGAGTTCTTCCAGATATTTCACATATGAAATATCATCAGTTAGCACTAAAACCCGGTCATGCTGGGCAATCTGCCGGGCATAGGCCAGATGAAAATTAAAAACCTTAGCGGCAACTGGTTGATAATAGGGATCATTTGCGCCGATGGCGGCCAGCACGATCAATTCGCGTGGATCTGGTTTGGTTTGCACCGACGTCTCCTTTGCCTGCAATGGCTGACATGCGAACCCAATGAGCACCAAAGTGCCACAGATCAGCCAATTTGCCAGTTTTTGCTGGAAGGTTCGGTGCATATAACCGCCTTATGCTTCTCCAAGCGCTGACAGATACAAATCCAAGATGGCTTCTTGTTCCTGCCGCTTTTCACGGTCCATCTTACGAAGCCGGACAACTTGGCGCAAGATTTTGGTGTCAAAGCCAAATGCTTTGGCCTCATCATAGACCGCTTTGATGTCCTCAAGCACCGCTTTTTTGTCTTCTTCCAGCCGTTCAACCCGGGCCAAAGTGGATTTTAATTGTTCGCGGGTCGATTGGCCCATGTCTACGGTCATACTGGTCAGTCCTGTTTCTCTGTTTTTATGAAGGATTCAATAGAATCGGTAATTCCAAATCTACAAATACCGCAGGCTGACCATCTGCGGCAAGCGGATTTGAAAAACATCTACATGTTTGGCTGAGCTATAATTGCCGCCCTTCGACCAGTTGTTTCAGACGGGAAACGCCATTGATGGCTTCGGGCAAAAACGGATGAATTTCCAAGGCATCTGAATAGGCCTGATACGCCCCTTCTGCCGAACCCAGCCGTTCCAGAACTAAACCTAATCCAACCAATGCCCCAAAATGGCGGGGTTGTAGTTCAATGGCAATGCCCAAGTCTTCCATGGCGGCAGCGTATTCTCCGCGCGCATAGCCCAAGGCGGCCCGCCGGTTCCAGCCTTCGGCAAAGTCGGGGGCAAATTCAATGACATCATCATAAAAATCGCCGGCCAGATCAAAATCACCTGCCGCTTGGGCCGAAATGCCTCGTTGTAAAATGAGATCAACACTGGCCGAGCCAGACGCAAAAAACCTGGCCCAGATTTCTTCAGTTAGTAATTCGGCCTCGGTTTCGTCGGTAATACCCGCCATTCGGTCGAGCAAAGTTTCCACGTTGCCGCCAATTTCTTCTTGTGCCAGAACGGGGTTTGCCGCCAATCCGGCGCTGGAAATTCCAAGACAGAGAGCCAATATGAGCGCGGTGCATTTCATGGCGCTGAATATACCGGCTCCCGGTTAAAAGGTCACGTTGCGTTTTTGCAATTCTACGATCAAGGTTGGCGCATCCACAAACAAATGTGCCGATATGCCCAATTGCCGGGCAGCATCGACGTTTTCAGCGACATCATCGATGAAAAACACCTGCGCCGCAGGGCAATTCATGCGCTGCAAAGTTAACTCGAACAAAGCCGGGTCGGGTTTTACCAAACCTTCCTCGCCAGAAACGATAATATCTCGAAACAGATGCAGGAATGGAAATAGATCATATTCCAGCGGCATAACCTCGGCTGGCATATTGGTCAGGGCATAAAGGGGATGCCCCGCCGATGCCAAAGCGCGCAGCAATTCATCCATGCCTGACACCGGTCCGGCAAACATATCGGCCCAGCGGTCTTTCCAATTGTGGATATGGGTGGCCCAATGAGGGAATTGCGGCAGCAACAATGCTGCGCCTTCCGCCATGGAACGGCCTCGGTCATGCTCTACATGCCAAGCCCGCGTGCAACAGGTGTCCAAAAACGCCTGCATCTCGTGTTCTGTTTTGAACTGCTGACGATAGAAATTGGCTGGGTCCCACTGAACCAGCACATTTCCGATATCAAATAATAGGTGAAGCTGCGGCACTGAGACGACTTCGATCCGGGGCCACTTTGATCAGGTGATTAGCCCTGACGCGCCTTAAACCGTGGATCCGTTTTGTTGATCACGTACAAGCGACCTTTGCGGCGAACCACTTTACAGTCCTTATGACGGTTTTTTAAGGATTTCAGAGAGCTGCGAACTTTCATGGTCCCGGTTCCAATGTCTGGTTTGGGCAAAACAAAAGGAGCCTCTAAAGAGCCTCCAGCGAAGAGGCGCGGACACTAGTCAGGGCATATTGTTCTGTCAACCAATGAATCTGTAATTTGATTGCGCCAGCCGGGTCGGTCATACTGCACCCATGCGATTTCTATTTTCATATCTGATCATGTTGTTTTTTGTGGGATCACCGGCTTGGGGGCTGGTACCTGTGGACCTTGAATTGGTGTTGGCCGCCGACATCTCTTTTTCGGTGGATGAAGAAGAAGCCAAGCGCCAACGCGAGGGATATTTAGCTGCATTGGCCTCGCAAGAGGTGATCGACGCTATTCTGTCAGGACCAGAAGGGGCGATTGCCATCAGCTATGTGGAATGGGCTGATGACAATACCCAACGCAAAGTGGCCGATTGGACTTTGATCCGCAATGAAGCTGATGCCTTGGCCTTTGCCGAGCAGGTTCGCGCCGCGCCGTTTGTGCAAGGTAGATACACTGCCATCGGTAGTGCAATTACCGCTTGTGTCGGCATGATCAATGACAATGAATATGACGGGTTTCGAAAAATCATCGATATTTCCGGCGATGGCCCGCAAAATCAGGGAAAATCCTTACCCGTCGCTCGCGCTCTGGCTGCCGCCTCCGATATCACCATTAACGGATTGCCGGTATTGCCGATGGACCAAAACCCATGGCGGCCCAAGGTCAAAGTTGATGTGGATCAGTATTATCGTGATAATGTCATTGTCGGCGCTGCGGCGTTTGTCGCACCCGCCGAAGGATTTGAAGATTTCAAGGAAGCCATTTTGAAAAAACTAATTCTCGAAATTGCTTGGGTACCCGGTTTGGGCAATCCGGTCTCTCGTGCGGCTCCGTGATGCGAGGTCAAATATCTGTTTGGGCCGTGCTTTTATTGATTTGGAGTGTTCCAGCCCTATCGAATGATCACGAGCAAACCTTTGCCGCTTGGAAAACCAGCTTTGTTGAACGCAGTGTGGCTGCCGGGCGCGATGAAGCTGGCTTGAACCGTTTGCTAGACGGGATAGCGCCCGATGAGACGGTATTGGAGCGAGATCGCTTCCAACCGGAATTTACCCGACCCATCTGGGAATACTTGCAAGGTGCCGTATCCGAATTGCGGGTGTCCGGCGGCAAAAAAGCCATGCAAAGTCAGAAAAAAATACTGGACCAGCTAGAAGAAACTACCGGGGTTCCGGCCGAAGTCATCACGGCGATTTGGGGGCTGGAAAGCGCCTATGGCAAAATTCAGGGCAATTTTGATGTGGTGCGCGCTTTGGCAACCTTGGCCCATGATGGGCGACGTCGGGCGTGGGCCGAAGGTGAATTGCTGGCGTTACTGACCATGATTGAAAATGGCGATGCGCGGCGCGAAGACTTAAAAGGCGCGTGGGCCGGAGCGATGGGTCAAACCCAGTTTATGCCCACCACTTTTTTGCAATACGCAGTTGATGGCGATGGGGATGGCAAAAAAGATATTTGGAACTCGACGGCCGATGCGTTGGCATCCACCGCAAATTATCTATTACGCCATGGTTGGAAAGCCCAAGAAAGCTGGGGCGAAGAGGTAAGGCTTACCCACGCATTCCCGTATGAACTAGCCGATGACACGGTTTTGTCCATTGGTTCGTGGGCGGTGCGTGGCGCGACTCCGATCCATGATGGCGACTGGCCAGAAACCGAGCTGGGCACGGCTGCGAGGCTTTTGCTACCAGCCGGGGCGCGCGGGCCAAAAATTCTGGTTGGTGGGAATTTCAGGGTATTCAAACGCTATAATAACTCGACCGCCTATGCGCTCGGGGTTGGCTTGTTGGCCCGGGCGTTGGATGACAAAATTGGGTTGATTGCCGAATGGCCGTTGGACCTAGTGCCGCTTTCGCGCGCCCAAATTCAGCAAATGCAAGAATTACTCAAAGAAAAAGGCCATGATCCCGGCGGAGCAGATGGACTGGCCGGACCTAATACCCGGCGGGCTTTGCGAGCCTATCAATTGCAAATTGGCTTGTTGCCCGATGGGTTTGCCAGCCTGCAAATGCTGCAAAATCTACGGGTTAACCAGATACCAGATTAGTCGGTCTCGTGGTCCACTGGTTGTAGCAGGGATAGCACAAATACGCAGCTTAAGGAAACCAGTATCAAGCTATAGGTCGCGGCTGGTCCGACAAATTGATAGAGCGCCAATCCGGTAAAGGGTGCCAGCATAAATCCGGCCCCGGCAGTGGCTGCAACCAACCCGGCCGCTCCGCCTTGTTCGTGCTCATTGACCCGCAAGGATGCCGCGCTGGACATGCCGGGACGGATCAACCCGGACCCGATGGAGGCCAAAACAAAGGCCAATCCGATCATCCAAACCGTATTGGCTAGGATCATTAGTCCAGCGCCGACCGCCGCACAAAACCCACCTAATGTCATTAATTGCCGTGGGTTGGGCTTGGTCAGCGGGATAAATCCGAACTGGACCATCAGCACACCGATGGCGCCCAAGGCAAAGATGGTTCCGGATATAGGCAATGCACTGGCCGCATTCAGAGCCAGCCGGTCCGAAGTGTAAAACAGCAGAGTTTGCAAAAACACCCCATGCGCCATCCAGCTTAAAGTGCCGATCAGCAACAAGACACGCAGGCGTTTATCGACAACCAGTGCAAACATAGCCTTGCCGGTTACGATGCTTCTGTTGGGTTTTTGATGCTCCGGCATGGCGATCGCAATCACCGCAAAAAACAGGACCGAAACGCCAACCAAAAAATACATAGCCCGTGGCACCCCGAACCCGGTACTGAGCCAAGCGGCCAATGGAGGACCAATTGCGGTGCCCAGTCCAGCGCCCGCCGCCAACAAGGACAATAATCTTGTGCGTTCAAACCGGGCTGATCTGTCCGCAACATAGGCTTGCGAAGCCGGTTGCATCGCACAACCGATAGCCCCGTAAATCACCCGTGAAAGCGCTAGCAACACCAAGGCTGTGGCTGCGGTGGCGGCACCGCTGCCAATCCAAGCCGAAACCAATCCCATAGCCAATAGAGATAGGCCATTGCCAATGATCCCAAACAACAAAACCGGTCGCCGTCCGGCCCGGTCAGACAGCCAACCCCAAAACGGGCTGAAAAACATATAGAGGACGGAAGAGCCAGCAAAAATCAGTCCCATATACAATTCGCCTGCACCCAATTGCCGGATCAGTACCGGTAATATGACAAACAACAGCGAATTGGATGCACCGACCAACACCATGACCAGAAACAGCAAAGAAAAAGCGATATGTCGATTATTGGAAATAAAACTACCTGTTATCGAATCAAAAGGGGCCGCCACTGGCGACCCCTGAGTAGCGTATTTTATGGATCGGTGTGTGCGGTTTTATTCTTCTTCCGCATAGCAATGGGTCGGGAATGCAGCGCCTTTTGGATGTTCCCAGTCATTTTGCCCGAGACATGAATCGCCCCATTCTTCGGCAGACTGGGCTTTTTGTTCGACCGCCCACTGATCTGCACAAGCGGCATAATTCAGGGTTTCGGTGGGTAAGGATCCATCGCCCATTACCCGATAATTGATACAAGTTTGATACTGCGCTACTTGCGTTTTGAACTGGTGCAGTTTTGCCGAAAACAGATCCAGTTCACTCGAAGATAATTTAGAAGACCAAGCTGTGTCATAATCTGGGAATTTGGGGCGGTCCGGCAAGGTGCCACATAACGGGACAACCAGTTCAACGCCTTTGGCCATGATATCGGCCGGACAGGCTTTGTAATTGCGCTGCGCATCATTTTGTGGGCGATACCCGTCTGCTGCTACGACTTGCGTGGAAAATGCGGCCATGACGCTGACGATTGCGACAAATTTGCTTTTGTTCATTTTATTACCCCTGGTACGGAAAACGAGTTTCAGATTTTGGTGATTGATTATTCGGATTTGGCCTTGTGGGCCTCGACCCATTCTTCATTGAGCTTGTCATAGGTTTCCCCCAGAGCATTTTGGTTGGCTCCGGCGACATTGTAATTTTCCATAGCGGCGCGCCAAGCTTCCCTTGAAACAGAACCTGGATCAAGAATGATGCCATCAAGACAGGTTTTGTATGCAGTGTTGGCCACCGAGTAGGATTGAACCAGCTCGGTTGCCGCAGTTAGTTCATCATAACTCAACAGCGCTCCATGAGTTGGAAGCTCAGGCAGTTCCGGTGCTATGCAGGCTTCATCAGCCAACACCGGGATGGAACTTGCAATAAACATAAACCCTGCAAGTAATTTTAGCTTCAACATTATGACAGCTCCTGGTCCGTCTAGGTTACAAACGCGGTGTCCCTCGCGGTTGGTCGGTTCCAGTCCACGAAGTGTGTAGCATTCTTGATCTTGTTTCGCAACAATTCACCAAAACAATACACATCTGGCAATACTGCATTAAACATTCCAACTGATACTAGTGCCAAATTGGGACAGTTTTTACGGTCCCGGTCAGGAATTGGTTACAGGGAAGAGCTATCTGATGTTTCAGATCATTGGGATCTTATGTGTGTTTGGCATGGTGTTTGGTGGGTTTTTGTTGGCCGGGGGCCATATGGAACCCATCCTGCATTCTGCGCCCTACGAGATGATGATGATCATGGGTGCAGCGGTGGGCGCCCTTCTGATTGGTAATAATGGAAAAACCGCGATCGGCGCTCTAATGGGCCTAGGCAAGATGGTGATCGGGGCAAAGTGGAAAAAGAAAGACTATTCTGATCTGCTGGCTCTGTTGTTCACCTTGACCAAAACCATGAAAATGAAGGGGGTCATCGCGCTGGAGACCCACATTGAAAACCCGAAAGACAGTGCCATTTTTGGCAATTACCCGAGAATTTTGAAGGACCATTTTGCCACTGACTTTATCTGCGACACCCTGCGGATGATGACCATGAATTTGGAAGACCCGCATCAGGTTGAAGATGCCATGGAAAAGCAGTTGGAAAAACATCACCACGAAGCGCTGGAGCCAGCCCATGCCCTGCAAAACATGGCAGATGCTTTGCCTGCTTTGGGGATTGTTGCGGCGGTGTTGGGGATTGTTAAAACCATGGGTGCGATTACCGAGCCACCAGAATATCTGGGCCGAATGATTGGCTCTGCTCTGGTCGGGACATTTTTGGGCGTGTTTCTAGCTTACGGTTTGGTGGGGCCGTTCGGCACACGGTTGCAGGCGGTAATGGATGACGAGGCTAATTTTTATAAAATTATTCAAACGGTGTTGGTCGCCCATTTGCATGGCAATGCCGCGCAAATTTCAGTTGAACTGGGTCGTGGCGTTGTGCCGACCGCATCTCAGCCCAGCTTTGCCGAATTAGAAGACGCACTCTCGACCATCGAAGCGGTATAAATTTACCCACAAAGCAGGTTGAACAATCAACCGCAATTATCGGTTCTCTACTCCTATTTGTTCTGACTTTTCGGGCGACAGACCGAATTGTTTGCGCTATGCACGTTACATAACGTTCATATTTATGGGGAGAAACGAATATGGCAGAGAAGAGTGGAAGTAAAACTTGGGTTTGGTTGGGTCTAGTCGTCATTGCGGCTTTGGCCGTTTGGATGTTTGTATTCAAGGGCGATCCAAAACAAGCCATGCATGATGCTGGTGCAGCTGGGAATGCGGTAAAAGAAGTCGCAGGTGATGCCATGGATGCAACGGCTGACGCCGCTGGTGACGTGGTTGAAGCTGCTGGTGATGCCGCAGCAGGCGCCGCAGATGCAACTGCCGAAGTTGCTGGCGATGCGATGGAAGCGGCCGGTGATATGGCAGACGCAGCTGGTGAAGCAGCTTCGGGTGCTGTGGATGCTGCTGCTGACATGGCTGGCGAAGTGGTCGAGGCCGCGGGCGACATGGCCGAAGATGCTAGCGACATGGCATCTGGCGCAATGGGTGCAGCAGATGATGCTGGGGCTGAAGTAGAAGCCGCCGCTGATGCTGTTGTTGAAGAAGCTGAAGCCGCTGCTGAAGATCATTGATCAGCCGATTCTGTCGGTTTGATTGAACACAACTGAGAAAAGCTGCTCCGATTGGAGTGGCTTTTTTCATTTTAATTGGAATTTTGACCCATGACCCGGCAATTTCTGGGACTGCCAACCGCCAACTTAAAATGGTCGCAGACCGGCGAGCCGGAAGATGTCGGCTCTGGCGATGTCTATTTTTCAGCCAATGACGGGTTGGCAGAAACCAAAGCGGTGTTTCTGGCCGGATGCGATTTGCCGGCCCGATGGCAGCAGGATGATTTGCACAGTATTGCAGAGCTGGGTTTTGGCACCGGCCTTAATTTTATGGCCACTTTGGCCAAATGGCGAAAGTTTGCCCGGCCTGATCAACGCCTGCATTATATCGCCATTGAAGGCGCACCACTCTCCCACGAACAATTATCCCGCGCCCATAAAGCATTTCCTGAGCTAAAGCGCGAAGCCACGGATTTGCAGCAAATTTGGCCGGATGCGGTCAAGGGCTTTCACCGCCGATCTGTGCCGGGCAATGCCAATGAACCAAGCATCGAGCTTACTCTGTTGTTTGGACCCGTTGCCGAAATGTTGCCTCAATTGGATGCCCAGATTGATAGCTGGTTTCTGGATGGGTTTGCGCCCGCCAAAAACCCGCAAATGTGGAGCGAGGAAGTGTTCGCGCAATTGGCCCGCTTAAGCCGCCCGGAGACACGCTTGGCCACCTATAGCGTTGCCGGATTGGTCAGACGTGGTTTAGCCGCACACGGTTTCGAGGTGGAAAAAAAGCCGGGTCATGGTCGCAAACGGCAACGACTGGAAGCGACTTATACCCGTTCAACGGCCAATCATCAGGCCCGGCTCAAACCGCCAGATAACGTTATTGTCATTGGTGGTGGAATAGCTGGCGCCTGCCTGATCCACGAATTTGCTCAAGTCGGTGTGAGTGTGACCTTGGTTGAAGCGCAAGATTTGGCGGCTGGCGCCAGCGGAAATGAGATTGGACTGGTAAGCCCAAGGCTTGATTTGGAAGATAGTCCGCTCGCCCGGTTTTACCGATCAGCCTTTGCCTATGCCTGTCAGTTCTACGCATACAGTTGCAATGCAGCATTTAATACTACGGGTATCCTGCGAAAACCAGCAAATGAAGAGAAAGTGCACAAACACTGGGATCTGATTGCGAACGCGGCTCTGCCAAAAACTTTGGCTGAGTTGGACGATGATGGTTCAAGCCTGTTTTTGAAAACCGGCGCAACATTATGCCCAGCTACGGCTATTGCTCGTTTGGCGAAACCGGCCAAGCCAATCATTGCGAGCGTCAAGCGGATTGAACGTAATGCTGGGCAATGGGTGGTGTATGGAGCCGACAAACAAATGATCGCGTCGGCTGATCATCTGGTTCTGGCGCTAGGCGCGGGCGAATTAACCGGCATAGAGCTGCCAGCTTTGCGGTTGTTGCGCGGACAAGTGTCGATTGGTATTACTCAGCAACATGGCATCAAGGTTCCGATGATCGGGGCTAGTTATGCTTTGGGATTGGACGCGGACCGGTTGTTGTTTGGAGCAACCCATGACCGGGTGGAAGACCCAACTTGCAATCAAACGACCAAACAAGACCATCAACGTAATTTGGCAAATTTAGGGATTTTGCACCCAGATCTAGCCGAGCAGGTCGAGCTGTCCCAACTCACCGGTCGGGCCAGTGTCCGTGCGGCCAGCCCAGATTTACAGCCCTTAGCGGGTCCGGTGGCGGATGCGGGCAAATGTGGGCCGTGGGCCAAACAATTTTGGGGTAAATTATCCGACTATTCATCCGCTCCAATGCTGGATGGATTATATCTGTTAAATGGGCTGGGTTCGCGCGGATTAACGCTGGCGCCTTTGTTGGCAAAATCGATTGTGTCCGAGATTTGCGGTGAACCGTCCCCATTGGAGCGCGATGCCAGAACGGCGCTACATCCGGCTCGTTTTTGTGCACGCGCGGCGCGACGGCAATAGAAAAATTCTGAAATTTTGATCAGATATAATATATTTGTCCAAAACTCATAGAAAATTTAAGTACAGAAACAGGTGTTTACCTGCAAGTAGGGAAAAAATATCACGGAATCAAATAGAGTCGGCGCTCCCTAGTGAAACCTCGGTACAATTGTGGTATAAGCTTCGACAATTGTATTGGGGAGTAGCGTAATGGACAATATAAACTCGCGACCTGGGTTTTTCGCGGCATTTTTTGGTTTTAGAAGAATGGTCTCACCATTCTTTATCACCCTCGTTTATTTTTTAGGTTTAATTGGCATCATTGCATGTGTGGTTAAGCACATCATGCAAGGCCCGAATTTACCAGGACATCTGGTTGGGTATATGGACCGGTACGTACCGGGAGATATGCAAACCTATGTGGCTTATGCACTGGTTGTGCTGGGTGGGTTTTTGGTAATTTTGGCATGGCGGTTTGTTTGTGAACTGTTGATTTCTCTATTTGGTATTTTTAACCGGTTAAGTGAAATCAAGGCTCTATTGGGTGAACCAGTTTCTGCGGCCGCCAGTGCGGCACGGGTGCAAGCAACCATTGCACCGGCCAAGGCCAAGAAAGAGAAGCCTAAAAAACCATCTAAAGCAAATAAAGAAAAAGCCATCGCAATTGCTGCCGCTGCGCCAGTCGTCGCAGCTGTTGCCGAAGCCAAAGAGGCCGTTGAAGAAGCGGCTGCCGATGCGGTTGAGGGATCTAAAGACAAAGATGATGACCCTAAAGACGATGACCCAAATGATGAGCCACCTCGTTCACGTCGTCGTCGTCGATAGAGTTTATCCAGAATCAGGGTTAGCGTTTGGGAAGTGGGTGACCACTGACCAATAGCTGACCTTTTTTCTCGCTGATCTTGATCTGTTGGTTTTCGCTAAAGGCACCGTCCAGAATCATCCGAGCCAGTGGATCTTGCAACTCGCGTTGAATCACCCGCTTTAAGGGCCTGGCCCCATAGGCTGGATCATACCCCTTCTCGCCAAGCCATTGGATGGCTTTGTCGTCGATGGAAATGCTCAAGCCTTGATTGTGTAATAGGGCAGCTAATCGTTCGATCTGGATGCCGACAATGCTGGCCATATGTTCTGGTTGCAACCGGTGAAACAGCACGATCTCGTCGATCCGGTTGATAAATTCCGGACGAAAATGGTTCCGTACTTCAGCCATAATTGCCGCATTGGCCTCTTCTTCGGCCTCGCCTGATCCTGCCGCCAAATGGGCCGAGCCAAGGTTTGAGGTCATGATGATCAGGGTGTTTCGGAAGTCCACTGTTCGGCCTTGCCCATCGGTCAACCGACCGTCATCCAGCACCTGCAAAAGAACGTTGAAGACGTCCGGGTGGGCTTTTTCCACCTCATCAAACAAAAGAACCTGATAGGGTTTGCGACGTACCGCTTCGGTTAAGGCACCACCTTCTTCGTATCCGACATAGCCGGGGGGCGCACCCAACATGCGGGCTACTGAGTGTTTCTCCATATATTCGGACATATCCATACGAGTGATGGCCGTTTCATCATCAAACAAAAATTCAGCCAAAGCTTTGGTCAATTCGGTTTTGCCAACTCCGGTGGGTCCCAAAAACAAAAAGGAACCAATAGGACGAGCTGGATCGTTCAACCCGGCTCTGGCCCGGCGAACTGCATCAGATACGGCGGCCAGCGCTTCTTCTTGGCCGATCACCCGACCCCGCAGGGCGTCTTCCATGGCTAGCAATTTCTCGCGCTCACCTTCGAGCATTTTTTCCACGGGAATACCGGTCCAACGGGCCACGATTTGAGCGATATGATTGCTTTGTACGACTTCTTCGACCAAGCTGCCCGTATTGTCGGCAGCATTGGACACAGCTGTTTCTAATTGCGGGATGCGGCCATATTTGAGTTCGGAAGCCCGGGTCCAATCGCCTTGCCGCTCGGCCTCGGCCAGCTCATTTCGCAAATGTTCAAGGGTTTCTTTGGCTTTGGTTGACCCAGCCAGTTTTTCTTTTTCGGCCCGCCATGCGCCGGTTAATTCGGCAGATTTGGCCGAACCTTCCTCCAGCTCGGTTTCCAGCAGGGCTAGGCGTTTTTTAGACGCAGCATCGCTTTCTTTGCGCAAAGCTTCCAGTTCAATCTGAACCTGAACCAGACGGCGATCCAGTTCGTCCAGCTCTTCTGGTTTGCTGTCGATCTGCATCCGCAGGCGAGAACTGGCTTCGTCCATCAGATCAATCGCCTTGTCTGGCAAGAACCGGTCGGTGATGTATCTGGCTGACAATTTGGCAGCCGAGACGATCGCACCGTCCGAGATACGAATGCCGTGATGCACCTCGTATTTTTCCTTTAAGCCGCGCAGGATTGAAATGGTATCTTCCACATTGGGTTCTTCGATCAGAACCGGCTGAAACCGCCGAGCCAGTGCCGCGTCTTTTTCTACATGCTTGCGGTATTCGGCCAAGGTCGTTGCACCGATACAGCGCAATTCACCCCGGGCCAACGCAGGTTTTAGCAAATTGGAGGCATCCATGGCGCCGTCGGTCTTTCCGGCGCCGACCAAGGTATGCATCTCATCAATAAACAATATGACCGACCCGGCAGCAGCCTGAACCTCCTCGATGACGGCTTTTAGGCGTTCTTCAAACTCGCCACGATATTTGGCTCCGGCAATCAGCGAACCCATATCAAGGCTAAGCAATTGTTTGTCTTGCAAGGATTCGGGCACGTCCTTGTTGACGATACGCAAAGCCAGTCCTTCGGCAATGGCGGTTTTGCCCACACCGGGTTCCCCGATTAAAACCGGATTGTTTTTGGTGCGCCGGGACAACACCTGAATGGTGCGGCGAATTTCATCTTCGCGGCCAATGATCGGGTCTAGCTTGCCATCGCGGGCCTGTGCAGTGAGGTCGGTGGTGTATTTTTTCAGGGCTTCGTAATTGTCTTCCGCCGAAGCGCTGTCGGCTTTTCGCCCCTTTCGAACCTGCTCAATCGCCAAGCCCAAGTTTTGTGCGGTGAGTCCCGAAGATTTCAGGATGTCATGGCTCGGGCTTTTGGAGGGCATAGCCAATGCCAGCAACAGACGTTCCGCTGTGACAAAGCTATCTCCAGCCTTTTTGGCGATTTTTTCGGCCATTTGGAACAACTCAGCCGTTTCGCGGGCCATATAAACTTTGCCATCCCCGCCTTCGACGGAGGGTAAATTGCCCAAAGCCGTAATTGTGTCGCGCAAGGCAGCATCTGGATCGGCCCCGGCGGCCCGCATCAAATTGGCGGCCAAACCTTCGCGGTCATCAAGCAATGCCTTTAAGATGTGTTCCGGGGTCAGTTGTTGATGCCCGGCACTTAACGCAGAGGTTTGTGCAACCTGTACCATGCCTTTTGCACGTTCGGTGAATTTCTCAAATTCCATTTAGTTCTCCCAAAGCAAATGTGAGATGATTGCCTTGTGACCCACATGGGTGATCCCACCCGGCATCACATGCAATCCTTGTTCCTGAACTAGATGGGTGTGACCATTAAGTCACACAAGGGCGGCGACCAAATTGTCGCGGGTTTATTCGTCAAGCAGTTGTGGTTTCTGCCAGCTCGGCCAATTGGTTCCGAAATCTACGGCTGGCTCGTATTTCAGTTTTGTCTTGTAGAAGCAGTTTCAGATCGCCGCTGCCCAATGGTGAAATCTCGGCCACTTGCTTGGAATTAACTATCCGGGTTCGGTGAATTCGCCGAGCATCTATTCCAGCGGACAATAATTGTTTTTCAAGTGCGTGCAAAGACGAACGGACAAGGTGGTGCCCGTTGGTCGTGTACACATCCACATAATTGCCAGCGGCTTCGGCATAGATAAAATCTTCGGCGGCCAACCGGATCAATCGCGCGCCAGATTTCAGGGTGAGTTGCCCAGTGGCCTTGGCATTGGTTCGTGCGGCTTCCAGTTCGCGGTTTTGTTCAACCAGCGCCCGGATGGCATAGATTGAGATCACTAAAACTAGGTAAGTGCCCAGATCTTTTCGGTACTCATAAATACTGTCCAGCCAGAAGTTACTAAAAAATTGGTAATTGATATCTGCGAAGGTGGTAAAGGCCAGCTTACGCATGCCGACCATCAAAGTCACATGAAGTGCTGAAAATAGCAGGCTGGCGCTGAAATGCAGCAAAAGCGCTTTGATCCAGTTTTCAGAAGAAAACGGAATGCGCCGTGTACCCCAAAGCAAGAACGGGAACAACGCCGTTAGGACGACCGCGCTGCTGATTTCGGTAATCCACGGTGTCAGTCCCGGTGATGCTTGCCCCTGTTTGGCAGCCTCCATCAAAAGAGATGATATGTTGACCAGCGTGGAAAACAAGAAGACTGGAAGCGTTAGCAACCAAAGACGGATATCAAGCTGTCGTTCTTGCTTTTGAATATGTTGGCGCTGCGTATGCATGAGGGTTTATACGAAGTCCGTAGCCAACTGACCAGCAGGTGCCAGCGCCATTGGTCCCGGTAACCTTGCCGCTTGTCCCTGTTATCTAACCACCCATACCGAGCAAGGGCCGCCCATCCCTTGCCTGCGGACAATTTGAACCGATCGTTCAAGAATAGGGTGAATTTGATGCGAGGAAAAAATGAATACGAACTTTACCCACCAATCCGGGCGCAGGCATGATTTGGACTGGTTGCGGATCATCGCATTTGGCTTGTTGATTTTTTATCACATAGGTATGTTTTATGTGAGCTGGTATTGGCACATCAAAAGCCCTCATGCGGGGACATGGTTTGAGCCAGCAATGATGGTAGTCAATCCGTGGCGGCTGGCGCTTCTCTTTTTTATTTCTGGTTTGGCTTCGCGGTTTTTGTTCGACAAATTGGGTGCCAGACAATTTGCGATGGAACGTACTTGGCGTTTGTTGGTGCCACTGCTGTTTGGCATGTTGGTGATTGTGGTTCCGCAAAGTTATTATGAACTGTTGAGTAAGGGCGAAATTGGTGCCGGGTATTTGGCTTTTTATCCTCAATATCTCGATGGTGCGTCTGGATTTTCCATCACAATGCCGACTTGGAACCATTTGTGGTATATTGTCTATTTGTTGGCCTATTGTTTAATTTTATTACCATTGGTGCCATTGTTAAAAGCGCTGGAAACCGGTCCGATTGCTCAGTTTTTTTGTAAACTACCAGCCATTGTTCTGGTGTTGGTTTTACCCGTCATGCCTTTGCTCTTGGTGCGCTTTACCTTAAGCGAGGCTTGGCCGACCACTCATGATCTGGTCAATGATTGGGCTAATCATGCGAGTAGTTTCAGCATATTCTTGGTGGGGTATTGGGTTGCCAAGTCTCGGATATTCTGGGTAGCGGTCGACCAGATCAGATATGTATCCTTGGGCTTGGCTATCGTTCTGGTCATTCCGCTGGACATACTGTGGAGCCATTGGTCTTGGGTCGAGCAGATCTCAGAAACGGGTCGGCCCGGCGAGATATTCTTATTCTTGATCCAAGCTGCACGGGTAATTTATGCATGGGTGGCAATCGTCGCGCTACTGGGCTTTGCCCAAAGAAAATTGAATCAGCCCGGTCCAGTTTTGCGTTATCTGACCTCTGTTATTTTTCCGTATTATATCTTGCACCAAACCTTGATTATCATCATCGCATATCCACTGGCCAAAATAGGACTGTCTGTCGGAGTAGAAGCAATTTTGTTGATCGCCGGAACCATTGGCGGTTGTGTGCTGATTACCGAATTTGTGATTGCCAGAATTGGGTTTCTTCGTCCTTTGTTCGGAATGAAAAAGCGAGTATCAGTCTGATGGGTCGGAATCGGCATCCGAAGCAATCAAAGGACGCAAAGCCGTTCGTTCGGTTTGCAAGAGCGGCGTGTCGGGTTTCATGAACTGGTATCCGCTTGCTGCTGGCGTTCACGGCGCAATTCAGAGGCGCGTTTTTTGACGCTGGCTGATTTGAGTTGTCCGCAAGCTGCGCCAATGTCGCGGCCACGCGGGGTTCGGATCGGTGAGGCATATCCCGCCTTGTTGACGATCTCAGCAAAGGCTTCAATGCGTCCCCAACTGGAACATTCGTACGGTGATCCGGGCCACGGGTTAAATGGGATCAGATTGATCTTGGCAGGGATGCCAGCCAACAATCGGACCAGTTTGCGCGCTTCGGCATCGCTGTCATTCACCCCTTTTAACATTACATATTCAAAGGTGATGCGCCGGGCATTGCTGGCGCCGGGATAGGTGCGGCAGCTTTCCAGTAATTCTGCCAAGTTGTGTTTCTTGTTAATTGGCACCAACTCATTGCGCAGATCATCGTGAACCGCGTGTAGGGAAATAGCCAACATGGCTTGGCCTCGTTCTCCCAATTCGTGCATTTTTGGTACAATACCCGAAGTGGAAACCGTAATACGCCGCCGGGATATGGAAATGCCTTCGCCATCGGAAATGATCCCAGTGGCGGTTAGGACATTTTCCAAATTATACAACGGCTCGCCCATGCCCATAAATACCACATTGGTGATTTTGCGTCCTTCGGATGGGCTGGGCCATTCGCCTAAGTCGTCCCGCGCGACCAGAATCTGCCCAACGATTTCGGCCGAAGTCAGATTGCGAACCAGTGCTTGTGACCCGGTATGGCAAAATGTGCAGTTCAAGGTGCAACCGACCTGTGATGACACGCACAAGGCACCGGATCGACCGACACCCGGTATAAATACGGTTTCGGCCTCAATACCCGGTGCAAAACGGATCAGGTATTTGCGAGTGCCATCTTTGGATACCAACCGTTCGACAATTTCCGGGCGCGATAGGTCAAAGGATTGTGACAGGCTGGCCCGTAATTCCTTGCCCAAATTGGTCATGTCCGCAAAATCATGAACCCCTTGATGATATAGCCAGCGAAAGATTTGGTTGGCCCGCATTTTTGCCGGTTTTTCTTCCAAGCCAGTTTCGCGTAACGCAGCGGCAATGCCCGGGCGGTCCAGCCCGATTAGTGTCTGGCGACTTGGCTTAGCTGGTGTGCCGGAGGATTTCAGGTCGATCTGCATGCAGCGGCTTATAGAGCAAGGGTTCAGGTTTCCCAAGTGCCCAACACATGAAAAGCACTCTGCGACAAATTGTACATAAGAATGAGTTGCATTTGCCACCAGCTTGCAGTACATGCGACTTATTCGCAATTGGCGGGATGGAAAGTGAAGCTAAAAGAGTTGGCTTCTATTTAATTAGGGATTGGAAAAATGACGAGTTTACGTAACGTTTTATTGGGCGGTGCTGCATTGGCGCTGACCATGAACCCGTTGGCCGCCCTGGCCGACACTGCAACGCCCGACATGGCTGAGATGTGGCGGGTTATTCAGGCACAACAGGCCGAAATCAATCGTTTGAAGGGTGAGCTGCAAGGCACCAAAGCGCAAGCAGTTGAAACCCGTGAAACATTGCAAACCACTGTGCAACACGTCGAGGCGGTTGCTGATGCAGTTGAGACCTCTTCGACCGGTGGCGGCGAGGGCTGGTGGAATAAAACATCGCTGGGCGGCTATGGTGAGCTGCATTATGAAGGCGGCGCCAAGGACCAGATCGATTTTCACCGGTTCGTGCTGTTTGTTGGTCATGACTTCAATGACAAAATTCGGTTTCGTTCCGAGATCGAGCTAGAACACGCCATTGCCGGTGAAGGCAAGGTTGGTGAATTTGAGCTTGAACAAGCGTATCTTGAATTCGATGTGAACCGGAACACACAATTAGTCGCCGGGGTGAATTTGGTTCCGGTCGGCATTATCAATGAAACTCACGAGCCGCCAACCTTTTATGGCGTAGAGCGCAATGCGGTGGAAAAAAACATCATTCCCGCCACTTGGTGGGAAGGCGGCATTGGCGCGCGCGGCAATATCGGCGATACTGGGATTTCTTGGGATGCCATGTTTTCTTCCGGTTTGGAGCTAAACGCTGGCAATGGATATAAAATCCGTTCCGGACGCAATAAAGTGGGCAAGGCGGACTTTAAGTCAGAAGCTTATTCAGCTCGTTTGGGTTATAGCGGCATTCCCGGTATTTCCTTGGCGGCATCGGTTTACTATCAACCAGATGTAACCCAAGGGGTTGGGGATACCATCACCGGTCAAGACGTATCTGCCACCTTGTTCACAGTTTCAGCCGATACTCGGTTTAACGGGTTTGGTTTGCGGGCGCTATATTCCCACTGGAATCTAGATGGAGCGGACGTCAATTTGACCGGGCGTGACAAACAATCCGGTTTCTATATTGAACCATCTTACAAGTTTAGCCTGCCCATGGGTGATCTACTGCCCAATGCACAATTTGGCGTGTTCTACCGGTATTCCGATTGGGATAACAATGCGGGCCTCAACAACAAAACCGGCACACACCGCAATGTATTGGGTGCCAATTTCTGGCCAGTCGAAGATATTGTTTTCAAAATTGACTATATCTCGGAAAGCAAAGAAAGCGGCGGTTCCGCCAAAAACTCTGTGAACCTTGGACTTGGATATCAGTTCTAAGGCGGGTATAGCCCAGCATATGAGTTCTAGACCCAACATGACAAGATCAAGGCGCTTTTTCCTGACCGGAATGAGCGCCTTGCTCTGTGGTGGGTCCGGTGCGGTTGCAACCGAAACAATAGATGCCCAAGAAGCCTTTTTGAAACGGTCGTTCAAAACCGGTATTCCGATGTCAAAGGTCTTGTGGTTGACCAAAGACCTTAAACCAAAAATTAAAAAAATCCTGAAGCATGCCTATCCGGCTTTGCGAATCCGCTATTGGCAGGATGGCTCTCGTACCGCGTGGGTGCTGGATGAAATTGGAAAATACAAACCGATCACTGTCGGCATATTGGTGCAAAATGGAGCAATTGAGCAGTTAAAAGTGCTTACCTATCGAGAAAGCCATGGCTGGGAAGTTCGTCATGATTTTTTCACCCGGCAATTTATCGGCGCAAAATTGCCCAAGCCATTGCAGCTGGATCGTAACATCGATGGGATTTCCGGAGCAACCTTGTCAGTCCGTGCCTTGAAAAAACTAGCCATATTGGCTCTGTTTCTGGATCAGACGGTGCAAAAGCCATGAAACGTAAACGCGGCACTGCATCGCCATTGCGGCGTTGGCATCGACGTGCGGGATTGGTCTCGGCGTTTTTCGTATTGGTTCTGGCCATTACCGGGTTGTTGTTGCTTTTTGCCGATCATCTGCGGCTGGATCAAAACCATTGGGGCGGCTCGACTATGGCCCGCATTTATCAGCTAAGCCCCAAAACGGAACCGGTTGGCGTGTCTTTGGGCGAGAATGATTGGGTAATCATGGTTGATGGGTTGGTTTATGTGGGTCCTTCGGACCCAATTGCCTTGGTGCCGCCTTTACTGGCCGCGATGCGGGACGATGAGTTTGTGTACTTTTCAAACGGTGAAGAAACCATTTTGACTCTGTCCGACGGCACGCTGGTTGAACGATTGGTCGGAATGACCTTTACTGGAACACCTCCAGCACCGATCCCTGCGGCAATACACAAGCGGGTTATCCAACGGTATTCTGGGCGAGGCCTGCCTATTTCGCGCGTATTGTTGGATATTCATACCGGCCGATTTTTTGGTCCCTTTGGATTATGGTTAATGGCGCTGGCTAGCTTGCTACTGGTTTTATTATCACTAAGCGGCGTTTATATGTGGGGCAAGAACGCCCGCCGGTAGAGAATTATAACTCGAGTATCTGACCATCATTTCTGATCAACAAGACCCGTTGCACTTGGGCGGTTTCCAAACTGTTCAACACCTCACGCTCCGGCATCAAAGTAAATGCTGTGGCTAAGGCATCGGCCCAACTGGCTGAGGCGTGAACCACGCTGGCTGAGGCAAATTCAGCAGCGACCTGCTTTCCGCTTGGCGCAAATATATGTGAAAGATTTTTGCCGAGCGCCCCACCGCCAGAGGCCGAGGTCGCCAATCCGGTATTTTGCAATTTGATCTGGCCCGCTGCACGTAAGACATTGTGTGGGTTTTGAATATCAATGGTAAATGCTCGCGGGCCAAAGGCTTGAAATTCACCAAGATCAACCAAACCAGAACTTGCCCCGGAGTGGGCCAGCAATTGTGCGACTTGCTGGGCAATATACCCTTGGGCAATTCCGTTTAGGGTGATGGCCATTCCTTTTTGCAGGAATTGGACGTTTGATCCCCTGACTTGCACGTTGCGGTAATTCACCAAAGGTCGAGCTTTAGTCATTTCGCGGGTTATTTCAGCTGAGGACAAACCTTGGTTTTGCCAATGGGTGACCTGCGCCCAATAGGCTTGCACGCTGATATCAAACGCCCCATGGGTCAGCTCGGATATGCGCCTCGATTGATCCAAAATATCTAAAAATTCCGGCGCGGCATTTTGTAGTTCGCCATCTCGGTTCAATCGAGAAATTTCGGATTCTGGTTGATAGAGCGAAAAAACCCGGGACAACTGGTCAATAACCTGCCGGGCTTTGGCGAACCATTGCTCGGATTGCGCTTTGTCCAAGCCGTATAGCTTAATCGAACCCGGCGCGCCCAAGGCTTCGCCCTGCCAGATATGGACAGGTTCTGCCGTTTGATTTCTGGCGCAACCTACCAATGATGCGGCAAGGCCAGCAGCCAGCACATTGCGGCGAGTGAGCAAGCGGCTACCGATTAGGCTTCGGGTCGTTTGATTGACCCAGCCAGATTGATCATTACTTCGCGCGCATCATAGGCCCGGTCGTTGTCGGCCGGCTTTGCGCCTTTTCCCATGACAATTTCAGCCGAGGCTTGGTAGCGGGTGATCTGGCGCATATCCAAACTGTCAAAGAATGGATCATAACCATAGCCATACCCCCAACCATAGGATGGCCGGAAATAGCTCCAGCCGAAATAGCTGCGGGCATGGTAGCTGTGTCCATATCGGGAACCAAAAGACGAGCCGCCAACATAGCGATCTTTGGATTCTGTATCGCGGTCGGAAATAATGAAATGATCAAATCCGCGTTGGGCGGTCAATTCGGCTGCCCGATACAACAGGTAATTTTCAACCGTATCCAGATCGGTCAATGAATTACCCGAAAAGCTGACCCGGAACCGGTTTTGTTCGATCTGTTGCTCGGCAAATCCGCGAGAATTGTTACCGGCTGCCTGATAAGGTGTGGCCGTGGCGCAGGCGCTTAAGACCAACGCCGCAGCGGCAAGAAGAATGGAGGTACGCATGGGGGAGACTCCTTAATCTTGTGAAGATGAACAAAAGATAAGCCTTTTTTGTTCCGATTTCAAATCACAAGCTGACTTGTTCAGTTCACGTTCATGTTTATTTTCCATGGTAGAGGAAATAACCAACAGCAGGAATTCAAAATTATGATTTTGTCAGTCGCCGCCCTATTGGTCGCCATTGCCTCGCCAGTGGACCAGTTAACAGAGGCCTGTGTGGCCGAAGGAGAGGCGCGCGCCAATTGCGTTTGCTATGCTGGTTTTATCAAAGATCATACCTCGGACAAAGAATTAGGCGCTTTAGCCACATTGGCCGCACCCCAAAACCATGAAAGCTTGGAAAGCGCCTTTAGCGCCCTGATGAAAGCCGGTCTAACCCCAGCTGAAATTTTTGATATCGGCCTGCGGGCTGACAAATTGACCGACACAGCCACCGAAGCTTGCGTCGGGAAATAAGATCGTATTACCGGTTTTTTCCAGCAGCGCGGTCGCGCCCGGCCAGCAGGCGCAGACGAAGCGCGGTCAACTCGATAAACCCGTCGGCGTCTTTTTGATCATAAACCACGTCATCCTCAAAGGTCACGTGTTCCAATGAATACAGAGAGTTGGGTGAGGTGCGGCCAATGATTGAAACCGATCCCTTGTATAGTTTTAGCCGCACTTCGCCATTGACCAAGGCTTGGCTGTGATCGATGGCCACTTGCAACATTTCGCGTTCGGGAGAGAACCAAAAGCCATTATAGATCAGCTCGGCATAGCGTGGCATCAACTCGTCTTTGAGGTGCATGGCGCCAGCATCCAGCGTGATTTCTTCGATGCCTCGATGAGCATCCAGCAGGATCGTCCCGCCCGGCGTTTCGTAAATGCCGCGTGACTTCATGCCGATAAAACGATTTTCCAATAAATCCAGTCTGCCGATCCCGTGCTTGCCGCCCAATTCATTGAGCTTGGTGAGCAAGGCTGCCGGTGACAGGGTTGTTCCATTAACGCTGATCGGGTCGCCCTTGGCAAATCCAATGTTGACGATTTGAGGCTTATCCGGTGCATCTTCCGGTCGGCAGGTGCGTTGATAGACAAATTCAGGGGCTTCCAGTGCCGGGTCTTCTAGCGCCTTTCCTTCGGACGATGTGTGCAGCAAATTGGCATCGACTGAAAACGGCGCTTCGCCGCGCTTGTCTTCGGGTACCGGAATGCCTTGTTGCTCGGCATAGTCCAGCAGGTCGGTGCGCGAGCCAAATGTCCATTGACGCCATGGTGCAATGATTTTGATCTCCGGATTTAAGGCCAGATAGGCCAGCTCAAACCTGATCTGGTCATTGCCCTTGCCGGTTGCGCCATGACAAACCGCATCGGCCCCGGTCAAATTAGCAATTTCGATCTGCCGTTTGGCAATCAAAGGCCGCGCAATAGCGGTGCCGAGCAGGTAGCGACCTTCATAGACCGTATTGGCCCGAAACATTGGAAACACATAATCGCGCACAAATTCTTCGCGTAAATCCTCGACAAAAATCTCTTTAACCCCGAGTTGTTCCGCTTTGACGCGGGCCGGCTCCAGTTCTTCGCCTTGACCCAGATCGGCGGTAAACGCCACCACTTCGGCCCCTAGTTCGGTTTGTAGCCATTTTAAGATGATTGAGGTATCCAAGCCACCGGAATAGGCCAAAACAATCTTTTTTGGGGTATCGGCCATTTTAGGCTCTCCAGACAGTAATTTGTGTTCTTAGGTGGAAAACCTGTAACCGGACGCAATGTCAATGATTTTTGGGTCTACACCTCACAAAAAACTGATCATTTTGCGCTCGCGAAACGAACATGCTTTGCGTAGGGTGCGCCACCAAGCGTAAATGTGCAGGAAGTAAACTATGGAAACATTGGAAGCTGCTTTGATCGCCTATCCGTGGGGAATTTATCTGTGCCTGATTCTCGCCCCGTTTATTCAAGAAGATGCGGCGGTGATTTTGGCGGCGTCTTCAGCTAGTCAGGGGGTGGGTGATCCGACACTGTTATTCATCAGTATTCTGGTAGGTTTAAGCGCCAGTGATTTGTGGAAATACTGGGCCGGTCGGTGGGGTCGAACCCACCAAAAGGCCGACTGGCTGGCTAGCCACGGCAAAGTGGCATTGGTTCGGGACAAAGTGGTGGATCAATTGGCGATGACCTTGATGGCGACCCGGTTTATTCCGGGCACTCGAATTCCGGTATATCTGGCATCCGGTTTCTTCAAAGCGCCATTTGGACAGTTTTCCCTTTGGGTGGTTTTGTCCGGTGCGCTCTATATCGTGCTGACATTTACTCTGTTTTACTATCTAGGCGAGATCGGCGGCGAGAAGGCCAAAACCTGGGCGCCATTGGTGGCTATCTTGCTCGTCTTGTTGGTTTTGCTCGTGCAATGGATGCGGGGTCGAAAACAAACGGCAACCTAATTTTAGTCTGCTTAGAGCCAGTTTTGGCGTTTGCTCTCTTGCTTTTTGTTTCCTCGGCGGCATTGTGACCTCGAAAACATGCAGGAGAGAAAAATGACCCGCAAACTTTGTCTGATAACTGGCGCATCAGCCGGGATTGGCGCAGCACTGGCTCGCGAATTTGCGGCCCATGGTTGGGATTTGGCCCTAACGGCGCGCCGCAAAGACCGGCTGCAAGACATGGCCGAAGAATTAAAGGCCCAGTACGGGGTCGAAAGCCTGATCATTCCGGCTGATCTGACCAAAAAAACTGCGCCAAAAGCCATCATGAAGGCGATAAGCGAAGCGGGTCGACAGGTAGATGGTCTGATCAACAATGCGGGCTATGGCTTGCCCGGCACCTTCACCCAGCCCAGCTGGAAAGATCATGACCAATTTTTGCAGGTGATGCTAACCGCGCCGTTGGAGCTTTGTCATTTGGTACTGCCGGGTATGCGAGAACGGCGCTTTGGCCGGATTATCAATGTGGCATCCTTGGCTGGGCATATGCCCGGCTCCAGCGGCCATACGCTTTATGCTGCCGACAAATCCTTTTTGATCAAGTTCTCTGAATCGCTGAATTTCGAAAATTCTGAACACGGTGTGCATGTCAGCGCCCTGTGTCCCGGCTTTACCTATTCCGAGTTTCATGATGTCAACGATACCCGGCCCATGGTCTCCCAAATGCCAAATTATATGTGGAAAACCGCCGAATATGTGGCCAAATCTGGGTATGAGGCCGTTGAACGAAATGTACCGGTTCGCATTCCCGGCACGGTCAATAAAGCGATTGCGGCGCTGGTCAAAATCCTGCCCGATCCATTGGGTCGCAGTTGGATGAAGGCGCAATCTGCCAAATTCCGCCGACAAGACGGCGACCAGTAACTTAGGCTTTCCTCCATGCTTGATGTCCAAACCCTGATCCTGTTTTCAGGTGCCTGTCTGGTCTTGGCAATGATTCCGGGACCAGACAATTTATTTGTCTCGGCACAAAGCTTAGCCAATGGCCGCAATGCGGGGCTTGCGGCGGCTTTTGGTATTATTCTTGGCGGAATACTGTGGACGGTTGCGGCAACCTTAGGTCTGACCGCGTTGTTGGCCACAATGCCAGCTGTGTTTGTTGGCATTCAGGTCGTAGGTGCCGGGTATTTGGTCTTTTTGGCCTATGATTTGTGGCACACTGCCGAGCGCCCCGCCGCCCAGAGCGCGGGCACGGCACATGCGTTTCGCCGGGGTTTGGTCACCAATTTACTCAACCCGAAAGTTGGTCTGTATTATCTAGCTTTTTTACCACAATTCATCGAAGCCGAACGTGGTCCGGTCTGGGTGCAAATGCTAGTATTGGGCGCATTGTTCAATGTGGTCGGTGGTTTGGTTATGGTCGGAATGGCATTGGTCGCCGGTTCCTTGCAAACCCGCGTAGCCGAAAAACCCGATCAAGGAAAATGGCTGACCCGGCTGGGTGCCGTAATTTTGCTAGCCATTGCTGCCAAATTGATCTGGGGATTGCTTAGTTAAAGCCCAGCCAGTTTGCGAACCTGTTCGGCGCTGGTTCCGGCTTCGCGCAACGCGCGTAAGCTCATCGCGCCATCGCGCTTGGCTAGGCGCTTACCCTGCTCATCCAACAATAATGAATGGTGGTGATAAACCGGATTTGACCAACCCAGCAGCGCTTGTAACAGGACATGGATGTGGGTGCTTTCAAACAGGTCTTGCCCCCGAACCACATCAGTAATGCCTTGCAAAGCATCATCATGAGTCACGGCAAGGTGATAGGATGTGGCAATGTCCTTGCGGGCCAGAATAACATCACCCAATCGGGTTGGCTCGGATTGGATCAACCCGGTTTCGCCGTTCGGCCCGCTGCCCTGTTCTTGCCATTCCAGATCATCCCACAGCGGGCCGAGTCGGTCTTTGGCCGCCCGCAACGACAACCGCCAAGCAAAACTTTTCCCGTCCGCAAGCCGCCTTTCCTGCTCCGAGGTGTTCATGGATTGCGCGGGGCCGGGATAAATGTCGGCCGGGCCGTGCGGCGCACTGGCAATGGCGGCAGCCACTTCGCGCCGAGTTAAAAAACAACGATACAGCACGCCTTGTTCAATCAGATGATCCAATGCTGCGGTAAAATCTGCCATGTGTTTCGATTGTTTGCGTACCGGCTCGGGCCAGCTCAACCCGAGCCATCGCAAATCTTGATAAATCGCAGCTTCAAATTCTACCCGGCAACGTGGTTGGTCGATGTCTTCGATCCGCAACAGAAATTGTGCGCCATGCTGGTTGGCCCAATCGTATGCGCGCAAGGCACTGGCGGCGTGACCAAGGTGCAACAAGCCAGTTGGCGAGGGGGCAAAACGGGTGCGTCTAGAACTCATGGCATAGCCATACCTTGCCTTGCTACCCAACGAAAGTGGGGCAACCCTTTGCCCACCAAATCAGGTTTTTACTTGAAGCGTGTCAAAAAATCATCAAGTCTTGCATCTCGCCTTGGATACCTCAGGGATTTTAGAGAGCCAAAACAGGAGACTGCGTTTTCAAGATAGGTGAGATCAGAATTTTTTCCACCGGATTTTTGTACAAGTACCGGAGTTGGTTATGGGAATGATTTCGCCCGCAGCACGCGGTTGGCCCTGTCTGGTTCTGAACGCAGATTTTGCTCCGCTGAGCTATCAACCGCTATCGCTGATCCCGTGGCAGGACGCCATAAAGCAGGTGTTTCTGGATCGTGTGCAAACGGTGGTTGAATATGATCATGCGGTTTCCTCACCTAGTTTTGAAATGGTCTTACCATCGGTGATTGCCCTAAAATCCTATGTGCAACAAAACCGGCAAGTGGCCTTCACTCGGTTTAATGTGTTTTTGCGTGATGGATTTTCGTGCGTGTATTGCGGCTCTGGCCATGAATTGACCTTTGATCATTTGATCCCGCGTTCAAAAGGCGGGCGGACCAATTGGAATAATATAGTTGCCGCATGTTCGCCGTGCAATTTGCGCAAAGGCGGGCGCTTGCCCAATGAATGTGGCATGGTTCCAAGCCTGCAACCTCGCCGCCCCAGTGCCTATGAATTGCGCGCGATGGGCCAAAAATTTCCACCCAATTTCTTACATGAAAGCTGGATGGACTATTTGTACTGGGATGTGGAACTAGATAGTTAGAGCGTATTGCGATTAACCATGCTCAATCGTCATCACACGGCCACCCTCTGACTTGATCTACCGTCTTGATTGTCAAGTTATTTGCATGCCTTTCCATGGTTGGTTTGTTTTCAAGATGGCATTGAGAATGACGATCATTTTTCGCATGATGGCGACGAGGGCAACTTTGTAGGGTTTT
>JAJFFR010000085.1 GCA_021776555.1 Robiginitomaculum sp.
TGGACGTTTAAGGGTCAATCTGGCAAAACCACGACTGGAATCCCCTCTCCTTGTGGGAGAGGGCTAGGGTGAGGGGTAACCCACTCAAAAAAAACTGGCGCCCTGCTCTCGACCACATCGTTGGAGATTGATGCAAAGGGAATGAACCCGAGAACAGGACACCAGTTCTTATTGGGCACGTGTGCCCCCGCTTTCAGGTTTATCGGATGTGAGACTAGTGCTCCATCATGCAAATGAATGACGGATGGTAGTTTTTTTACTTGGGAGTGAATGCACTCATTCTACAGAATTTATGTTAAGTTACGACCATGGATCGCACCACCAAAACCAAACTGGCCCGCAAACTACGTCAGAACCTGACCGATGCAGAACGCCGCTTGTGGTATCGTTTGCGTGCCAGTCGGTTAGAGGGGCATAAATTCCGCCGTCAGATTCCGATTGGTAAATATATCGCCGATTTTGTCTGTGAATCCACCAAACTAATCGTCGAGCTAGACGGTGGTCAACATTCAGACATGACCGACCAAGATGCGAAACGCACCATTGAATTGGAGCATTTTGGCTACCATGTCATCCGCTTCTGGAACAATGACGTCTTCGAAAATATGGATGGTGTTTTGGGTGCAATTTTGGATGAGATAAATCTGCGAAGTAATTGATTGCACCGGATTACCCCTCATCCCGACCTTCTCCCAAAGGGAGAAGGGGCGCTGCTGGAAATATCGTCAAAAAGAAACCAACCACCCCCACAAACATAACCCCCTCTCCCAATGGGAGAGGGCTGGGGTGAGGGGTAACAATTTTGAAGTTAAAACTCCAGGATATTACAATGCTGATAGTTTACTTACACCGGCTTCCATGTAGTTGACAAAATCTGTTGCATTAACAAAATAATTTTGAAAAGCTATCCGAATTGCCGCAACATCACTACCCCCGACAAGAACAACATCCCCTTTATCTAACCATTTTTCCTCAAGCTCTTCATACAATTGAAGTGCCTCTCGCGTGGATTTTTTGGAATACACTTGCAGCAAGAAATCTGTCTTACTTGCATCAAAAGGATAAACGAGTATTTTATTCTTTCCATCCTCAAAAATACCTTTAATTTGCTTGGGTCCAATTAAGTTAGTCTGTTTAAGCAATCTAAAAATTCCACCTGGTTTTTTGAATTTTGAAAATTCAGAAATTAAGGTTCGGTTTGATAATTTTGGCAGACAAGAAGTTATCCCCTCCTCGCTTCGAGCAATGATCTCACTACATATTCGAAAAAAATGGAGTTGATCAGGAGATGCATCAGAAAATTTAGCCCGACTCTTTGTCAGTAAATCCGCAATCTCAACGGCAGTCGCCCAAGCATGTTGAGCCTGTGTTCGGTATTGCACCTCGATCAGCATACCATCCCATTGACTAGCTGATGGAGAAAATGATTTATAGCTATAGACATCGTGAATACCTCGATAACCTGATGGTTTTGGGCATTTGATATAATTGAATTGATCTCTTTCCTTGGTTTTCCTTATGTGTTTCGCCCTTGATGAGTTAAAGTTCTCCCTAAATTTTAGCAACGAATCAACATCAGGAAATATAATCCTTCAACCAGCAATATCATGCATGCGAGCCAACTGCATGCGAGGTTCTCTAAGCAACTTATTTTCAATCGTTGGGCGGCGTTTGAGTCTTTGGCCAACGACATAACCTTTTCCTATCGACCGCCTTCGAAGATTTGCCTGAAAAGTATTTATTAAATGCGCGTGAGAGGCCCGCCAGTTTTCCAAACATGCAACATCACTATCATCTGCAACATTATCACGGATTGCCCTGCCAGCTCTATTAACCTGATTTTTTGAGAAATTCGGTGCAATACCGGCCGCATGTCCTTCCGTCACTCCCCAGCCTCCAGATATATCTCCCCACCCTTTTCTCGGAATTTGTATTTCATTTCTTCCATGCCGCGTTCGATGTCGGCTTTTTCGTTGTCGGTCATGGCGTCGGCGTAATCGCGGACGTCTTGGGTGATTTTCATTGAACAAAATTTCGGACCGCACATCGAGCAGAAATGTGAGGTTTTGTGGGCTTCTTTGGGCAAGGTCTGATCGTGATATTGGCGGGCGGTTTCCGGGTCGAGCGACAGGTTGAACTGGTCCTCCCAACGAAACTCAAAGCGGGCGCGGCTGACTGCATCATCGCGAATTTGCGCCGCTGGGTGTCCCTTGGCTAGATCAGCCGCATGGGCGGCTAGCTTGTAAGTAACCACGCCGACTTTGACATCGTCACGATCCGGCAGGCCCAGATGCTCCTTGGGCGTGACGTAACACAGCATGGCTGTGCCATACCAGCCGATCTGGGCCGCACCGATCGCTGATGTGATGTGGTCATAGCCCGGTGCGATATCGGTGGTCAGCGGGCCTAGTGTGTAAAATGGTGCTTCGCCGCACACTTCGAGTTGCTTGGTCATGTTTTCGCGGATTTTGTGCATCGGCACATGACCCGGACCTTCGATCATCACTTGGCAACCATGCTGCCAAGCAACGTCACACAACTCGCCCAAGGTTTCCAGCTCGGCGAATTGCGCCCGGTCATTGGCATCGGCAATAGATCCAGGGCGCAAGCCATCACCCAATGAAAAGCTGACATCGTATTTGCGCATGATCTCGCAAATATCGACAAAATGTTCGTAGAGGAAACTCTCACGGTGATGGTGCAAGCACCACTTGGCCATGATCGAGCCACCACGACTGACAATGCCGGTTACGCGCTCTGCAGTTAGGTGAATGTAGCTCAATCGAACTCCGGCATGGATGGTGAAATAATCCACCCCCTGCTCGGCCTGTTCGATCAAAGTATCGCGGAATACTTCCCAAGTCAGATCCTCGGCTACGCCACCAACTTTTTCCAACGCCTGATAGATCGGCACGGTTCCGATTGGCACTGGTGAATTGCGTAAAATCCATTCACGGGTGTTGTGGATGTTTCGACCAGTCGAGAGGTCCATCACCGTATCGCCGCCCCAACGGATGGCCCAAACCATTTTTTCCACTTCTTCTTCAACCGAAGAACCCAGCGCTGAATTGCCAATATTGGCGTTAATTTTAACCAAAAAATTGCGGCCAATGATCATCGGTTCTAACTCAGCATGATTGATGTTGGCCGGAATGATGGCTCGCCCACAGGCAATTTCATCGCGGACAAATTCCGGTGTAATATGGGTGGGGATTTGGACGCCAAAGCTCTCTCCATCGGCGACCTTATCGGCTGCGCCTTCGACGGCTTGGCGACGGCCCAGATTTTCACGCTCGGCCACATATCGCATTTCTTCGGTGATGATCCCGGCCCGGGCGTATTCCAATTGGGTCAGTGGTTGGTTTCCCGCTTTGCGGTACGGCGTGTGTTGCACTGGGAAGGCTTCGGCCAGATATTTACCGGTTGCGCCGCCATTGTCTTCCAGACGCACCGCGCGTCCGATATAACGTTCCACATCGCGGTCTTTTAGCCAATCCAGCCGGTTGCGCGGCAGGCCCGCTTGCACGTCGATATTGGCCTCTGGATCGGTATAAGGGCCAGATGGATCATAGACCCGCACTGGTGGTTCTTTTGCGGTTTCATGCAGGGTAATCTCACGGTGTGGCACCCGTAAATTGGCTCCCAATTCCGGTGAGGTATAGATGCGCCGTGAGGCGGGCAACGCGCCCGTGGAAACTTCGTGTGTAGATGTAGTACTGGCTTGCTTTGACATATGTTTTCTCCTGTCCCTTCGCCGGCATTACCCGGAGCAGGTTCAAAGGGTATTTCTCAGTCCGTAACGGCGAATCGCCGGGACACCCCTCGGAACGACAGTAGAATAGCAAAAATGATGGTCCGTGTCAGGCGAGATAACCGAACCAGACCAATATGCCCCCCATGACAAAAACCAACGCAAATAATGCACCGGTTAGTCGCTGATTGGCAATCAGAGCGCTGGCCATCCGCATCGCCATTTCCGGGAACACCAACAGGGTCAACCCTTTGAGCAGCCCCAAGAAGCCAAGCAGAGTGATCAGCACCTGCCAATTTGCGGTCCAAACATTATGAAACGCCAAGATCACCGCACCGAACAAAAAGGCCAACACAGCGCTTACATAAAGCAAACCCCTTTGTTGGGTAAAATCATTCATCATTTTGCCGTACGCATCGCGGTTAAACAGCCATGCAAAACCCGAAACCAGATAAAGTGGCCCCAAAATTCTGGCGATCAAAATTGAAGTTTCCATGAATGTCTCCTTTGCAATACTCAATAAATCCGAATGTAGTT
>JAJFFR010000086.1 GCA_021776555.1 Robiginitomaculum sp.
GTGATGTTTTTTACCGGTTTGATTATTATGAAAAGGGTGATGACAACCTCTTCAGTGTTAGCTCTACAACGCGGTTAAGGCTTATTGAAGCGCAAAAAAATATGGCCCGATTTGAAATTGTTGGTGAGGAAAATTGGATACTCACCATGGTGGTTAAGGACAATATTCTACGTGGCTGGATGGATGATACGAAAAATCCGTCAAAGGAAAAGCGCTATAGTTATTTTGCCAAAAAGCAATTACCTAAAGCCCTAGTTTCTCCCACTTCGCAGTAACATCGGCGATGACCTGCGGATCCATGGCAATTTCCTTGCCCCATTCTCGATTTGTTTCGCCCGGCCATTTATTGGTGGCATCCAAACCCATTTTGGAACCCAACCCCGAAACCGGCGAAGCAAAGTCCAGATAGTCAATCGGCGTATTTTCCACCGGCACACAATCGCGCACCGGGTCCATCCGGGTTGAGATGGCCCACATCACTTCGTTCCAATTGCGCGCATCAATATCGTCATCGACTATGATCAGCCATTTGGTATAGGTGAATTGCCGCAAATACGACCAAGCGCCCATCATGATTCGCTTGGCATGCCCGGCATAGGCTTTCTTCATCGAGATCACCGCAATGCGGTAGGAACAGGCTTCGGGTGGTAGCCAAAAGTCGACAATTTCCGGGAATTGCTGGACGATCAATGGCACGAACACTTCGTTCAAAGCTTCGCCCAAAACTGAAGGCTCGTCCGGTGGCTTGCCGGTATAGGTGGTGAGGTATATCGGGTCTTGGCGCATGGTGATGGCGCTGACATTGAACACCGGAAATTCTTCGACCGAATTATAGTACCCGGTATGATCGCCATACGGCCCTTCGGGCATTGTTGCGTCTGGGTCCACAAAACCTTCAATGACAATTTCGGCCTGTGCCGGAACTTGTAAGGGTACCGTCTTGCAATTGACCAGCTCGACTTTGGAGCCGCGCAACAGTCCGGCGAACTGGTATTCGGAAAGCGTATCGGGGATTGGCGTAACGGCGGCCAAAATGGTCCCGGGGTCTGCGCCAATTACCGCGGCCAACGGCATGGGCTTGCCGGGATTGGCGCTTTTCCAGCGGGCGAATTGCTGTGCGCCACCCCGGGTGGCCAGCCAGCGTATCAAGGTTTGGTGCTTACCCAGTTTTTGCATGCGGTAAATGCCCAGATTGGGCTTGTCTTGGGCCGTATCGCCCGGCCCTTGGGTCACGACCAGAGGCCAAGTGATCAAGGGCGCAGGCTCGCCAGGCCAACAGGTCTGGATCGGCAGGCGGTCCAGATCGGCATCCTCGCCCAACAGCACCACTTCTTGACAGGGCGCTTTACGCACCGTTTTGGGCCGCATCATCATAATGGTTTTGATCAGCGGGGCCATTTTTAAGGCTTCGCTGACGCCTTTGGGTGGTTCGGGTTGGCGTAAATAAGCCAACAGCTCGCCAACGGCCCGCAGGTCAGCCGCGCAGGTGCCGGGTTCCCCGCTTAACGTAACGGCCCGCGCCACGCGCTCTACTGTGCCAAACAGATTGATCAGGGCGGGCATCTCGGCTTTTTCGCCATGCTCATTGATCACGTTTTCGAACAACACCGCCGGGCCGCCAGAGGCGATCAATCGGGTGCCGATTTCGGTCAACTCCAAATTGGATGAAACCGGCTCGGCCACCCGGGTGAATAGCCCATCGGCTTCTAGTGCAGCCAGATAATCTCGAAGGGATGTATATGCCATGGCTCTTGGTCTAGTCATTTGCACGAAAACAGCAAGTTTTGCCGCCAATACATTTGTTAAATTTTCGAAATTTTTGGTGGTAAAATGAAATGCAGCGGTACTGCGCCCACTTGTCCACAGGGCGGATTGCGTCCGATCATCTTGTTTGGGGGATTATGCCCAAATCATTGGTAGCTGACAATTTTGCCCCATAGCAAGGCTTTTAAGGGAATTCACAATGTCAAACAGCCGAATCCGGCCGGGTTTTTGGCCACATTCTCACTCATTGTATGATCCAGCATCGGGTCGGGCATGGTCCTGATTTATCCCCGGGTGCCCAAGCGTCAACCAGTGTCAATATCTGTGATTTTATTGTTAGGTAAGCGTCAACGACTGTGACGGGACCGTCAATTTATTATGAATTTAGTGTGCCGCGCCTCCAGCGACTGACAATACAAAATGACAATCAGAACCGTGGCCATGGACCCTCCGGTCAAGCCGAAGGGAAACAAGGGGGGGCGCACTCCATTTCGCCTCCCTCCGGCTTGACCGGAGGGTCCAGACCTCGGATACAGTCTGGGGACCGGTGCTGGTTTAGGATTGGTCCAGCTTGCCGATCCTTCGAGGCTCCCGTTGGTCGCACCTCAGGATGAGGTGTTTGGTGATGTAACAAAACCCTCATGCTGAGGGATTGCGGAGCAATCGTCTCGAAGCATCGGAACATGGGCGCATGGCCGGAAACGGATTACCCCTCATCCCGACCTTCTCCCAGTGGGAGAAGGGGCGAGCGCATAAATTTGATCATATTTTGCCAGACCCCGAATTGAACTCCCACTCCTAGTGGGAGAGGGCGGGGGTGAGGGGGGCGTGCCGCCGATTATCCCTTGGTC
>JAJFFR010000087.1 GCA_021776555.1 Robiginitomaculum sp.
CCCGCTCCCATCAGGAGAGGGAGTTCAATTCGTGGTCTGGCAAGAATAAATCAAATCTATGCGCTTGCCCTTTCTCCCATTAGGAGAAGGCCGGGATGAGGGGCGCAATTGCGACACCACGCCTAGGACTCCCTCTCCCCGCTGGGGAGAGGGCGGGGATGAGGGGAATTGGTTGGTTAGCGAACATTTTTCTTCCGAGAACCAAACAAAAAAGGGCCGCCAAAGCAGCCCTTTTTCCAAATTTGAGTTTGCCCGTAAATTACGAGTAAAATTCGATAACCAGATTTGGTTCCATTTGAACTGGATACGGCACATCGGCAAATTCTGGTGTGCGCAGATAGGTCGCGCTCATTGATTTTGCGTTGACTTCCACATAATCCGGCAAATCCCGTTCCGGGCTTTCTAGTGCTTCGAGCACCAAAGCCATCGAGCGTGATTTTTCACGAATTTGGATGACATCACCCACTCGGCAGCGATAGCTGGGAATGTTGACCTTGCGGCCATTTACCGTGACGTGACCGTGGTTGACAAATTGACGGGCCGCAAAAACAGTTGGTACGAATTTGGCGCGGTACACCATGGTATCGAGACGGGATTCCAGCAAACCAATCAGGTTTTCAGCGGTATTGCCCCGAACCCGTTGCGCGTCCGAATAAATCCGGCGGAACTGCTTCTCGGTGATATTGCCATAATAACCTTTGAGTTTTTGTTTGGCGCGCAATTGCAGACCAAAATCAGAAGTTTTGCCTTTGCGGCGCTGGCCGTGTTCACCGGGGCCATAAGAACGTTTGTTGACTGGACTTTTGGGGCGACCCCAAATGTTTTCGCCCATGCGGCGATCAATTTTGTATTTTTGGGAATGACGTTTTGACATATCTGTCGCTTCTTCTTTCGACACAAACCGGCCAACCCAATCATTCGGTCAGCAATTGCAACGGCGGTTTTGTGACAACCCGTGAATTTTCCTCTACTAGAAATTTCTAGCGAAGAGCGGCGCAACCTAACCATAAGGGAAGGTAAGTCAAGCCTTTTGCCAGCCAGACAAAAGCTAGTTTGAGGCGAGCCAACATTGGGTCAAAAAATAACAATCAATCAATAGCCATCAATCACAGCTATTTCGCAATTATTGACGAACAATTACTCTTAATCCACAGATAAATGACGCTACTTCACAATGAACCCTGAGGATAGTTCGGTTGAAATTCTCCAGACAAATATGGTTCAGTTTCTTGGGTTAGGCCGCCTTCTGGTTTTCCATTTTTTGGCGCATTTGCCAAAAACGTAAGGTTCGTTGCGCCGCAGTCACTGGAATGGCGCTGTACATTTCGCGGATGGGTCCGCTATCACCCGTATTGGTGTTGGGGTCCGTACTCAGCAGCAGGGCAATGGTCACGAACAGGGACGAATCAAATCCGATCGCACGGCAAATCAGGGCCAAAGCATCCATGTCTGAACGCCGCAAAATTCGATCGGTAATCTGGTAGTCAATCTTGGCCAACGCCGCCAAACCGAGCGTAAATTTCAAACGGTCTTGATCACGTTCAAATTTAAGCAAATGGGTGCCATCCAGATTACCTTGGGCCAGTTGCGAACTGATTTGATGCTTTGCGGTATGAAAGCCCTCAGGCATTGGATCAGATTTCCCACTGGCCTGCTTTCGCGCTTGAGTCAGAGCTTGTTGCAGCACTTCCGGGTCGATCTCTTCATTGCGCTCCAAAATGCGCGCTCGAACCTTTTGTTCAGCAAACAAGTACATGTCGTTCATCAAATCGGCCGGCATATCGTGCCGTTCGACCAAGGGCGCTTGTAATTCTGTGACCGTTTCGGAGCGGTTTACCATTGATTCCATTGATGTTCTATCAAACTGCGCACCGTCATTGCGGGCCAATTTTAGTAGAGTTTCATCATCACCTTTTTGTACCAGAGAACTGGTTACTTCGGTGCTTAAATCCTGTCGTCCTGAGATGGCTCGCATGTGCTCTTGTGACTTGGTATTGATCACATCGGTCAAGTGCTTGTCTTGTAAAATAGGCGAGTGGCGTAATACCGGTCCGGCAATATCAATTTCGTCATTAGCTAATTGTTGCAACAGCTGTAACGGAGCAGCTTTTTGTTTGGCGAACCGCTCGGCCATATCTTTACGAATTTCAGCATCCATGTCGGTGGTAACTTGACTTAAAATCTCTCCAAAATGCTCATTCTCCACTTCGGAACAAGTATTTTGATTATCGAAATACAAATCAGTAATATCGCGAAGCAATTCCCGACGTCGTTCAGAAGACGTTTCTTTGGCCAAACTGGCCAGTTTCAACAAACCGGATGATTGAGACATACCAGTTCCCCTTATTCGCCGAGCAACAATAAGCTATTCTTGATCTTGCGGTTTTGACCTTGTGCCGAGGCCGGTAAGTTTGGCTTGGTTGTCTGGGCTGAATTTGATTGGTTTACCTGCAAGGGCGCTGCTGTGGTTTCGCGGTTGACCGAATAAAATGGCACGCCATTTTTGGTTCGTTGCGGCACTGGTCTTGCTGAAAATTGACGCACATTGACCGGTGGAGCGCTCATCAACGGAGCCGCCACAATTGGACGCGGTGCTGGCCGGACAATGGTGGGGCGAGGCGTGCTTCTAGTGGATTGCTGGATGGGCCGAGTTGGCACCAGAGCAGCGCTTTGTCTTGACGATCGAGCCGGGCCGCCATCTAGACCCAGTTCGATTTGCTGTTCCAACTTGGCGGAAAGACCAGACACGCAGCACGGGCTGAACCGGCCCGGTGTTACCGCGCTTTTCAAAGAACACATGGCTGATGCTCCGTTAATTCCAGCTCGCTCCCAAGTCCAAGCTTTGCATCGACCATCTTTGGCGCATAAGGCCCAGCAAGCTTGCGGTCCGCCAGTTGAAACAGTGCCGCGCGTAAACGTTGCGCCAGTTCGCTCCATGTTGGTTTCAAACATTTGTGCCGAGGCAACACTGGTTTGCCCACAAAGGGCAAGGCTAAGGCAGACCAATGAGAAGTACCGGAACATGAAATTTCCCCGTGAAAACAAGAGATAATCTTGGTGCAAAGCTCTTAAAATATGTTCAACAGAATCTAGATAATTGTTCAGTTTTGTGATCAATAGGGAGATGAATCGCTTTCCAGCGCTCCGAATATCGCTGCCAGCTCGTTGTAAAAAGCCGCCAGCCCTTCGTCGGTTTCTGACAATAATTGCGGCTCTGGTGATTTGAGTGGCTCAATGGGTAGCCCTTCATGAGCGCCAAGCATGAATTCCTGCCAGATTTGGGCCGGTAAACTACCGCCGGTAATTTTTGACATTGGCGTGTTGTCATCATTCCCAAGCCATATACCAGTGGTTAATTGTGCGCTGTATCCAACAAACCAAGCGTCGCGCCATTGCTGTGAAGTGCCGGTTTTTCCGGCAATCTGCCTACCCGGTATTTTGGCTTTTCTGCCCGTGCCAGCCAGAACGACCTCTTGCATCATGCCAGTCATTTCTTTGGCATATTGATCGTCATATACCCGGTTGGGCCGAATTTCCGGTCTTTCAAACAAGGTTTTGCCTTGAGAGGAGGCAATTGATTTGATCAGAAAATTTCGCCGCAGCTCTCCTCCATTGCCAAATACGCCAAAGGCTTGGGTCAATTCCCACAGGCTGACCTCTTGCGCGCCTAGGGCAATCGATGGAAGTGGTTGCAGGGGGCCGGAAATACCAAACCGGGTTGCCAAGGTTGCGACGCGTGCGGCACCAATTTCATCGGTGATTTGCGCCGCTACCGTATTGATGGAGCGCCGAAAGGCTTCGCGCACCGTGACACGGCCTCGATACCCACCGCCATAATTGCCGGGTGACCAACCGGCTATTTCTATGGGTTCGTCTCGCCGGACGCTGGCCGG
>JAJFFR010000088.1 GCA_021776555.1 Robiginitomaculum sp.
CAAAATAACGTTCTTGTCCGTCCTTGATCACCAGCACTGAAATGCCTGGTACCGCTTTTTCTTCGATCAGTTGGTCCATCAAGGCATCGAGCCGTGCGTGGCGTTCCTGCTCGGCAGCGCTAAGTGGTGCCGGTGCCGCCACTGGCGCAAGGGGAGCTGGCGTATTGGTCGGTGTCCAGACGCAAGAGCTGAGCAACAAGGTGGCACTGGTGGCCAACCCACGAAATGTCAGGTTCGAAAATGTCATGGGTCTGTCCTTAAACGTTGGAGGTTTGCGAAGGGTATAAGGCGAATTGCCAAGTTTTCAAAGCTGGTTCCGGGATAGAAAAACCCCGGTTGCCATGAATACCAGCCCGACGCTGCGTTTTAGATCAATTGGTGCAATCGGCGCGCCGAATAATCCAAAATGATCAATGGTTGCAGCAGCGATCAATTGCCCAAACAGCACAAAAAACACAGCATTACCCACGCCAAATTGCGGGGCAATCCACGTGATGGAAATGGCATAAAATGCCATCAGTAATCCAGCAAAATAATAGACCGGCGGAGCCACAGACAAGATTTGCTTGGGCAAAGTTCCGCTGGCCAGCAACAAAAACAGGCTGATCGTACCGCCGACCATAAACAAAACAACGGTTGCAGCAATTGGGCTAGCCATTCGGGTGCCCAAATGGGCGTTCATGGCGGCCATGGTCGGGATGCCAATCCCCGCCAACAAGGTGATCATAGCAAAAAACAAGGTTTGCGAATTTGCCATTATTTGGCCCGCAAATCCGTAACACTTTGCCCGCCAATGCCCCAATTGTCGGTCTCGACTTCCTCGATAATGACAAAGGTGGAGGCAGGGTTTTTGCCCAGCTCATCGCGCAGCAATTCAGTGACCGCCTTGATCAGGACTTTCTTCTTGTCTTGGGTCAATCCATCCGGGGTGAGTTTGATGTTTACATAAGGCATGTCTGATCTTTCGGTCAGTTGTTTGCGGTAAGGAGATACTTCGTCAGGATTGCAGAAACTGCAACACCTATCCGCCAGTGCGTTCCATGGCGCGAGCAAAAGCCGGGCGTGCCGTGTTGCGGGCCAGATAGGTCTGTAGGGCTGGATACTTTTCCAGTTCGCCAATGCGTTGGGCCAGCGCCAAAATATAGGTCATGCCAATATCTGGGGCTTGAAAGGTATCGCCCATAATAAATGGTTTATCGCCCAAAAAGTCCTGAATATAGCCCAATTGCAAGGCAATTTCGCCACTGGCAAAACCGGTTAGCACAGGCGGGTGTGGTTTTTCTTCAGCCATTAATAATAATTTGATCAGTAAGGGTGCGAAGGCGGACGCCTCGGAATAATGTAGCCATTGGGTCCACAAGGCGCGGGCCGCGATATCTTGGCGCGGCGGTGTGTTCAATTTATTGTCGGTATCATATCGATCCAGTAAATAAACCGCGATTGCCCCGGATTCGGCCAAGGTCAGATCGCCATCCTCGATCACCGGTGATTTGCCCAGTGGATGTGCCTCGCGCAATTCGGGTGGCGCGCGGCGCATTTCATCTCGAATGTATATCTTCAACTCATAATCCAGCCCCAATTCTTCGAGCAGCCAAACCGTAAAAACCGAGCGCCCAACGCGCAAATGGTGAACCAAAATCATTTATGTCTCTTTCATTCGTCCGCCTGTTTGGCTGGAGTCATGATTGTCATGGCACGATTTATTCGGGCAATCCAGCCGGTGTCCGGTGTTGGCCAACCATTACCCCTCACCCCAGCCCTCTCCCACAAGGAGAGGGAGTTCATTTCGTGGTTTGGTAAAATATGGTCAAGCCGGTGCGCTTGCCCCTTCTCCCAGTGGGAGAAGGTCGGGATGAGGGGAAATCCGTATGATTACTTGCACCCTGTCCTTCTAGGGTGCTGCCTTAATGCTACCGCACCGGCAAACGAATAAAGCTGCCCGCATCGGCACCAACATGGATCGAATTGTTAGCAATTTCGCTTTGGGTACTTTGGTAGGGATCAAGCCCGGTATTCAAATTGCGGGCATAGCTCGGAAAATTACTGGAGGACACTTCGACCCGGATATGGTGCCCGGCTTCAATGCGTCGCGACAGCAGGATCGGCGATAATTCGATCTTGTACACTTCGCCCGAAACCATCGGCGTAGGATTATCCAGCCCATCGCGGTAGCGCATTCGCAAAATCGTATCGCCAATGTTAAAGGCGCGCCCATCGGGAAATACGTCGACCAGTTTCACGGTAAAATCAGTGTCGGGGCGATCCGACGATACGGCCAACCCGATTTGGGCATGCCCGAACAAGTCCATGGGAGTGTCGAGCGCCTCGGACGTAAACACGATTACATCGTCCCGTTGTTCCAACTTGCTCTGATCAAACGCACCATCATGGTGATCGTCGCCGGTGCCGCCAATGCCGCCACCTAGCGAGGGCGCGGGGTTAGCTGGATCATAGATATAGGTGATCGTTTTGGCTCGGCCCGGATTTTCGCGCACCAATGTTCCTAGAGCGCCCAATTCCCATGTTTGAATTTGTTCGGCCTGTAAACTATCCGTAGCCAGCCAATCACCACTGCCCATATAGGCTTGAAAAGCTGGCGGCAAAGGCGATGGTGATTCGGTGGGTTTTAACCAGCGATCAAACCAGTCCAACACATTTGTTGCATGGGCAAAGCGTGCATCGCCTAGCTCTAGGTCGCCGATCATAGTGGTTTCGGTTTCACGGCCAAAACTGCAATGCCCGCCTTGGGTGACCCGCATCACCTGATTGGTCCGTCCGGCGGCTTGGTTGGCTTGCCGATTCCAATCGAAATAGGCTAGTGTGGAGCGCGATGAAATGTCATAAATCGCTTCCGACCAATAGCCCGGTATGCTGATCATTTCGCCTTCACTGACCCGTTGTTCTTCCCAACTTGGTCCGGCTGGGCCAGCCGCAAGATAGCCGTTTAGTTCGTTTTTCGGCGCGTCCATCTGCGTCATGATCTGGTTCATGGGCAGGTGCATACGCGAACAATTATAGGCGGCCAGATCGACACCCCAACGCTGGTTTTTCAAGTCGAATGAATTGATCAGGCGTTGGCGTTCCTGATCGGACAGGTCAGCCGAAAATTGCGGCCAGTCCTGGAACATCGAGCTGTAAAAATAATCAAACCAACCTTGTTGCCAAACACCGCCCAGCCAGAAATTCCCCTGCTCGCGAAACGGTCCGGCTTCGGCAATGCCAACGCCGGCTGACATGGCGACCATCACCTTGTGCGCCGGGTGGTTGGATGCGGCCAATTTTAGCTGGTTTTCAGCCGAGGAAGAGCAACCATAGGTGCCGATACTGCCGTTTGACCATGATTGGTTGGTAATCCAATCCATGGTGTCCCACCCATCTTCGACCGCATTGGCTAACATGGTGAACTCACCTTCGGAGAAGTACCGACCGCGCTCGTGTTGGTGGACCACTGCGTATCCGGCCTCCAGAAGTCCAGCTAGAACGGTGGACTTATTACTTAATTCGGCATGATACGGGGTACGGATCAATATGGTCGCCATCGGGGCTTGACCATCATTAGGTAGCAATAGATCCGTAGTCAGACGGATGCCATCGCGCATGGCAACTTGCACATTTCGTTCGAATCGAACATTTGCCGGGGCGGTAAACTCCTTGCTGGTTGCAGCAGGTATTTGCTCGACCACTTCATTCGTGGTTGGTTGGCAATTCGCCAAACTCAAGCACGTAATGACAATCAAAACATAAGTGATCCGCATAGTTTCCCCCAACATTGCAAAAGTCATCAATGTCATTGCACGATTTATTCGGGCAATCCAGTAATGCCCCAGCCTCCGATCCTTCGAGGCTCCCGTTGGTCGCACCTCAGGATGAGGTTGGGGGCATAAGTTCAGTTCGTTTCACCACTCACCTTATGCTGAGGTGCGACCACCGGGAGCCTCGAAGCATCGGAACACATACCCCAACCAACCCGGTCCCCGGCGCCAGAGCCAGGGTCCAGTTCTTTTTGGTTGTCATTTGGGTCAATGAGGCGAGAGTTTTGGGTAATGTTGGCCAACCATTACCCCTCACCCCAGCCCTCTCCCACAAGGAGAGGGAGTTCAATTCGTGGTTTGGTAAAATATGGTCAAACCGGTGCGCTTGCCCCTTCTCCCAGTGGGAGAAGGTCGGGATGAGGGGAACCGGCATCGCAATTTGCCCGCCGTATGCCTAATCCCGGCGCAGCAATCCGGTCAGGGTGACCACGGTAATGGCTGAAAGAACCGCGCCGATCAGCGCGTAGAACAAGTGCAGCCAGCGCCATAACGGGGCCAGCGGACCCAGTGGATCAAACGCGCAGGCTCGGCGTTGGCCGAACTCGATCACTGGCAGAATTACATCAATGGCATAGAGCGGCGCGACCAGTCCGGGACAACCACGGGAGACCGTTTGGTGCAAGCCTGAGTTCAAATCCTGTCCCGGTTTGGGTTTGGTAGGAAACGGCATCAAGGTGGTATGCGTGTTCATTCCGACAGTATGGCGGCCCATCATGACCGCTTCGGCTGGCGAAAAACTGCCCGTAAAGGCATGCGCTCCAAACATCATGGTCCCGAGCAGTATCCACAAGCTGAGCACCGAAACGGCCCGTCCACCAGAAAACCCAAACCGGCAGGTCCAGTTCAGGAAGACTTGTACTTTTCGCAAATACCACGGATCAATTTTGGTCGAGAGGCGTAAGGTTCGCATTTCGATGGAAACCCGGTCGGCATCTTCATTCATGCCCTGTTCGCGCATAACCTTGGCCAATTGATGAAACGGTTGTGGATCAAATTCTTGGGCGGTTGGTTGCTCCGGATTTTTGTATTGCAATTTGAGCCAGTTCAGGCGCTGGCCCGCCGGGTCGCCGCTGCGTTGCTCTTCACTTACTCGTAACCGGGTATAGGAAAGGCCCGACAGGCTGACCTGTCCGGCTTGCTCGGGCCAGCCGCTTACCGGGCTGTCGGCCAATACGCCAACATGACCATTTGAAAAATCAAGTCGGCCGTTCATCTGGACCTCGCCAGCCATATAGCCACCGGCGAGTCGCAGCCCGACTAACAGAATATCTCCATCAGCTCGAAATTTGAGATCGTCTCGCCATACGAAATAAAGACCGCCAGTAATGGTGGCGGTAAACAGATCGAGCGCCACGCCGTCCTTGCTTTGCAAGTGCGCGCCAACCACGCTTAAATCGCCTTCAAACACGGCACTTTGGGCGCGTATCTGGGCCAATGCGTGAAATCGGGTGGTGCCATTGGGTCGCAAAAACAGCCCATTGGAGAACAAAGCGCGATCCAGCAGCATAGCAAAAAAACCAACGCCATCCTTGTGCTCGGCCCCGGTAAGGCGCGATCCGTTCATCCGCACCGGATCATCAAACCGGGTGTAGAGCGCAAACAAAGCGGGCAATTGGCATTCGACCAATTCCAGTCCCTGAATGTGACACCCGTCCAGATAAATCGGGTCGCTGAATGTACAATGGGCAAACTGGATGCTGGGGATGATTTGCCCCGGATCATTGGCTCGGGCCGACCACTCGGACAAGTCAAGGCAGCCGGTAATGCTGGCCCCGACCACGCGCAATCCACGGGCAGTTACCGGATCGGCTTTGGCCTTGCCAGTTTGCGGTAGGCCAACCAACAGGTTGAACAGAATTTCGGCGCGGATTTCAGGAGTTTGTTTTCGATCGCTAAAATCAACCAATACGCCGGTCTTGGCCGCTTTGATTACGGCGCGTTCGGCGGCGTTTAATGCGCTTGCGGGTTTTTTGGATGAACCAACCATTTGTTCAGCCTAACAGTTACGCAATGCTTGTCACGTTTTTGTGTAGATGAACTGGCTCAAAACCCGCTAGCTTACGGCTCGATTGCTGAATGGGAGATTCTAATGCGCGCTTTTTTTCTGGCTATTTTGACGACCGGGTTTGTTACGGCAGCAAGTGCTGCGGATGATCCGGCACCTAAAACCAAGATCGAGGCAACTGATCTGGGTAGCGGTATTTATATGCTGACCGGCCGTGGTGGCAATATGGGGTTGAGCACTGGAAGTGATGGTGCCTTTTTGATCGACGATCAATACGCACCCTTGTCGAGCCAGATCAAAGCGACGATTGCGGACTTAAGCGATCAACCGGTGCGGTTTTTGATCAACACCCACTGGCATGGCGATCACACCGGCGGCAATGAAAGTTTTGGCGGTGATGCGGCCATTATTGTAGCCCACGATAATGTGCGGGAGCGGCTGTCCACTGATCAGGTGTTGAAGCTATGGAATTCGCAAGTCAAAGCCTCACCACAAATCGCTTGGCCGGTGATCACCTTCACCGAAGAGATCAGTTTTCATCAAAACGGCCAGCGCATTGATGTGCGCCATGTGGCCGACGCTCACACCGATGGAGATGCGTTTGTCTACTTTGCCAAGGCCAATGTGCTGCATATGGGCGATGTATTCTTTAATGGCCGTTATCCGTTTATCGACACGGGAAGTGGTGGCTCAATCGATGGGGTGATTGCGGCGCAAAAAGCTGCTTTGGCGCTGGTTGATGAGAATACCAAAATCATTCCCGGGCATGGCGCTTTGGCCGACCGGGCGGCTTTGGTCGCGACGCTGGCCATGATCGAGACAGTGCGGGAGCGGGTTGCCAAGGCCATTGCTGATGGCATGAGCTTGGAGCAGGCGCAGGCTGCGGACCTGTTGGCTGATCTAAATGAGCAATGGGGCGGCGGTTTTATCAATGCCAAAACCATGGTGCAAATTACCTATGAGGATTTGGCTGGTGAGTAGCTAGGTGAAGCTCTGAACTAGCGAGCCAACCACCATTCGCCACCCATCGACCAACACAAAAAAGATCAGTTTGAACGGCAGAGAAATCACCACTGGCGGCAGCATCATCATGCCCATGGACATCAGGATGGACGCCACGACCAGATCAATCACCAAAAACGGAATGAAAAACCAAAAGCCGATTTCGAACGCCACGCGCAATTCTGAAATCATAAAGGCTGGTGCTACAACATGTAGCGGTGTTTCTTCGGCTGTGGCCGGGATGTCCTCATTGGACAAATCCAGAAACAGCGCCAGATCCTCCTGACGAGTATGGGCCAGCATGAAGGTTTTAATCGGGGCGGTGCTTTGGGTGAAAGCTTCGGTCAGTTCAATTTCTTCGTTCATCAACGGCTCGATGCCTTGGCTCCAGCTTTGCTGAAACACCGGGGCCATCACCGCAAAGGTCAGGAATAGCGACAATGAGATCAACACCATATTGGGCGGGCTTTGTTGCAGACCGGTTGCGGTACGAAGCAAGGATAACACCACCACAATGCGCACAAAACTGGTGGTCATGATCAGAATAGATGGGGCCAAGGATAACACGGTCAGCAGGCCAATCAGCTGGATCACCCGACTGGTCAATGCGCCTTCATCGCCGGCATCCAATGTGACCGATTGGGCCAAGGCTGGCTCGGCTACCAGTACCAAAACCGTTACAACGATCCCGCCAAGGGCAAGCCAGAAACGTTTCATGGAGCGACCTTCCGAGTCGGTGGTTTTGCGGGGGCGCGTTTTTGGGTCTTTTTGCGGCTTTCAACCAATGTCTCTTGTGTGGTGCCCAGCAAGACCAAATGCTCGCGCTCGCCATCCTCGACCAGAACCAGTTTGCGTCGGGCATCGAGATGCAAGCTCTCAATGATGTGCAATTGACGTTCGGCGCTGGGTTTGGTGGTGATCATGCCGGGTGCAAATCGACGCACGGCCAGCCATGCGGCCAGCATTAGGCCGACGGTAAACAGCAATCCGGCTGCATAACGTCCGGTGTCGATCAATTCCATGGCAGAAGGCCCGTTGTTATTCGAGGCTCCTTCTTGACGCCCAAGGCGTTAACACCTGATTAACCATACTGCTTTGGTGGGGTTTGGGGATATGGCATCCTTGTCAATTTTCATCAGGTATTAACCATAAACTGGGCAAAACTGTCCGACCTGATATGGAAAATTTCACATGAGCCTCGACCAAATCCCAGTTTTTTCAGTGCTGCGCGGCACGATGGGCATGTTGACCCAACGGCAAAAGCTGTTGGCTGAAAACATTGCCAATGCCGATACGCCGGGTTTTACCCCGCGCGATGTGGACCAAAAAAGCTTCCAACAAGCCTTGCAAAAAACCATGACCGGCAACCAGACAGGAGGCGCCGCCATGACCGCCACCGATCCGTTGCATTTTCAAGCGCCGGGGATCATGGCAGGAGGGGGCGGACACAGTGTCGGTGTGATCGACGCGCCCAATTCCGAAACCACATTGAACGGCAATTCAGTGGTACTGGAAGAACAAGTCAGCCAATTGGCCGATACCCGCATGCGTTATGACGTAGCAATTGGTTTGTATCAAAAATCTTTGGGCCTGCTTCGTATGGCCATGACGTCGCCCGGCAGATGATGAGCCAAACCAAAAATAAGGAACGCAAAGCCTCATGACTCAAATATCATCAGCCTTAGCCATCGCAGCCGCCGGAATGCGGGCGCAAAGCTCGCGTATGCGGATCATTTCCGAAAATGTGGCCAATGCCAACTCAACCGCACAACAAGCCGATGGCGATCCATACCGCCGCAAAATCCCTGTATTCCAGTCCGAACTGGACAAGGCCACCGGTGCGCAATTGGTTCGAATGAATAAGGTAAGCAAGTCACAAGCAGAGTTTCGCACCGTTTACGATCCAGCCCATCCGGCGTCCAATGAACAGGGCTATGTCAAATACCCAAATGTAAACACTTTGATCGAGCTGATGGACATGCGCGAAGCTTCACGGTCTTTCGAAGCCAATCTGTCAGTGATTGAAAATACCAGAGCCATGATGCAACGCACTGTGGAACTGCTGAAACGTTAAGAATACGTCCGGGTGCAGAACGCACCGGGACCGACTGCGAGGATAGAAATCAAATATGTCATTTAGTGCGCTCACCGCGATCAATGCTTACGCCCAAGCCGCGCAAGCCGGTAAAACCGGCGAGGCAGCTGGCGCTGCTGCTGTTGAATTACTGGGTAAAGAAACTGCCGGTACCGATTTTGGGGCTATGGTCAAAGAAGCCATTGGCAGTGCGGCAACTGCTACTGCCGGGGCCGAAAAAATGACTATTGCAGCGGTCAATGGTCAAACTGAACTGGTCGATGTGGTCACCGCCATGGCCGAAGCCGAAATTCAACTAGAAACCGTAATCGCCATTCGCGACGAAATGATCAAGGCTTATCAAGACATCCTGCGGATGCCGATTTAGGGCCAAAAGGTTCGCGGAGGCGCTCGTAGTATACGGGTTTCCCCTCATCCCGACCTTCTCCCCGTGGGAGAAGGGGCGAGCGCATAAGTTTGATCTATTTCTGCCAAATCCCGAATTGAACTCCCTCTCCTGATGGGAGAGGGCGGGGGTGAGGGGCGCTCCGTTGGTTAGCATCGGAAATTGACCCAACCCAACCCAGACCCCGGCTCAAGTCCGGGGGTCGCATCTTAAGTGGACGTCGTGTTGCCGATGCTTCGAGGCTCCCGTTGGTCGCACCTCAGCGTGAGGTGGGTAGTTTGGGGGCAAACTAAAAGACGGTTGCTAGCAACATCCATTTCCTCATCAACTCAGTGAATTGAGTTTGTTTTGGTCTCTTATTTTTGCGTTGAGGATAACGATGAGCCGTCGCATGATTACGGTTATTGCAACGATTGG
>JAJFFR010000089.1 GCA_021776555.1 Robiginitomaculum sp.
TTGCTAAATCACGAATTGAACTCCCTCTCCTGATGGGAGCGGGCGGAGGTGAGGGGAAACCCGATCTATTCAACCGGGCTAAGGCGCAAAGAGCGGCGTTCTTTATCTGGATTTTCCAGACCCCACTTCACTTTATAGCGCACCACAGGCTGCACCGCTCTGGCGCGGCGACCTCTTGGCTCAATGGTTAGTCGGTACATCCCGTCTTTTCGTATCCGAAAATCCACAGAGCCAATGTTGGTCGCCGAAATACGCCGCTCTGCGGGTCGACCCGGTAGCTCGCCCAATGACGGCATTTCTTCTAAAACGATAAACAGGGCACCCGTATCAATCTCAGTGGAAAAATCCACATAGACACTGGTTCCTTCTTTCAGCCAAAGTCGTTTCAAGCCAAAGCTATATCCGGAAACTGTGCCGTCTTGCTGGTAAGCGCGGGCTTCTTGCCCCCACACTTTCAATCCGCCACCCGCCTGCAACCCGGTGACCATGACAAAGCCAACCAGTAGCAAAATTCCGACAATGAGCAGAAACCGTCCCATCAAATACCCACTAAACGGCCCTTTGCCGATTTGCTAGGTATAGGCATATTTGTGCTGGTTCTACAAGTATTGCTTAGGATGCAGGTAAAACGCCCTTGTCTTGCATCAGGGTTTTTAACTCACCGCTTTCATACATTTCACGCATGATATCGCTGCCACCGACGAACTCGCCTTTGATATAAAGCTGCGGCACAGTTGGCCATTGCGAGTATTCCTTGATGCCTTCACGCACCGCCATGTCTTCAAGGACATTGACCGAGGAAAACTCAACGCCAACTACGTCCAGAATTTTAGTAGCCAAAGACGAAAAACCACATTGTGGAAATACTGGCGTACCCTTCATATAAAGGACGATGTCATCGCCTTCGACCGTGGTCTTGATGTGGTCGAGAATTGCCTGATCAGTCATGGTGAAAATCCTTTATTGATGTGCTTCTTAAGACAGCTAAGAAGCGTCAGCCAATTCGTCAAGACAATCCAACCATTGTTGCACATGTTTATGCCGAGTTGTTGAGCTTAACACGGTATCAGCCTGTGCATTTCGTAGTGCCTGTCGCAATGCACTAAGTGGCTTTTGCCCTGAAGGCGCATGGTCTCGGCGCATCACTTGACGTATCATATGCCACCAATCGGCCGGATGAGCCGATAACCGCCACGGCTTTCGGCTATGCGATATCATTTCAATGCCAATGACTCTCTGGCCCGCCCGCTTTGCCAAATCAGCCCTTGGCCCGTTCTTGGGCAAGGCTCCCGGCCCCATCGGCAACATGATCAAATCGAATTGTCGGCTGGCAATGGCTACATCCAGTTCCGGCCCACGACCGGCAATGCCCAGATAGGTAAATAATCCTTGTCGGCGCAAATCGTCCAATGCTGAAAACATTTCATCATTTAGATCATTCGAGGCTGGACCGTGTAAAAAGAACCCATCAACGGAAGATATGCCAAGCCGGTCCAGTGATCGTTGCAAGCTGTCGCGCAGCGCAGCGGGCGTAAAATCAGATGTTCCGAACTCCGTCTGTCCGGCCTTCGTACTGATGAACAGGGATTTTCGATCCGCCTCTTGTAACACCTGTCCAAGGCGCCGCTCTGCTTCGCCCCGACCATAAGACGGGCCAGTATCAAATGTCCGAATACCGCCAATAATGGCTTGTTCGATCAATTTGCAGGTGGTGCGAGCCGGAACCATGGCACTGCCATGTGGCCCAGAAATACCAAACCCCAAACGGCCCAAATCTGGAGGTTCAGCCTTACCCAAAATTATTCCGCCGCCGTTTCCAGCGCCAGCGCATGCAGCTCGCCGCCCATCTTGCCTTGTAGCGCACCATAAACCATCTGGTGTTGTCGCACTCGTGGCAAACCGGCAAAGCTGGCCGATACCACACGGGCTTTATAATGATCCCCATCACCGGCTAGGTCGACAATTTCCACTTTGGCATCGGGAATGGCACTTACGATCATCGCTTCAATATCATTGGCTGCCATTGGCATGTTTGCTCTCCATATATTCAGGAAGCCATTGCTCCCACTTGCGGGTTAGCTCACTCACATTCATTCGGGCCGACCCCAACGTAATATCCTTACCGCCCGTTTCGCCAACAAAAGTCAAAACAACATCGGCTGCATCAGCCAGTTCTTGCACTTTTTTCAACCGGTTTGCCGGCAAGCATATTAGGTATCTAGCCTGATCTTCACCAAAGAACCAACTATGGTTGGGCAAGGTATCATGAGTTTCCAGGGAAACCCCGATCTGGCTAGCAATGGCCAGATCCGCAGCCGCACAAGCCAGTCCGCCATCCGATAAATCATGCACCGCGCGGAGCAGCCCAGCCCGGATGGCCTCGGTAATAAAGTGACCATTTTTGCGTTCCAGTTCCAGATCAACTGGTGGCGGTGCGTGATCGATCATGGCTTCAATTTCGCGGGCATATAATGATGAACCCATCCAGCCGACCGTTGGGCCAACCAGATAGAGCGAATCCCCTTCGCGCGCCCCAAAATATCCGGCGCGTTGCGCCAGATCGGGGATCAGACCAACACCGCCCACGGTGGGTGTTGGTGGAATGGCCGCGCCATTGGTTTCGTTATAGAGCGAGACATTGCCCGAAACGACCGGATATTCGAGCGCCGTACAGGCCTCGGCCATGCCCTCTACTGCACGTACAAACTGCCCCATGATTTGTGGGTTTTCGGGATTACCAAAATTCAGACAATCGGTAATTGCAATCGGGTCGGCCCCCGATGCAATCAAATTACGCCAGCTTTCCGCAACGACCTGCTTACCACCGGTAAACGGATCGGCCTTTACATAACGCGGCGTGCAATCCGAGGTCATGGCTAACCCCTTTTCGCTGTCATGCAACCGCACAATGGCCGCATCAGAACCACTAGCCGATGCAAAAAGCGTATCGCCCATCACGTGGCCGTCATATTGCTCCCAAACCCACCGTCTGGACGCCATGTCTGGGCAGCTCATCAATTGGCTGAGCACCGAAATCGCATCTCGTTCTGGTAAATCGCCATGTTCCAGCACTGGTGCCGGTGGGGTTTCTATCCATGGCCGGTCATATTTTGGGGCCAAATCACAAAGTGGTGCAATGGGAAGATCGCACACGGTCTCGCCTTTGTGAGACAGCACCAGACGGCCAGTGTCCGTGGTTTGTCCAATCAGTGCAACATCCAGCTCCCATTTGGTGAATATCTGTCGGGACTCGGTTTCTGTGCCGGGTTTCAGCACGATCAACATCCGCTCCTGACTTTCAGACAGCATCATCTCATAAGGCATCATATCGGTTTCGCGTTGTGGAACCCGATCCAGATCAATGGCAACTCCGACCCCGCCTTTGTCAGCCATCTCGATCGAAGACGAGGTAAGCCCA
>JAJFFR010000090.1 GCA_021776555.1 Robiginitomaculum sp.
CGGTGTGGAACCAGAATTGATAAATCAGGTTCAACCCACCGCACAGCGCAATCACCGCAGGATGAAACCCCATCAAAGCCAAGGGCAGATAGACCACAAATGCACCGGACCACAGCGAGGTCCACGATTGGCGCAAGGCGGTGGATAAATTGTAGTGCTGGCTAGAATGATGGACCACATGGGCTGCCCAACCCCAACGGCTGCGATGGTAATAGCGATGGACCCAATAATAGCACAAATCCCACAACACAAAGCAGGCAGCAAAAGTCCACACATTAAAGGGAATTTTCACCGGTGCCATTTGATAGGCAAAAACGAATATAGCCAAAGTGATAAAGCCCAACGTGCCGTTAATCACTGCACTACCCGCACCCATAAAGATGCTGGTCGCCGCGTCTTTGGCTTCATAGGTGCCGCCCCGGCCGCGCAATTTAATGGCGATAATCTCGATTAGGATCAAGATGACATAGGCTGGTCCCGCCAGTGACGAGACATCAATATCCGGTAAATTCTCAGGCATGGATAGCTTCCTTGAATTTGGTTTGCCATTTGGTCAGTTGCGCGGCGTTTTTTGCCTCAACCTGAAAGGATGGCCAGGTAAAGTCATTGATCGAGACTTTGGTTTGACCGGATCCGGTTGGTTTGAGGCGCAAAGCAGCAACCGGCAGAGTTCGCAACGCCACTCGATCGCCAACCCGGCGCACAATGGCTAGTTCCGGACCTTTGCCTAATAGTGCCAATGATTGTTGGGCATCGGTAGACAGGTAAAGCTGACCCGGTGTCTGTTGTTGGTCATGATCCAGTAATGCCGCCTTGAATGTCTCGGCAGTGATCGGCCCTTGATGGGGGTTGGGGTGCAGCCAGTTGATCAGCAGCGCCAGCAAGGCGATGGCGATTACGGACGAGGCAAACAGGTAGAGTAAGGTTTCCATATCTAATTAGCTCAACATATTCAAAAGTTTATCCATGGTTTTGCCGTAAGGAGGGAACATCATATTGCGGGCGTTAACATTGGCTTGGCGAAATACACCTTTGGCGTGGGAAAACGTCTTGAACCCGTCAAAGCCATGGTAAGAACCCATGCCGCTGGCGCCGACCCCGCCAAATGGCAGATCATTTTGCACGATATGCATCAAGGTATCATTGATGCTAACTCCGCCAGCCAGCGGTTTGTGTAGCAGTTTATCGACAAATTCTTTGTTTTTGGAAAACCCGTAAAACGCCAAAGGATGCGGCCGGTCCATCACATAATCCATGGCTTCGTCGACGCTGTCATAGGTGATCACCGGCAAGAGTGGGCCAAAGATTTCTTCTTGGACAATTTTCATATCGTCGGTGGTGCCGGTGACGATTTTGGGTGGCATTTTGCGTGTGTTGGATGGTGTATCTACTTCTTCGGGGTAAATTTCGGTGACAGTTGCGCCCTTGGCTTTGGCATCTTCGAGCAGGCCGCTGAGGCGCTCAAAATGCCCTTCAGATACAATCGCGGTAAAATCAGGATTTTCCTTGATGGTCGGATAAAACCGCTTCACGGTTTTGGTGTAGGTCTTGATGAAATCTGCCTTGCGGGATTTGGGCACCAATACGTAATCCGGGGCAATGCAGGTTTGTCCGGAATTGAACAATTTGCCGGAAACGATTTTCTCTACGGCGGTTTTCATCGGATAGTCCGGGTCAATAATGGTCGGGGATTTGCCGCCTAATTCCAGCGTGACTGGGGTCAGGTTTTTGGCGGCAGCCTGCATGACAAAGCTGCCCACCTTGGTCGATCCGGTGAACAGGATGTGGTTGAACGGCAGGGTGCCGAATTCTTGTGCAACTTTCAGGTCGCCATTGATCACGGTGATATGATCTGCATCAAAATACTTGGCAAACAATGTGGCTAATAATTCAGAGGTTTTGGGGGTAAGCTCGGATGGTTTGATCATCACCCGGTTGCCCGCAGCCAGTGCAGCAATGGTTGGATTGATCGCCATGGCAAACGGGTAATTCCACGGGGCGATTACCCCGACGACCCCTTTGGGCTGATAATGTACTTCTGCCTTGGCTGGGAAGAAATGCACGCTGACGGGGCGTTTATCGACCTGCATCCATTTAGCCAGATGTTTTCTGGTATGCTTGATATCGGTCAACCCGTTCAGGGTTTCGCCGAACTGGGTTTCGATCTCGGAGCGGTGCCCGAAATCTTCGGTGATGGCCTCAATGATTGCCGGTGTATTTTCAGTGATCAACTTGGCTAAGGTCGCGAGATGCTCATCGCGCGTTTTCAGGTCCGGGTTTGGGTTGGCGCGAAACGCCGCTTTCATCGCTTTGAATTTCTGTTGCATGGATTAGCTCCCGGTTTTGGTTGGTTTGGTTCTGGCCATGCGGGCCAGCTTTGCGGCTTTTGCATCATTGCAAAAATCAGTGAAAACGCCATCGACCCCTAGGTCAAAGAAAAAATCAAACTCGGCCTGTGGGCTGGCAAAGGCATCCGGCAATTGATCAGACCTGAACGTCCATGGATGCACGTCCAGCCCCAACTCGTGGGCTTGTTCAATCACACCGGTGGAACTGCCGTCTCGATTGGCCAGTAACCCCTTGTTTGGGCCAATCCCATCAGCGAATTTGGCAATTCTTGCCAATTGCAAATGCTCGGCTTTTTCAATCAACATGACCAACGGCAAATCCGGATTGGTTTGGCGCAGTTCGATCAGGATATCCGGCTCGAATGATTGCACAAACAGCGGGAATTGCTCTTGCCACCAATTGGCTTGCTCTAGCATCTTGATGACGGCTGGATAGTAATCGTGACCGATACTTTTGAAATAGCCGGGCAATTTGGTTTCGGGATACACTCCCAACGCCAATTTGCGCTTGGACGAAACCCCGTTTTTGCGGGTTAATTCCATCACCTCGGTCATGGTGGGGATTTCAAACTGATCATCGGCATCGTGGTTGCGGTGGGCCATGGCTTGTCTGGCCCGCAAGGTCTTGATCTCGGCCAAAGTGAAGTCTTCGGAAAACCAGTCTTCGCCCTTATGATCAGGCCGGGTGGCCTTGCGGTTCGCAAACTCCGGGTGGTCGGCCACGTCTGTTGTGGTCGATAAATAATGATCATGGCGGGCGATCAAATGCCCGTCTTTGGTAAACACCATATCCGGCTCGATAAAGTCGGTGCCCAGATCAATGGCTAGTTGATACCCTTCCAGAGTGTGCTCCGGTAAATAACCGCAAGCGCCGCGATGGGCGATGATGATCGGTTTTTGCATGACTGCCTCCTGATGGGCTGTTTGGGGGGCGGGACTGGCTACAATTGAATTTTGATCACCATTGGCGCAACCGGCAATGGGTATAATCGGAGCAAGAGCGCCAATCCCCTGCATTACGTGTCGACGAGTCAGTTTGTGATCAGCGTTCATTTTTTCTTGTAACATGTTTTGCTGGTTTTGAAATTGCCAAAAAACAATTCTTGCGATGCACGAAATGCGGCGGTAGGATTTTTTTACAAGCGTAGGATGATTTTAGTTTATGAAACCAACTGATACCCGCAATCCCGACTATTTTCACAAAGTAGTCGATTGCCAATGGGCTTGCCCCGCACATACTCCCGTTCCAGCCTATATCCGCCTGATTGCCCAAGGGCAGTATGGCGACGCATATTTGCTCAATCGTGAGTCCAATGTATTCCCCGGCATTTTAGGTCGGGTTTGCGATCGACCGTGCGAGCCAGCCTGTCGCCGGACCCGGGTCGAAGAAGAACCGGTAGCCATTTGCCGGTTAAAACGAGTGGCAGCGGATCATCGCGGTGAGATCGAAGATAAGCTCCCGAAAAAGCCGGCCAAAACCAATGGCAAAAAGATTGCCCTGATCGGAGCTGGACCAGCTTCGTTTGCCGTGGCCAACGATCTGGCCCCCTTGGGCTATGAATGTACCATCTTTGAAAAGCTGGAGGAGCCGGGCGGTTTGATGCGCTCCAATATCCCGGCGTTTCGCCTGCCAGAACAAGTATTGTCCGAGGAGCTGGGCTATATCTTGGATATGGGTGTGGAGCTAAAACTAGGTACGCCAGTGGAAAGCATGAAGACTTTGCTGGGTGAGGGCTGGGACGCAATTTTTGTCGGGACCGGCGCGCCCAAAGGCAAAAATCTCGACCTGCAAGGGCGTTATGACACCGATAACATCCATATCGGGATTGATTGGCTCGAATCTGTAGCGTTTGAACACACCAAAAAAATTGGCAAAAAAGTGCTGATCATCGGCGTAGGCAATACGGCTATGGATTGCTGTCGAACGTCGCTGCGGTTGGGTGCTGACACCGTTAAAGTGATGGCCCGCAAACCACGAGAGTTTTTCAAAGCATCCGATTGGGAACTGGAAGACGCCGAAGAAGAAAATATCGAGATTGTGGTCAATCATTCGCCCAAAGCCTTTGTCGTGGAAAAGGGCAAATTGGTCGGCATGTTATTCGAGACCATGGAGTACGAACTGGACGCAAAAGGCCGCATCGAAACTCAACGGGTGACCGGCGAAGTGACCATCCCTTGCGATGATGTCATCTTGGCTATCGGGCAGGAAAACGCTTTTCCATGGATCGAGGCGGACGCAGGGATCGAGTTTGATAAATGGCAAGTTCCGGTGATTGATGAAACCACCTTTCAATCAACGGCGCACGGCGTATTTTTTGGTGGAGATGCGGCGTTTGGTCCCAAGAACATTATCTGGGCAGTTGAGCACGGTCATCAAGCCGCGATCTCGATCCACAAGCATTGCCAAGGCAAAATGCTGACCGGGCGTTTGCCGGACGAGATCGAAATGGTTTCCACCAAAATGGGCATGTTCGAATGGCGCTATTCCAATTCTTACGACAATTCCGACCGGCGCCAGATGGAACATGTGGAATTGGTCAAGCGCTTCAAAAAGCTCGACGTCGAGGTCGAATTAGGTTTTTCGGCTGAACAAATTGCCACCGAAGTGGAACGTTGCCTGAATTGCGATGTTCAAACGGTGTTCGATGCGCCGCTTTGCGAAGAATGCGATGCTTGCATTGATATTTGCCCGGTTGAGTGTTTGAGCATAGCGCCCACTGCGGAAACCGAAGGTGAGTTGCGAAATTCTTTAAGTGTTTCGACCGCCGAAGACGGGCAGGCGCTGTATGTTTCAGACGGATTGCCACTGACCGGGCGGGTAATGATCAAGGATGAAAACGTCTGTTTGCATTGCGGGTTGTGTGCCGAGCGTTGCCCAACCGCTGCGTGGGACATGCAAGAGGGCGTGATCCATATTCATCATGCCAGTGATCAAGACGCGATCAGCGGGGGGAGCCGGTCATGAGTGAAGCCGCAATCAATGATTTTGTGATCAAACTAGCCAATGTGAACGGTACCGGCTCGGCCAGCGCCAATGGTTTGCTGATGAAGGCCATTTTTCGAATGGGCGTGCCAGTAGTTGGCAAAAATGTGTTTCCGTCCAACATTCAGGGTCTGCCCACTTGGTATGAGATCCGGGTTACCGAAAAGGGCTATCGAGGTCGCTCTGGCGATGTGCATTTCATCGTAGCGATGAACGCCGAAACCTACGAGCGCGATCTGGCCGAATTAAGCCCCGGTGGCGTACTGCTGTATGACAATACATGGCCGCGCCCGCATTTTTTGACCCGACCGGATATTCAGGTGCTGGGTGTACCGTTTGCCCGCCTGTGTAACGATGCGTTCAAAGCGGCTCGTTCACGCATTTTGATGAAAAACATGGCCTATGTCGGCACGGTTGCAGCACTGCTTAATCTCGATCTGGATGTCATTCACCAATTGGTCCGCGAGATGTTTTCGACCAAACCCAAACTGATTGATCTGAACCTGCAAGCCATTGCGCTTGGCTATGATTATGCCAAGGAGCATTTTGACTGTCCGTTGCCATTTTCAGTGCAATCTCGCGATAACACGGCCGGCAAAGTGATGATTGATGGCAATACCGCCGCCGGTTTAGGTTGTGTCTATGCCGGAGCTACTTTTGGTGCGTGGTATCCGATTACACCGTCCACGTCCCTGATGGATGCCTTTGCCAAGTATTGCGATCAATTGCGGGTCGATGTGGATACCGACCTGCACAAGTATTGCATTATTCAGGCCGAGGACGAACTGGCTGCTGCCGGGATGATTATCGGTGCCGCGTGGAACGGGGCGCGGAGTTTTACGCCAACCTCTGGACCTGGCATTTCGCTGATGTCCGAGTTTATCGGCTTTGCCTATTATGCTGAAATTCCCATGGTATTGTTTGATATTCAACGGGTTGGACCCTCAACCGGCATGCCCACCCGCACCCAGCAATGCGATATCCAATTATGTGCCTATGCCAGCCATGGCGACACCCGGCATTTACTATTGTTTCCAGCTGATCCTGGCGAGTGTTTCGAGATGGCCGTACAGGCCCATGATCTGGCTGAACGGTTCCAGACTCCAGTGTTTGTATTGTCAGATATTGATATCGGCATGAATGACTGGATGGTCGATGAACTGACTTGGGATGACAGTTACCAACCAGATCGGGGCAAGCTTCTGTCAACTGAAGAACTAGAAAAAATTGAAAAATTCCATCGCTATCTAGATGTGGATGGCGATCATATTCCATACCGGACCTTGCCCGGCACTCATCCAAAAGGTGCGTATTTTACCCGAGGCTCCGGCCACAATAAATTCGGTGGCTATACTGAGGATGGACAAGCCTACAAGGAAGTGGTCGACCGCTTACGTGCCAAATGGCACAGCGCTGCATCCAAAGTGCCAGCTCCAGTGATCAGCCCATCCAAGAAAAAAGCCTGTTGCGGAATTATATCGGTTGGTAGTTGTGACGGTGCGGTACTTGAGGCACGTGACCGGCTGGAGGCCGAAGGTCTGCATCTGGACTATATGCGTATTCGCGGGTTTCCATTTTCCGATGAAGTGGAACAATTTGTGGCGGACCATGATGAAATTTTTGTGGTCGAGCAGAACCGTGATGCGCAATTGATGGGCCTGCTATTACTAGAAACCGATGTGCCACGGGAAAAACTAATCCCGATATTACATTATTCCGGTGAACCTCTGGATTATCAATTTGTATATAGCGCGTTGCAAGAAGCTGCTCGTGTAAGGAAAATCGCATGACCTCTTTCACGAAGCCGCATATCCGGCGCAAAAATGAGCCGGTCAACAAGCTGGGTCTGGTTCGGGCCGATTATGATGGCGCAATGTCAACCTTGTGTGCCGGTTGCGGCCATGACAGCGTTACGGCGTCCATGGCCCGCGCGTTTTTTGAACTGTCGATTGAGCCACACCGGGCCGTCAAGGTTTCCGGCATTGGTTGTTCATCCAAGACAACCGCGTATTTCCTGCGCGAAGCCCATGGCAATAACACGGTACATGGACGTATGCCGTCAGTGGCAACCGGTGCGGTGGCGGCCAATTCGGCGCTAACCTATATTGGTGTGTCGGGTGATGGCGATAGTTTGTCGATTGGCCTTGGGCAATTTGTCCATGCCATGCGGCGCAATGTGAACATGCTCTATGTGCTGGAAAACAACGGGGTTTATGGCCTGACCAAAGGGCAGTTCTCAGCTTCGGCTGATCTGGGTTCGTTGGCCAAACGAGGCGCACCGAATGAAATGCCACCAATTGATCCAGTGTCTCTGGCGCTGTCGGTCGGCGCAACGTTTGTGGCCCGTGGATTTTCCGGGGACCGCGAACAATTGGTGCCATTGATCAAGGCTGGCTTGAAGCACAAGGGTTTTGGCTTGATTGATGTAATCTCGCCGTGCGTCAGTTTTAATGACCACAAAGGTTCGACCAAATCCTATGCCCATACCTATCAGTATTACCACAAGGCAGTGCATGCGGATTATGTGGCCCCGTCCAAAGACATCAAGGTTTGTTATGACGAAGGCGAGATCATGCCGGTCGAGATGCATGATGGCGGGGTAATCCGGCTACGCAAGCTTGAAAAAGGCTTTGATCCCCGGGACCGCGCCGCTGCGATGAGTGCCTTGGCTAATGCCCAGAAAAACGATGAAATTTTGACCGGTCTGTTGCACATCGACGAGACCCACCCGGACATGCATGCCTTGAACAAAATGGAAGATCGTCCGTTGAACGAAATTCCCTATGCTGAGCTAAATCCCGGTGCCGCCAAATTGCACGATTTACAAAAAGGGTTTCGGTAAACCCTCATATGAAAATCAATCAAATGCGCGTCGCGCACAGCTCCCGGTATGGAACTGCAGAGGTTCTGGGAATCCGGGAAGTTCCCAAGCCGGAGCCGCAAGCTGACGAAGTTCTGATCAAGGTTCATGCGGCAAGTGTTAGTCGAACTGATGATGGTATGTTGAGGGGAATTCCCAAATTTGCCCGGCTCTTTTTTGGATTCCCAAAACCAAAACTAACCATATTGGGCATGGAGTTTGCTGGAATAGTCAACATGGCCGGTTCAGAAGTTTCCAATTTTCATGTAGGCGACAAAGTCTTTGGGATGTCACCCTCAAAATATGGGGCGCATGCTGAATACATATGTGTTTCAGCCAATAGTCAGATTTCGAAGATGCCGGATGACATGGGTTTTACCGAGGTGCTCACCTGTGAAGGTGTTTGGTATGCGGATGGGATATTGCGGGCATTTGGGCTGAAACCGGGCGACACAATTCTGATTTACGGGGCATCTGGCGCCATTGGGTTGGCGGCGCTTCAATTGGCAAAATCCTATGGCGCACAGGTAACAGCGGTCGGGCTGGGTCAGCATCAAGAATTGTTCAAAACGCTGGGGGCGGATCAGGTCATTAATTACACCCAACAGGATTTCACTCAAATCGATAGCAAATTTGATTTCGTGCTCGATGCGGTTGGTAAAAGCACCTATTTCACGTGTAAAAAATTGTTGAAACCAAAAGGATCGTTCAGCGCCACCGACGGTGGGCCTTGGGGCCAAAATATGTTCCTAGCGCTGTGGTCAAAAATCATCAAAAATAAAAGGGTTTTATTCCCGTTACCATCCATCCCGAAGAACTTCATTCAAGTGCTCAAAAAGCGTTTGGAAACCGGTGAAGTTCAAACCATTATCGACCGTACTTACCCGCTGGAACAAATTGCCGATGCCTACCGTTATGTGGCAAGCGAACAAAAAACCGGGATTGTGGTGATTGAGATGGGCGTTGGCAAATAAGGGGTTGAACGCAATTTTCGATGCCGAGCTAAATCCAGATTCCGCCAAATGTCGCGAATTACAAAAAGGGTTTCTCTAGAATATATTGTATAAATTAGCATCATCCTCTTGCTTGTCATTGCACGGCTTGTCCGGGCAATCCAGTAAGCCCGTCTTCATGAAGTTTATTGATCATTGCAACATGTACTGGAGCACCCGGCCCACCGATTGTATTTAGCTTCAACCTGCAGATGTGTTATTTTTGCTGTATGATGTTTGGTGCCAGCGGCCTTAGGCCTAAGGCCGCTGGCGGCGGCGAGCGGTTGTGTCTTCCCTCCGGCTTGCCCGAAGGGTTCAGACGCAATGTGGTCAAACATTAAAAAAAATCTGCTTGCCGATACTTCGAGGCTGCTTCGCAACGCTTCAGCATGAAGGAATTGGTGTAAGCGGGTTGTGTGCATGGGAGGTAACAAAGCGTCCCCTCATCTTGAGGTGCGACAGAAGGGAGCCTCGAAGCATCGGACGCTGAGCCACTAATTCAATCTATCCCCCATTGTCATTTTTATTGTCATGAACGCCGCAGTACTGACACTAAAACAACAATCATAATTCGCTACCCAGATACTCATTCCACAATA
>JAJFFR010000010.1 GCA_021776555.1 Robiginitomaculum sp.
GTACTCCAAGAGCAGACCGCGTATCTGATTGGCCTGCGCCGTTCTCGCTTTAACAAATCCTTGGCGGGCACGGTGGATCGATAGCACCGCTTGTTGCTCTGCGTTCTTTATCGGCACAAACCGCATGGTGGGACGGGTTACAGCTTCACAAATCGCTTCGGCATCGGCTGCATCGTGCTTATTGGTTTTAACGTAGGGCTTTACAAATTGAGGAGCCATCAGTTTAACGGTATGGCCTAGTGCTTGTAGTCGTCTTGCCCAATAATGCGCGCCACTACAGGCTTCCATGCCGATCAAGCAAGGTCCTAATTGGGTGAAGAAAACTATCATTTGGTTACGGCGAATTTGCCTATTGAACACCTTCTTACTGTGTTCATTGACGCCGTTCACTTGAAAAACATTTTTTGCTAAATCAATTCCAACTGTTGTAGTCTTCATATTGGTCGCCTCTTTCCTATTTGTGGGAACTCTCATACGCCACTTTGGCACATAAATGCCGTTTTAGTTAGGGGCGACCATTCCATTAGTCTGGGCCGACTGCTGCCAGTTATGACAGACAGGATTCGACCCAAAGCGGATATACACAAATAGGAAATAAGTCTAGAGATAAATCGTATGAAAGAAAGTCCACTCCAATTATTTTCGACAATTACGTGTCCAGAGTGTGGTAAGAAGTCTAAAGAAAAATGCCTACAAATGCGTGTCAGTACTGCTATGAATGTGCTTCTTGTCGAGCGCTTTTAAAGCCTAAAGTTGGTGATTGTTGTGTGTATTGCTCATACGGTGATACTCCATGTCCACCTGTTCAACAAGAGAAAAGTTGTTGTTAGTAATGATCACTTTTGGTCGTAAAGGAGCCATTCGCCTCGTATTACCAAATGACAGCGTAACAAGAGTAATTGGACAGTAGATTCCATTGGACCAATACTATCAATCGCCAGAAACAGACTTGTTTGATCTACATCAAAGTACTTGTTTATTCTTCTTAAGTTATCGAAATACCGCCCGTCCTCTCATTTATTCATAATATTTAACTTAAAATAGGATTATAGCAATGAGAGTAAACTTGCCAGTTTCAAATAACGAGTATCCTATTGATGATAATACTTTAATTTTATCGACCACAGATACCAAGGGTCGTATAACGTTTGTTAACGAAACTTTTCTTGAAGTAAGTGGATATACAGAGGAAGAGCTCATTGGTAAAGCCCACAATCTTGTGCGTCACCCTGATATGCCACCAGAAGCATTCGAAGACTTGTGGAGAACACTCGGTAATGACGAGCCATGGACAGGTTTAGTGAAGAATCGCCGAAAGAATGGCGACTATTATTGGGTTATTGGTAATGCCACACCCATCAAAGAAAATGGCAGCACTGTTGGTTACTTGTCTGTAAGAACAAAACCATCTCGTGAATTGATACAAACGGTTGAACCCATTTATCGTAAGTTTATTGATGGTAAAGCGCACAATCTCAAGATTGAGAAGGGTCAAGTTGTTCGTACCGACTTAATCGGGAAAATATCATCAATGTTTCACATGACAGTTAGCAAACGAATTGCGCTGAGTATGGGAATACCTGCATTCTTATTGATGTGTGCCGCTGGTGCGCATTGGTGGGGTTCGTCCCAAGCGGCTGCCGTACCCTGGTTAGAAAGTTTCATCGCATTAGCAACAATCGGAAGCCTATTGTCAACAGTAATGCTTGGTTTGTACTTGAATAGAAATATAAAAGAGCCACTTAAGAATGCAATAAACTATGCCAACACATTGGCAGCAGGTGACCTCAGAAGCAATTTCACTGTTGACAGGACTGACGAGTTTGGTAATTTACTCAAAACATTGTTACAGCTAGGCACTAATCTTCGGACGACTGTTGTGGATGTAAACGTAGGATCAAATATTGTAAATCAAGCGGCAAGTGAAATCGCCTCTAGCAATTTAGACCTGTCACAACGTACAGAAGAACAAGCATCATCACTTGAAGAAACGGCTGCCAGCATGGAAGAGCTGACTTCAACCGTACGACGTAATGCTGATAATTCTAGGCAAGCTAACGAGCTGGTTGTTAATGCCAGTCATATCGCAGTTAAAGGTGGCAGTTTAATGACTGATGTGGTTTCATCGATGTCTTCTATTAGCGATAGCTCAAAAAAAGTTGCCGATATTATTAGTGTCATTGAAGGCATTGCATTTCAAACAAACATTCTGGCTTTAAATGCAGCTGTTGAAGCTGCTCGTGCTGGCGAACAAGGTCGCGGTTTTGCTGTTGTCGCGACCGAAGTGCGTACATTGGCACAAAGAAGTGCTACTGCAGCCAAGGAAATTAAAGAGCTCATTGATGACTCAGTTAAGAATGTTGATGGCGGGACCCAATTAGTTGATGATGCTGGAAAGACAATGGAAGAAATTGTCAGCTCTATCAAGCAGGTTACGGACATTATGTCAGAAATCACTGCCGCATCACGTGAACAAAGTGAAGGCATTGAGCAGGTTAATCAGGCGGTGACTCAGATGGATGAAGTAACACAACAAAATGCTGCGTTAGTAGAAGAAGCTGCGGCGGCGGCTGAGTCACTAGAGGGTCAAGCTAAAAGCC
>JAJFFR010000091.1 GCA_021776555.1 Robiginitomaculum sp.
CTGCTTGCGGGGGAGGTGGGCGCGAACGCGTTCGGAGGGGGCGCAGCAGTGCAAACGCCATATTTGACCAAAGAAAATTCCCTCACCACCCCTTCGGGGCACCTCCCCCGCAGGCGGGAGAGGAAACCGTTTCTGAAACCGGACACAAATGAAATATGCCGAAGCGAAAATATAAAAGACACCTTTCCCCACCGCTTCCCTCCGGCTTGACCGGAGGGTCCAGCCTTTTTCCACTATTGTCATTTTGTATTGTCACTAAATCACGCGCCGCACACTTGAATCACAATGGTTTGGCGCATGACGCACACACCAAGCACACTAAAATCACAAACAATCTACACTTGCCCACACTCATTGACGCTTGGGTCTGGCGGATAACCGGGTCGTCTCCCCGCCGGGTTGGGGATAGCTATACTGGTCGATGAAGCGGGAAATTCAACACCCAGTTTCGGCTGTTTGACATCGTGAAACCTGCACAATCCATATAAAGATGAGTTTGTGCGGTGTTGTGGACCTAGGCGTTATCCATTTGGATATAGCGGCAAGTCTGTTCCCCCAACAGTTCCCGCCGTGGATAATTTAGTTTTTTGTCAAAATTCTTTTTTTTCTAGCTCAAAATTCCCATTTTTTACCATCAGGCAGCGAAGCCATATTAGCGGCTGCCTACTCATTGGCCTGTCACCTGCATCAACCAGCTCATGAATACGGGCGCTACTGCCAGCAAGAATACATATTCAAATCCGGCCCGGCTATTGCTCTTAAACGCGGACAAGCATCGATCCGAATCATCAAAATGGGTTGAAAATGCTTGATTGGACAAGTTCAGGGCAAACAGGCCACTAGCCAGTAATACGCCATATTGAGCCTGCTTTTGCAAGGACGGCAGCAGCTCTGCTGCTTGTTGGTTGGCGGCAAACAACAGCAAGGAAATGCTGATAAAATAGATAATTCCAATGGCGGCTTTGGAGTGTGGCCCAAACAATCGCGCCGTGGATTTGATCCCGATCATTGCATCATCCTCGCGGTCCTGATGGGCATAGATCGTGTCATAGCCCAGCGTCCAAAAGGCAAAGCCGGCATAGAACAACCAGACAGGTGTGCTGAACTGCCCATGGATCGCCACATAGCCAACCAGCACGCCCCAGTTGAAGGTCAGGCCTAACCAAGCCTGCGGCCACCACACAATGCGCTTCATCAGTGGATAGAGCGCCACGAGGGGCAGGGCGGCCAAGGCTACCTGCTTGGCTAATGTGGGCAGAGCCAACCAAACCGCAAAACCAACGGCCAGTTGGAAGGCTAAGAACCCAGTGGCTTGGCGCACGTTCAAACTGCCATTGGCCAAAGGCCGGTTGGCGGTGCGGGCTACTTTGGCGTCCAGATCGCGATCCAAAATATCGTTATAGGTGCAACCCGCTCCGCGCATCGCCAACGCGCCAACCAAAAACAACAAGGCAAACGTCAGATCAGACCAGACCCAGCCTTGATCCAGCCGGGCCAGTGCCATGCCAGCCCAGCACGGGATCAGCAACAGCCAGAACCCGATTGGGCGGTCATAGCGGGCCAATTGCAAGTAGGGACGAGCTTGCATTGGTGCGTAGGTTGTAACCCAGTTGCGTCGGCCCGCATCAGCGATATGATCAAGTTTGGTTTTCATACCCCACTTGCAGCGAAAAATCAGGCCAAGGTCAAGTCATGCACCACATTCCGCGCCTTTATGTTGATCAAGACCTAGCGGCGGGCCAGACTTTGGCTCTAAACGGCGAGCAATCCCATTATGTGTCCAAAGTGATGCGCCAAAGGGTCGGGGGCGTGTTGCGCCTGTTCAACGGTCGTGACGGAGAATGGAAATGCGAAATAACCGAAATTGGCCGAAAGCAGGTTGGGTTGGTGGTCGGGAGTTCGCCATTTCGGGCGCAGATCGCTTGCCCTGACTTAGCTTTGGTCTTTGCGCCGATCAAACGGAACCGAATGGAATTTATCGTCGAAAAAGCCACCGAGCTTGGCGTTCGACATCTACAAATCGTCCGATCTGAATACGCCAACCAGAAAAGCGTTCGTCAGGAACGGCTGCATAGCATCATGCGCGAAGCAGCCGAACAGACCGAACGGCTCGAACTGCCAGTTCTGGCGGCCGAAATATCGTTGCAGGATTGGCTATCTGGATGGGGTGGCGGGCGAAACTTGATCTTCTGCGATGAAAGCGGGGCTGGAACCCATCCGATATTGAATGCACTGAGCACTTTGCTCGAGCATGAAAATTGTACGGTTCTAATTGGTCCAGAGGGTGGGTTCTCTGCAAAGGAACGCGCGCAAATCCGTAAACTGCCCTCGGCCATCCCGGTTTCACTGGGGCCGCGTATTTTGCGGGCCGATACTGCAGCCATCGCTGCTTTGAGTTTGGTGCAAGCGGTACGCGGCGATTGGCGGGACTAGCTGGATCACAAATTGATGAGGCGTAGAAACCGGCCTTGTTCGTCCGGCTTTGGGTTCTTATATTGTCTTGGAAATTCAAGATGAATTGGGGAATGGCTTGGCCAATCAAAAAAAATCAAAAACAATTGAATCCCGCGATGAAATGGTCGGGTGGATCGAAGATGGTTGCAAGCCTAAGGAAAAATGGCGAATTGGCACTGAACACGAAAAATTCGGGTTTCGGCTGAACTATCATGGACCCTTGCCCTATTCGTGCGACGGGCCAAGCATTCGTAAAATGCTCGAAGGCATGCAACGTTTCGGCTGGAAACCAATGATGGAAGAAGGCTTTTTGATCGGCTTGTTACGCGATGGCGCGTCGATCACGCTGGAACCCGGTGGCCAGTTTGAATTGTCCGGCGCGCCGCTAGATGACATTCACCAGACCTGTTCCGAAGTGAACAATCATTTGCGCGAAGTCAAAGAAGTGGCCGACGAGATCGGCGCTGGGTTCGTCGGATTGGGCTTTTCCCCGGTCTGGTCACTTGAAGAGACGCCGATCATGCCCAAACCGCGCTATAAAATAATGCGCGATTACATGCCCAAGGTCGGTCGTTTGGGACGCCAGATGATGTTTCGGTCTTGTACGGTGCAGGTCAATCTCGATTTTGCTTCCGAAGCCGACATGGTGAAAAAAATGCGGGTCAGTTTGGCGTTACAGCCTGTGGCCACCGCATTGTTTGCCAATTCACCTTTTGCCGATAATCGCCCCAACGGATTTTTGTCCTATCGCGGCTATGTTTGGGGCGATACCGACCCGGATCGCACCGGGATGTTGCCCTTTGCCTTCGAAGACGGAATGGGCTTCGAGGCTTACGTTGATCATGCATTGAACGTACCGATGTACTTCGTCAAACGAGACGGCAAATACTTGGACGCAACGGGCAAGAGTTTTAAGGATTTCCTTGATGGTAAGCTTGATATTCTTCCCGGTGAAAAACCAACCTTGGCCGATTGGGAAGATCATCTGTCCACCTTGTTTCCTGAAGTGCGCCTGAAGCAGTTTCTGGAAATGCGCGGCGCGGATGGCGGCCCATGGAACCGATTGTGTGCGCTGTCAGCTTTTTGGACAGGCTTGTTTTACCACCAACCTTCGCTAGATGCGGCGTGGGATCTGGTCAAAGATTGGGGCGAACATGAGCGCGAAGGTTTGCGCCGTACTGCGCCAACTATCGGTTTGCGCGCTCCGTTTCGAAACACCAATTTGCAAGATATCGCCATTCAGGTTTTGGAACTGTCTCATGAGGGTTTGAAAGCTCGGGCGCAAATGAACGCCTATGGTGAAAACGAAAGCTTGTATTTACGAGAAATGGAGCAAATTGCCCGTGATGGAATTACGCCAGCCGAGCGTCTGCTTGATCTATATCGCGGCGAATGGGGCGGTGATTTGGATATGGTTTTCAATGCGGCTGCCTATTGAATAGGTCCCATACAAAAACTTCACTTGACGGACGGTGATTTTTGCGTTCCCTTTTCGTTCTAATTTAACTGGAGAAAGAACATGCTTGGATATATTACGGTTGGCACCAATGATTTTGAGAAGGCTACGGCCTTTTATGATGCGCTATTGGCTGAATTGGGTGGAACTCGGATGATGGAAGATGAAAACTTCATCGCGTGGAGTGCCAATCCTGCTGGTGGCGGGGCGTTTTCGATCATCCGACCCCATGATGGCAAAGCGGCCAGTGTTGGCAATGGCGTGATGTTTGCCTTTGCGGCGAATTCTACCGATCTGGTCGACAAAGTGTACGCCAAGGCCATTGAACTGGGTGGAGCTTGCGAAGGTAAGCCCGGCCCACGCGGGGAAAGCGGGTTTTATGCTGGATATTTCCGCGATCTGGATGGCAACAAGCTAAATGCGTTTTTCATGCCGGGTATGGAATAGCTGGTTCGTATTCCTTTGGAAACAAAAATTGGAAAAGGGGCGGGTCAATTGATCTACCCCTTTTGTTTGTTCCTGAGTTTCGTTTTACCCTACATTAACGGGCTTGAGCCAGTTGGCCTGCTGTGCTTTGGTGCGCGGTAACAATCAAGCAGTTGGAAAATCCAGCTATAAGGGGAAATTTAATGGCGAACAGCGAATCAACAGCAAGTACTGCTGCTGGCGGCGAACAGACCTTTTTGGGTCATCCGCGCGGCCTAGTAATTTTGTTTTTTACGGAAATGTGGGAGCGGTTTTCCTATTACGGGATGCGCGGTCTGCTGATCATTTATCTGACCCAGCACTTCTTGTTTTCCGATGAGCGCTCGGCCCTGATCTATGGCGCGTATGTTTCATTGGTCTATGTGATGGCTATATTTGGGGGATCATTGGCTGATCGATATCTTGGACAACGAAAAGCTGTTACGTTCGGGGCCATATTATTGGTTATTGGTCATTTCGGGATGGCTTTTGAAGGTTCTGGCTCCAAAGAGACCATGACCTATCAAGGCGCTGAATACCAACTGACACTGGATGGCCGGGGCGGTGATGCAATTCCAATCGTTGTTTCTGCTTCAGGTCGTTCGGTAATCTCATTTAATGATGATGCTTCGCGAATGATCATTGCTGATCCGGAAGCAGTTGGGTTGCCTGCAATGGTTCCAACCGATGCGTATGAGACCCGAAAAGAACGTGAAAGCCTCTATTTGGGTATTTTGTATCTGTCTCTGGGCCTGATTATTGCCGGAGTTGGTTTCCTAAAAGCCAACATTTCAACCATTGTTGGTGACCTATACGGTGTTGGTGATGCTCGCCGGGATTCAGCC
>JAJFFR010000092.1 GCA_021776555.1 Robiginitomaculum sp.
AACACGGCACCGCCTTGCACGGCACTAATACCAATTTCGGCTTGTAGTTTGATATTGGCCCGCTTGAACAGCTTGTGCCGGGCGCGATCCAGCAACAAAAACAAACGACGGTCAACGGGGCGAGCAATGGTCATGCCCGCCTCTATGACAGAGTTAGTTCATATATGCAATAGTTGTATGATCAGAGAAATTAAGCGCTGTGTTGGGCGCGCATTTGCTGGCGTAAGATGTCGATCGGGGCATAGCCCTTATCGGTGCGAAAATGCCAAAACGTCCAGCCATTACAGGCCGGGGCGTGTTGTACGGCAGCGCCTACCTGGTGAATGGAGCCATTATCATTACCAGCCGAGATCGAGCCATCGGCTCGCACTTTGGCAATGCTACGTTGTTTGGGGCAGAACAGTTTATCGCCAGCGTGCAGCAATCCGGCCTCGACTACTGAGCCAAATGGTACGCGGGGCAACGCCCGAGCCGATTGGGTCACTTCGAGGTCTTCGGCTGCACCCATCGCCACTTGCGCGATGCGTGTCCGGGCAACCTTGGCATAGGTTTTGTCTTGCTCGATGCCGATATAATGGCGGCCCAACATTTTGGCGACGGCACCGGTGGTGCCAGTGCCAAAAAATGGATCCAATACCACATCACCCGGATTGGTGGTGGCGAGCAATACCCGGTGCAGTAGGCTTTGCGGTTTTTGGGTTGGGTGGGCTTTGTTGCCGTCCTCGCCCTTAATGCGTTCATGCCCGCCGCAGATCGGCAGCACCCAGTCGGAGCGCATTTGCACTTCGTCATTGAGCATTTTCATGGCTTTATAGTTGAACGTGTATTTCTTCTGATCGCGGGATTTCAAAGCCCAGAGCAGAGTTTCGTGAGCGTTGGTAAATCTTGTGCCTTTGAAATTTGGCATCGGGTTGGACTTGCGCCAGATCACGTCATTCATGAACCAGAACCCAGCATCTTGTAAGATGCCGCCGACCCGATAGATATTGTGATAAGAACCCATCACCCAGATGGCACCATCGTCCTTGAGCACACGGCGCGCAGCTTCCAGCCATTTCCAAGTGAACAGGTCGTAATTGTCAAAACTGCCGATCTGGTCCCATTCTTGGGTCACCGCATCAACCTTGCTTTGGTCTGGCCGGTGTAATTCACCGCCCAATTGCATGTTATAGGGTGGGTCAGCAAAAATGAGATCTACCGAATTTTCCGGCAGTTGTTCCATGGCGCGCACACAATCGCCGACAATAATTTTGTCTTTTGGTAGTTCACTCATTTCATTCACCCATCAAGTCACTGGCTTTTCGCCTTAAGGTGAATCGTGGGCTGCTTTGGATAATGTGGGCTTAACAGTTATGGTTAATGAAACGATAAAAGTTATGGTTAACAACGGGTTAAATCGTTGTGGCGTACCATTGCCGCGCCGCTTCGCGCACTGGGGCGTAACTAAACCGATGGATCGGGCAGGGGCCGTGATCGGCCAATGCCTGCTTGTGGAGTTTGGACAGAGATCCTTTGTGCTGGGCAAATCCGTAATGCGGAAACCGTGCATGAGCCGCCACCATCAGGGCGTCGCGGGTAACTTTGGCCAGTATCGAGCCGGCAGATATGCACGGCTCCAACGCATCGCCGCCAATGATTGCGTGGCCTTTGCAGGACAGTTGCGAAGGGACGCGATTGCCATCAATCAGCGCCAATTCGGGTGTCTGGCGCAGATGGGTGACGGCACGCTCCATAGCGCGCATGGTGGCGTGTAGGATATTGATCTGGTCGATCTCCTGCGGTTCGGCCATGCCAATACCCCAATCAGCTTCGGCCAGAATCTGGGTATAGAGCTTCTCACGCTTGGCGGCGGAGAGCTTCTTGCTGTCGTCGAGCGCGGACACGTCAAAGCCGAACGGCAGAATGACTGCCGCCGCCACAACCGGCCCAGCGCCCGGTCCGCGTCCGGCTTCGTCCACGCCGCAGATCAACTTAGTCATTTTGATTGCTTTTTGGATATTCAAATACTTCACTTAAGTCTTTGTCGAACACCGCGGCGATTTTGAACGCTAGTTCCAGCGATGGTGAGTATTTAGCCGCCTCGATCGCCATCACCGTTTGTCGGGTGACTCCAATTTTTGTCGCAAGGGTCGCTTGGCTCATTTCATTGGCAAAGAAACGCAAGGTACGAATCTGGTTGGTGATATTGGTTTTGGTCATCCTAATAGCCCCGACGATATAGCCGAAGTTGGACGGCATATTTGACCGTTTCGGCCAGCCAGAGAATTAGCACCATGGCGCTTAATACCCGTAGCGGTGTGAAGGTAAATGAGGTCAGGATGGCTTTGATTTGATAGGGACTATCGGCGATTTCAGCTCCCTGACTTGCATACAAAAATGCCAGAAAAAAACCGATTGACCAGACCAAAGTTCGATAGGCATAGCCGTCGGCCTTGGCTTCGATATTCTTGTCGCGTTCATCGGCTGCCTCTTTGTTTTTGGTTCCATTAACAATGGCGGTTACGAGTATACCGCCAATGATCGAGAGCAAGATCACCGCCAGAATCAATTCGAACATCGGTTCGGAAAGCAGCGGTGTATCGGCCGGTAGCCGCTTGGCGTGCCAAAGAAAATAGGCCGTGAGTAGCGTCTCAAAAATCATGAAACCAAGGATGTTTTTGGCCCGGTTTGATAAATCCATTTGCTTATTCCTGTTCGACTATCTGAATGACGACACTGCCCGTTTTGTGACCGGTATCGACCAAGGTGTGGGCGGCTGCGATCTCGTCTAGTGTGAAGGACTGGTTGATATGCGGCTGAAAAATGCCATCCACAGCAAACTGGGCCAACAGGGCCAGTTGTTCAGCATTAGCGCTGGCCGAACCAGTGTGCATGGATTTGCCGCCTTTTTTGGAAACCAGCGGCGCACGAAATAGGTCTGAGAACGGGCCGATAACTGCCAGAAAGTGTCCGGTATCGCTCAGCGAGTTTTTGCTGCTCTGCCATGGCGCATTGCCAACATTGTCCATGATGATGTCATAAATCTCGCCGTTTTGGGTGAAATCCTGTTGGTGATAATCAATCACATGATCTGCGCCGAGGGATCGAACTAGGTCAAAATTGGCCGCACTGCAAACGGCAGTGACTTGCGCCCCGAAATATTTGGCAATCTGAATGCTAGCAATCCCCACCGCGCCGGATGCGCCGTTGATCAGTAGCTTATCCCCTGGCCCGATATTTGCTTTTTCTTGCAAGAAGCTGAGCGCGGTGGAGCCACCAAACGCTAGGGCTGCGGCTTCGGCAAAGCCCAGCTCTTCCGGCATCAGAGCAATAGAGCCGGTTTCCTTGACCGTCCTGAACTCGGCATGGTTGCCAAATGCTCCGCCCGACAATACGCGGTCACCCACCGCAAATTTAGTCACCTTGGAGCCGATGGCCTCCACAACGCCCGATGATTCCATGCCGAGGATTTGGTTGCGCGGTTTGAAAACACCCAACGCCAAGCGGACCAAAATACGATAGCCGGCCGGAGCCTGCATGGAGCGTAACCGCCAATCGGCGGAATTGACTGTTGTTGCATGAATTTTGATCAATACCTGATCAGGTTTGATGGTGGGTTTTGGCACATTGGCAATATGGACAACTTCAGGCGGACCGTATTGTTGGTATACTGCTGCACGCATTGTTGTTTTTGAGGAATTGCTCATCTCAACCCACCGCCCGGTACTTACAAATTCTGCGTGCATTGCCAGCCAGATCACCAATGGAAAATGATGAAATAATCAGGAAAAAAACCAGCGCAGCCGGTTGGCCAAAGGCCAAAGCGGCCATGGACAGCATAAATCCGCCGGACAGCACATATAGGAAAACCTGCAAACCTTGTAATTCAATCAACTGGTCCCGTTCATCGACCACAAAGCTGGGCTTGGGTTCTCGGGTAATGATCGCATGGATAATATGAAACGCGATCCGCAAGGCAATGCTGAAGACAATGGCGATACCGAACAGGACAAAAAAGGATTTACCGACCAATTGCGCCCCTGCCTCACCCTCGAACCGCCCTTGTTGCAGTGCGAAAAACGCCCACAAACAAAAGCCGCCATACACCAAAAACGTGATCAAAATCGACACGTAAATATTCTTTTCTTGATAAGACATAATTTCCTCAAAGTGATAAATGGGATTGCCAAATGACAACAAAATTGAGCCATAAGTATGATAAAATCGCCATTATGTCAAATAATATATACATATAGCCAAAAAATTTATACAAATTCTATTTGAAACTGCACTAGTTTATTGTTTTATCGTACTTTTTCTGAGCCTTGCGAACATGATGGTGATGGGTTTTGTTCCATTCTTCTAGCTCATCAAAAATGGGAACCAGACTGTCTGCTAGCTTAGTGCAGGCGTACTCCACACGTGGCGGAATTTCTTCATATTGGGTGCGGGTAACCAAACCATCTCGTTGTAATTCCCGTAATTGTTGTGTCAGCATTTTTTGCGAAACACCCTCAATGAGCCGTAACAGTTGGTTGAACCGCACCGGTCCATTTTTGAGATGCCAGAGAATTTCAGGCTTCCACCGCCCGGCAAAAACACTTAAAGCGCCGCCAATTGGGCAAGAAAATATATGTTTGTTTTTAGACACTTATCACTCCTAGATGAATAGTTACTAAAAGGTACCTAGTTGCATAAACTAGTGCGTAAAATATATTTGGTAAATAGAAATATTGATCCAAAAGGAAATTGACCATGAGTTTGCAAATTTTGCGCAAAGATGACCTGCCCTTGGGTGGGTTCGCTGGCATCACCGAACATCGCTTGGTCAAAGACCAACGGCTGGGTGGCGGCCATGATACGTGGGATGGGCTTGGGAATTTTGTCTATCTCGCCGATGCCCGGTATTTGCCACATGGCGAGAGCGGGATGCACCCGCACAAGGAAATTGATGTCATTTCAGTGGTAGTCGAGGGACGGTTGGTTCATGAAGGCTCTATGGAACATGGCCGTTCAATGATTGCCGGGCAGGCTCAGGCGCAACGGGCTGGTGGCGACGGTTTTCAGCATAACGAGATCAATCCAGACGCAGATCAAACCCGGATGATCCAACTTTGGGCTTTACCACAAACCAGCGGCGAACCTGCAAGTTACAGATTTTATGATTTGAAACCTGGCAAGGTGACGCGCATTTATGGCGGCCACAAAGGTCAAGTTGAAATGCTGGATAGCCCAACCACAATCGAAGTAGGTATCTTAACGGGAAGACAGGCGATTTGCCGAAATGGTCCATTTTTGCTGTATGTAGTCAGCGGCATTGGCAAAATTGGCACGACGTCGGTAAACGAAGGCGATCTGATACGCGGGGAAGACCTTGACTTCGAGGCCAGTCAAAAAGGCGCCCGGATTATCGTCATAACGATCATGACTCCGAACACCTGAAACCTAGCAAGCTAGGATTCAGCCAATTGTTGGCTCAAGCTTTGCAAGTCCTGCCAAACCTCTCGCTTGGTGGCAGGTTTTCGTAAGACAAAGGCCGGGTGATAGATCGGCAGCAGTGGGATGTGGGTCTCGGAATCGGTTCCATCTGGGTTTTTCACCTGATAGTCAGCCCATTTGCCGCGTAGGCGGGTGATCCCGGTTTCGGTGCCCAACATGGTTTTGGTCGAGCTACCGCCAATGGTCACCAGTATTTTGGGGGCGATCAATGCGATATGCCGCTCGACAAACGGCAGGCACAGGGCGCTTTCGGCTGGGGTTGGGGTGCGGTTTCCCTTGGGTCGCCAGAACACCCCATTGGTAATGTAGAGGTTGGTCTCGTCCATGCCGATTGCCGCAAACATTTTGTCAAGCAATTGCCCAGAGCGCCCGACAAACGGCTTGCCTTCTTTGTCTTCATCGCGGCCCGGTGCTTCGCCGATCAGCATAATGTCTGCTTTGGGATTGCCCCGCGAAATGACCGCTTGTCTGGCTTCATCAGACAGCAGTCCGGCATCAAAATCGGTAATGACGGCGATCAGCTCGTCCAGAGTTCTGGCCGCAGCGGCCAGTTTGCGCGCTTTGGCAAGTTGGTCAATTCGGGGGCTTGCTTCGGGTACTTTGGTGGTTGGTGTTGGCGCAGGTGTCGTCGTTTTAGCTTTGGCATCAGGACGACCCGAAACAGGTTGGGCGGGCGGTAGCTCCACTCCGGCATCCTGCCACCATTGGTTCAGGCTTTTTTGCGCTTGTTCAATTGGGGTTGGCACGATGGGTATCCAGTTAACGGATCAACACTATATGCCAAGCGCAGGGCTGGACCAAGGGCCATTCGGGTGGATTGCCGATGCTTTGAGCAACTGTGTTTCAGGTTTGTATTTTCCAGGGTTCTTTTTGTCGGATTACGGCGTTTGCGGTTATGAGCAGTCTTCGAGCAACAGCTACGATGACGACTTTATGTGGTTTTCCCTTGTCTTTTAGTTTTCGGCCACCCCAGATACAGCGTTTTACCTTTGCCGGCCACTATCTCGATTGATCGGTGCCAACCCAGCCAAGGCGGCTATTTGCTTGCGATCCAGCAAGCCCAGTTCCGGCATATCAGCCAGTAATCTGGCACAGACCACCGGGCCAATGCCTGGAATGGATTGCAACAGCTCTGCTTGTTGGCAGCGCAAGATCAATTGCTAACAAAAAAGAAATATACAAGGCTCCCGCTGGTCGCACCTCAGCATGAGGTGACGTATGGACGGACCGACCTCATAGACAAACAAAACCCACCACCACCAACCTCATGCTGAGGTGCTGCGTAGCAGCCTCGAAGCATCGGCAAGCGGCACTCACCCAAAAAAGGGCCGGGCGTATTGAACACCCGACCCAGATTTTTGAGTTGTTTTTATTGTTTTTGGCGTGTGGCTTAGTTGGCTAAACCTTCACGCATGGAAAATTCGCCGCGTGTGATGCGGTCCGGCAGGCGTCTGGTCATTTCGGCGACAATTTCTTCGCCATATACGTCAATCAGATCAGCCAGTGCCGCAAAAATTGCGGAAGTCGCAATGTTTTCAGGAGTGCAACCTTTGGCCAAAGCCTGGTCCCACGCACAAAGGATCATGTCCAATGCAGTAGATTTTTGTTCGTCTTTCTCAAGACGCTGCGTGATTGCACAGTCAGTCGTCATCGTCGTTCCCCGCGAAAACTTTACCACCAATTCAGGGCAGGTTTTTCCTGCCTCTGTCCGTAGGTATAGCTCAGCGAAGATAAGGATCGGCTAATGCATCCGATAAAATTCTACCTTGTTCGGATTTTATTTGAATCTGTCGATCAATTTGCGGCCCGCAATCGGGAAATTGACGCGCCTGCTGGCGATATCCTTGGTTGAACGCGCCGATTAAGCGGCCTCTGGCCCGGTAGCCCGGGTTTTCCAGCTCGAGCATTTCAACCATGCGGTCGCGCCAGTCCTGGGTTTTGCGACCCTGACACACCACATGCAAATAGTGGATCGCACCGATGGTTTCGGCCAGCTTTTCCATGGTTCGACGGGTCTCAGGCGGGCGTTCCACCGGGCTTTGCGCCAAAGCAGGATTGGCGATCAAGACCAATAGACAAGCCGCCAGCCCGGTTTTTATCAATAGTAATAACGCCGTCTTACGTGGGTCAGTGACCAGACAAACGCGATGATCCAGAATAGGCCGGTCCATCCGAGTAAAAAGGTCAAAAAGAATATGGCTGTGGTGCTGTGATGTCCGCGAACCAAAGCGATTAGCCATGGCAAAAAGTAGAACAATAGAGGCAAAAGGCCGAAATCCATTGAATTTCTCCGTTATCTTTTGCCCCGCAGCTTCTTTAATATAGGTATTGGTTGGGCAGATGTCCAACTTTAGGCCGCTTTTTTTGCAGGTTGCGGGCGCACAAATAACGGTTTGTCGTCTGAACCCTCTTCGGAAAAGCGATACCCGGCCACTTCAAAGGCTTGCAGATCGGCCGGGTTATCGACCTGGTTTTGAATGATCCAGCGAGCCATCAGACCCCGGGCTTGTTTAGCAAAAAAGCTCAACACTCGTTGTTGGCCGTCCTTTTCTTCTTTGAATACCGGGCTGATAATGGTTCGGTTCAGGGCTTTTTTATCGACTGATTTGAAATACTCATTCGAAGCCAGATTGATGATGATCGGCGTTTTGTGCTCACTTAGACTGTGGTTCAACGCATCAGATATGCGGCTACCCCAAAAATCATACAAGTCTTCGCCGCGCCGGGTTTTGATTTTGCGACCCATTTCGAGGCGATAGGGTTGCATCATATCGAGAGGACGCAACACGCCATACAGGCCGGACAATATCCGGATATGACTTTGGGCAAAGTTCAGATCTTTGGCTGACAGTGTTGCAGCATCCAGTCCGCGATAGACATCCCCAGCAAAGGTCAATGCCGCCGGACTGCCCATGGTCTCATCAGACAAATCCAATTGTTGAAAGCGCGAAAAAGTCAAATCGGTCAAATTGTCCGACAAATGCATCATCTGCCGGATTTGGGCGCGGGTGAGCCTTTTGGTGGCTTTGGCTAAAGTCGCAGCTTGTTCCAGCAGTTCCGGGCGGGTGTTGGGCCGGGCCGAGTCTGGCTCTGGGACGATCAATTTTTTGGCGGGGGAGAGCACGGTCAACATGGTATTTCTTTCGATAAAGATTTGAATGATTCTAAACTAATGCGCGCGGGCCACTAGATCAAACATCTTTCTTGTCTTGGGCAGCGGATTCAAACCACAAGCGTGGGTTCATCAAATGATCCGGGTCCAAGGTTTGCTTCAGGCTTTGCATCAAGGCTAGTTCAATCGGTGATTTGTAGCGTTGCATCTCACCAATTTTGGCAATGCCAATGCCGTGTTCGGCTGAAAAGCTGCCTGATCTGGCGTGAACTAGATCATGCACGATATCGGTGATGGTTTCGCGCCGGGCCAGAAATTCTTGCGCGGCCATGCCTACTGGTTGCAGCAAATTATAATGCAGATTGCCATCGCCCAAATGTCCGAAAATGCAAAATCTCGTGCCGGGCGCTTGTTGTTCAATCGCTTCGGCGGCGGTTTGTAAAAATTCTGCGATGGCGGCCAAGGGCAGCGAAATATCATGTTTGATCGCTGCTCCTTTCGACTTTTGGGCCGCAGAGATATTTTCGCGCAAGGCCAGTAGCGCGCTGGCTTCGGCTTGGGATTTGGCCAATATGGCATCATTGATCATCTGTTGATCCAAGGCGCTTTCCAGCGCTGAAAACACTTGATCAGGCCCACTGTGCGGATCGGACAGACCAAATTCGACCAGCACATGCCATGGGGTTTGGCTTTGCAGAGGGCGGCGCGCGTCATGCATGTGGTCCAATACCAGTTCCAGCGAGGTTTCCGAGATCAATTCAAACTTGGAAATTTGTTCACCGAAAACCCCGCGCAAATGGGCCAGTAATTCAACGGCGTGTTCGGGCCGTTCCAGTCCGGCCCAAATGGTAATTTGAGTGGGTGGTCGGGCGAACAGCCGTAAAGTGGCTCCGGTGACCACGCCCAATGTACCTTCGGAGCCGATGAAAAGCTGTTTTACGTCATAACCGGTATTGTCTTTGCGTAAACTTGAAAGGCCATCCCACAATTGACCATCTGGCAGAACCACTTCGAGGCCCAAAACCAGATCGCGCATATTGCCATAGCGCAAGACGCCCATGCCGCCCGCATTGGTGGCGATGGCCCCGCCAATGGTCGCCGATCCGCCAGAAGCGAGTTCCAGCGGGAATAACAGATCATGTTCAGCCGCAGCTTCAGCGGCTTGTTGCAAGGTGACACCGGCATCAACCTGAAGGGTCATCGCCTTTGGATCAATGGCTCGAACTTTGGTCAGACGCCGGGTGCTGAGCAATATCTCGCCCTGCGGAACTTGTCCGCCGACCAGACCCGTATTGCCGCCTTGCGGGGTGATCGGCAGTTTGAATTGCGCGCATAGGCTGACAAATTCGGCCAAAGCTTGCGAGCTGTCCGGTTGGGCCAACAAAGGGGTAGAGCCATGCCAGCGATCACGCCATTCGGTGAGGAAGGGGGCCAATTGTTCTGGCTCTTGCACCAGCCCTTTGGGTCCGAGAATATCTCGGGCCTGTTGGATAAAATTTGTTGGAAGTTCAGCCAAGCGGGCCACTCACTTTTTCTAGTTCCTCGCGGGACAATGCCCCTTGGCGCAACACTAATGGTCGCTCCGGCCATAAATCAAGCAAGGTCGAGGCTTGGCCGATTTGGCAAGGTCCACCATCAATAATCAGGTCTGCACCGTCCGCGATGATCGATGAAATATCTTCAACTCGGGTGGGGGGCTTTTGACCGGCTAGATTGGCCGACGGGGCCAACAAAGGTGTGCCCAATTGGGTGATCAGATTGCGGGTGAAATCATGATCCGGGCAGCGTAAAGCCACTGCCTCCAACCCGCCGCTGGCAATCGGGTCGATCAACCCGGTTTGTTTTTTGGGGACAATTAAGGTCAGCGGGCCGGGCCAGAACGCGGCGATCAACCGGCGGGCCAGCTCGTTTAGCTCGGCCAGTTGTTCGGCCATGGCTAGGCCATCCACATGGGCGATCAGGGCTTTTTGGGCTTCACGCTTTTTGATGGCATAGACTTTATCCAAGGCGGCGCGGTGATCGGGCCGGGCCGCCAGCCCATACACCGTTTCAGTGGGGACAATGACCAATTTGCCAGCTTGCAACAAATCCAGCGCCTGACGGCTGGCGTCTGCATGGCTGGCAGCAAGAATAGGCGCGGACATGGGCGGGTCTCAACTTACCGGAATGGCAACAATCTGAACTTTGACGGCAATGGTATCTTCGATCCACTGCGCGTCCGCATCATCGCCCTCACCCACGCCAAAGGCAAGGCGTTGCAGGCTGGTTTGGCC
>JAJFFR010000093.1 GCA_021776555.1 Robiginitomaculum sp.
GGGTTGGGTGCGCGCATCTTCGGCGGATCCGAACGAAAAACCTAAGGTTTTTTGCAATTATATGGACAGTGACGAGGATATTCGCTCCACCGTTTATGGTTTGAAATGGATGCGGGAATTGTTTGCCGGCCAGTCATTTGATGACTTTCGGGCCGAAGAGGACAATCCCGGACCAGAGGTTCAATCGGACGCCGATTGGGAAAGCTATTTGCGCGGCCATGGTTCGACCCTCTACCACCCGGTTGGCACTTGCAAAATGGGCCAAGACAAAATGGCCGTGGTTGACGAACGCTTGCGGGTACATGGGTTATCTGGCCTGCGGGTGGTTGATGCCTCCATCATGCCCCGGCTGACCTCAGGCAATACCAATGCTCCAACCTTGATGATCGCTGAAAAAGCCTCGCAAATGATTTTGGAAGACGCTGGCTGAAATTGACAATTTCAAAGAGCTGGAACGTTGGCTAGCTGGCCAAGGTTCAAGATCAGTCTACGAGCAAGCCGGGAGCTGTGGACATCTGCCAGTTATCCCCGACTTCCCATTGTGCATGTTTGTCGATGACTGTGATTTAACTGTAAATTATGTGAAAATGTCTGTGCGCGTAGTGGCAATGAGTGTCGATTGTTTGTGCGGGCTTTGCATTTTGTGACAATACAAAATGACAATGGTGATATTGGACCGCTTGCTGATCCTTCGAGGCTGCTCCGCAGCACCTCAGGATGATGTGGCTTGTATTCAACCAGCACACGCACCACTCACCTCATCCTGAGGTGCGACCAGCGGGAGCCTCGAAGGATCGGCAAGCGGGACCGGGCTGTGATATTAATCCCAAGCCGCCCAAAACCACCGCTAAACCCGAACCAGTTTCACCTCAAAAATCGTACCCTTCTTGCTGGTTGATTTCAGCACCAGATCGCCCTGATTGGCGCGGGCCAGTTCGCGGGCGATGGCGAGACCAAGGCCGGAGCCTTCTTTGCGGGAGGAGCCGGAAAATGGGGTAAATAGTCCGTCTTGGATTTTTTTAGGAATACCGGGTCCGGTATCGGTGATCTGTAATTCGATCATTCCGTTGGTGGTGGTGATCTCGGCGATTAGCTCGCCGGTGCCTTGCATGGCTTGTGAAGCATTTCGCAATAAATTGACCAATATCCGGTACAGATGATCCGGGTCGGCCCGCACATCAACATCCCGATCGACCTGATTTTTCCATTTTACTTGGCAAGTCGGCCCCATACAGGCATCGAGCCACGCGTCTTCTAGGGCCAGAAACAGCGACAGAGTTTGTGGAACCGGGTCCGGCTCCGGCGATCGACCATATTCCAGCGTGGTTCGGCTCAAGGCTACGCCTCGGTCGATGGAACGGACCAATCGCTCGCCCATTTTACGAGTATTTGGATCACTACTTCCCGCCAAGCGGTCTGAAACCAACTGGGCGCTGGTCAGGATGTTGCGCATATCATGATTGATTTTAGCTACGGCTTCGCCCAATGCGGCCAAACGGGCTTTTTGACCCAAGGCCTGTTGCACTTCGGTTTGCAACAAGGCCAGATCAGCCTCTGCTGCACCAATTTCATCGCGGCGGTTCGAAGGGGTTACAATCAGGGTCGGGTCTTCTGGCGCTTGGCGAAACCGGGTCATGGCGCTCGATAAATTTCGCATCGGTCGGACCATGACATAGAGCAAGACAGCATAAATAAATGCGCCGGCCAGCACCGAGATAATCAATGACATCCAAAAAGTACGAATGGAAAATGCGAACAATTCGTGGGCCAGATCGGCCTCTTGAACCATCACTTCCAAGAACCCGCCTTCTTCGCCAGGTAATTGATCAATCACCCGCAAGTATTTGGGTTGGCGCAGTAGCAGCGAATCACATGTATCAACCAAGGCTTGGCTGATCGAAGGGTTTCGGAGATCGACCACAGAATTATCGCCGGGTTCCAGTGGGGCCGGTAAAACAATTTCGCTGATGCCGTCCCGGTTGATCCGTACCGCCTTGATCCCGGCGGTTTCCAACATTTGTTTGGCGACATCTTCGGACACCATCATATCTTCGGCAATTTCGACCCCAATGACCACTAACCTAGCGGCTTGCACCCGATCGTGCAGCCATTGCGAGCGAAAGGCTGCCGCAGAAGGTAAAAAGATGGCAATTTCAGCAAACATCACAAACAAAATGGTCAACCACAGCAAACGGCGGCCCAACGATGTCCCGCGCTTTGACGCTGGCTGAGACAATGCAGGTTTTTGCGTCATTGCAGATGGTTGTGACTGGTCGATGATAACCCCCGGTGCGATCTGGTGACCTGTTTACGCTGGGAGGCACCTTTGGCGCAAACCAAAAGGGTAAAATAAGCAGGAAAACAAGTTAAATTCAAAGCGAAACGCTTGACTTGACTCGTCCAGCCCCATAAAAACCGCCGCTCAAAACAAGTTCTAATTTCAAAGGCCGGTGCCATGAAACGTACATTTCAACCAAGCAAGGTCGTGCGCGCACGTCGTCACGGATTTCGCTCGCGGATGGCAACCAAGTCAGGCCGCATCATTTTGGCCAGACGTCGCGCCCGTGGCCGCAAGGTGCTCAGCGCCTAATCAAGCCATGGCGATCCAACGCCTGACATTACGAAAACAATTTTTATACGTGGCGCGAGGCCAGCGCGCGGCGCGGCCTAATGTTGTGGTGCAAGCCCGTAAGGCTGTGCCAGAACAATCCGGCATCCGGGCCGGATTTACTGCTACCAAAAAAATCGGCAATGCGGTGACGCGGAACCGAAGCAAAAGGCGACTGCGGGCAGCGGTACATGAACTGCTGGTTCCATATGGACAACGCGGTTGGGATTATGTTTTTATCGCGCGCAAAGCTACGGCGGATGTGAGCTGGCCGGTTCTGCTTGACGACATGAAAGCAGCATTGCTAAGGCTGCGCCAACCAAATGAAGGCCGGTCTGCTCCGCAGGCCAGAGGCCACAAAGTGCCATAGGGAAGCCCAAGCGCATGGAAGACCAAAAAAATCTGTTTCTGGCCATTGGATTGGCGCTTGTGGTGCTGACCATCTATCAGTTTTTGGTGGTAGAACCTGCGGCCAAACAACGCCGCGCCGCACAACAGGTCGAACAGGTGTTGGCTGAGGCGGAGGCCAAACCGGCCGACCCGGTGGCCGAACTGATCAATCAGGTTGGACGCCAAGCGCTGCAAGCGTCCCCCAAAGTAATGGTCGACTCACCGGCATTGGACGGATCAATCACTGCTTATGGCGGTCGGTTCAATGATTTATTCTTGAAAAAATATCGCGAAGAACTGGACCCGGACAGTTCGGAAGTTCAATTGCTTGACCCGGCACTGGATAAAGGCGGTCAATTTGCCATGTTTGGCTGGCGGGCCGCAGACGAGGGCGCCAACAACACTTTGCCCGGACTAGAAACCAGCTGGCAGCTGACCCAAGGCAATGTTCTGGCCCCCGGTGCGCCGCTGGAGTTTTCCTATACCAGTAGTGAGAATTTGTTGTTTACCCGCACCATTGAAATCGATGATTTATATATGTTCACCATTACCGACCGGGTGGAAAATGCGGGAACCATGACCCGCAGCATTCGCCCATACGGTCAGGTCCGTAAATATGGTGATCCAACTATTCTACCCAAAAATGCCACCCCTATGGAAAAACGCAAACTGCGTGGCAGCTTTGTCTCTCACCAAGGGGTGATTGGCGCGGTAGAAGGCGAAAACGTCAAATATAATTACAAGAAAATCCGCAAAGGCGGCGGCACCCATACTGGCACGGGTGGCTGGATTGGTTTTACTTCCAAATACTGGCTGACTGCAGTGATCGCGCCCAATGATGAAACTTTGGAAGCCAATACCAGAATGTTCCGATCTTCACGGGGTGAAGACGTATTTGAAGCCAGCTTTTTAGGTGCGCCGCGCGAGATCGCGCCGGGTAGTCAGACCGAAGTCCAATTGCGGATGTTTTCCGGAGCTAAGGAAGTCAGTGTCTTACAGGACTATCAGGAAAATCTGGAAATTGCCCGTTTTGATACGGCGATCGATTGGGGTCTGTTTTGGTTCTTGACCCGGCCATATTTCAAAGTGCTGGATTGGCTCTACGGTATTGTTGGTAATTTCGGTCTGGCCATTATGGCGCTGACCGTGATCATCAAGGCGATCTTTTTCCCACTGGCTAACAAGTCATATGAGTCGATGGCTCGCATGAAAGCTTTGCAGCCCAAAATGGAAGAACTGAAAGAACTGCACAAGGATGACTCGCAAAAAATGCAGCAAGAAACCATGGCGCTGTATCAACGCGAAAAGGTTAGTCCGTTTGGTGGATGCCTGCCGATCTTGCTGCAAATCCCGGTGTTTTTTGCGCTGTATAAAACCTTGTATATTTCTCTGGAAATGCGCCACGCGCCATTTTTTGGCTGGATTAAGGATCTCTCTGCGCCAGACCCCACCCATATTGGTAATCTGTTTGGCCTGATCCCGTGGGATCCCAGTTATGTACCGGTTCTTGGCGCGGTGCTGGCTATTGGTATTTGGCCTTTGATTATGGGCCTGACCATGGGTGCGCAGCAATTGCTCAACCCGCCACCGGCTGACCCGATGCAACGCCGCATTTTTGCGTTCATGCCGGTCATCTTTACCATCATGCTGGCCCCGTTTGCCGCTGGTTTGGTGATTTACTGGGCGTGGAATAATTTCCTTTCCTTGCTACAGCAATACGTCATTACCCGGCAAAATGGTGTGGAAACCCCGTTTGACCGCGTGGTGGACAAGTTGATGGGCAAGTCCAAATCTGAAGAAGCCGGCTAAGCAAGGTGCAGGACAGTCCGCAGAACGTTGATGAATATGATCCGGCTTTGCTGGAGGCCGCGCGGGTGTTTTTTTCGCGTCCCTGCACGTTTATCATGGGTGCGGTATCGCTTGCCACATTACCGCCGGGCGATAGGCCTGAAGTGGCGTTTGCAGGGCGCTCCAATGTGGGTAAATCCAGCCTTTTAAACGCACTCACTAATCGTAAAAACCTGGCGCGGTCATCAAACACGCCGGGCCGGACGCGCGAACTGAATTTCTTTGACCTTGATGAAAAGCTGATGTTGGCCGAC
>JAJFFR010000094.1 GCA_021776555.1 Robiginitomaculum sp.
GTACTTTTTGGCATTGTCCCAAGCACCACCACCAACGGTCATGGAGATCGCCACGAACAGGCCGTTAACGATCACGCCCAACAGCATGGCACCAACAGCTGACAAAGCTTGTTCTTGGCCAGCAACTGCATTTACCGCAAAGTAAAGCGCGATTGGCGATAGTACTGGCAACAAAGAAGGCACGATCATTTCACGGATCGCGGCTTTGGTAAGAATGTCCACCGCTTTGCCATAATTCGGCTTGTTCTTGTATTCCATAATGCCTGGAATTTCGCGGAACTGACGACGAACTTCGGTCACAACGGCTTCCGCCGCGCGGCCAACTGCCATCATCGACATGCCACCGAACAGGTATGGCAACATGCCACCAAACAACAGGCCAGCAATCACATATGGATTTTCCAATGAGAAATCAGGCTCGATGTGAAGCAGGTGTTTGACGTCTTCGGTATAAGCCGCAAACAAAACCAATGCGCCCAAGCCGGCTGAACCAATGGCATAGCCTTTGGTTACCGCTTTGGTGGTGTTACCCACAGCATCTAGCATATCGGTGGTTTTGCGAACTTCTTCTGGCAAGCCAGCCATTTCGGCAATGCCGCCCGCATTATCGGTAACTGGACCAAAAGCGTCCAGTGCAACAATAAAGCCAGCCAAGGCTAACATGGTGGTCACCGCAATCGCGATGCCAAACAAACCGGCAAAGGAATACGTCGCCAAAATGGCCGCAATGATGATGATTGCCGGAATGGCAGTGGACTCAAGAGAGACAGCCAGACCTTGGATCACATTGGTACCATGACCAGATTCAGAAGCCTTGGCCACTGAACGAACCGGACGGTATTCAGTCCCCGTGTAATACTCGGTTACCCAAACGATCAGCGCCGTTATCAACAAACCAATCAGACCAGCATAGAACAAATCCATTCCGGTGTAGCCGGTTCCTTCGACAGCACCCATGCCATTTGGCAGGATCTTCTCGATGATGAAATAGATAGCGCCAACCGACAATAGACCCGATGCGATCAAGCCTTTGTACAAAGCGCCCATTACGTTTTGGCTATTTTTGCCCAAAGAGACAAAGAACGTCCCGATGATCGAAGTCACAATGCAAACCCCGGCAATCGCCAGCGGCAACAGCATCATGGAGCTTTGCAACGCACCGGTGAAATAAATCGATGCCAAAACCATGGTGGCAACAATGGTCACCGCATAGGTTTCGAATAAGTCAGCTGCCATACCGGCGCAATCGCCAACATTATCGCCAACATTATCGGCAATGGTTGCCGCATTTCGTGGATCATCTTCCGGGATGCCTGCTTCGATTTTACCAACCATGTCGCCGCCTACGTCAGCACCTTTTGTAAAGATACCGCCACCCAGACGGGCAAAGATTGAAATCAATGAAGCGCCGAAGCCCAATGCAACCATGGCATTGATTACGGTACGCGAACCAAGTTCAAGGCCCATTGTTTGGGTCAGAACATAATAGTACCCAGCCACGCCGACTAGAGCAAAACCAGCAACCAGCATGCCGGTGATGGCGCCGGAGCGAAAAGCGATGGACAGGCCACCCGCTAGTGACTTGCTGGCAGCTTCTGCGGTACGCACATTGGCACGAACCGAGATCAACATGCCGACAAAGCCTGCTAGACCGGACAGAACTGCCCCGATTAGAAAGCCAATTGCGACCATTGCGCCAAGCACAACGAAGAGCAGTACAAATACCACAACGCCAACGGCGGCGATTGTCATATATTGACGTTTCAAATAGGCATCAGCGCCTTCTTGAATCGCCTTGGCGATTTCCTGCATTTTTTCATTTCCGGGACTTGCTTTGAGCAAGGACATTGTTTGCACAATTCCGTAAATGATCGCGAGAAAACCAGCACCGATTACTAGCATAAGTTCCATAATTTACCCTGACAGATAATTGTTCCAGACGTGAGTGACGGTAATGAGAATCTTGAACCCGCCCCCTTCGTGCGCGGGCATAGCGGGAACTTTCGTTCAGTGCAAGCCCGTCAGCCTTGCCCGTTCACGAAAAGACCGGGCAAATCACAAGGATTTACCCGGTCCAGTTACTGGAAGTTGAGTTGACCTAGAATTTGGCCCGCAGGGTTACTCCAGCAGTGCGCGGCTCGGGAGCCAACACAATTGGGCTAAACGCGGTGAACCCGGTAAACGGACCGGCACCAACAAACCCCAATACAGTATCCACCCGTTCGGCTGGATTTGGCACATAGACGCCGTTAAGTGCAGCATCATCTTCCAGAACATTTTTGGCCCAGAAGGTCAGCTCATAATTGTCCCAAGTAAAGCCGGAACGAATGTCCAGGCGGCTTTGCGAGCCAATGGTTGAATTGGCGGGTTGCACGACACTTTGATCTGACTGCCAAGCGAAACCAACCCGGCCAAACCAATCTAAATTATCATTGATCGAGTGGGTATAGGTCGCAGACAGATTACCAGCAAATTCAGAAACAAACTGCAAACGGGTTCCATCTAGAACCGGATTCAAACCGATTGCGCCCAAAATGCCAAACGTATAGCTGTCATAGGCGGAATCTGTATAGGCAAAGCCGCCTTCTAGCTCCAAGTTCTCAGACAATTGCGCGACAAAATCAAACTCAAAGCCTTTTGCAGTAGTTTCACCGGCATTCACATTCAAAATTGCACCAGTTGCGCCAATGGCCCGAACGATCTGATCTTGCCAATCAATCTGGAACAATGCTGCGGTAACGTCCAGCTTTCCATCCAGCAAACTGCCTTTGGCACCCAATTCCCAATGACGGGCTGTTTCAGGATCATAGGTCCGTTCAGTTGGCAGGATTGAACCCGCCACCGTCACCACATTAAAGCCACCGGTTTTTTCCGCATCAGCAACTGAGCCGTACAACATCCAATTGTCGGTCGGGAAATAGCTGATGGTCGCTTTGGGCTGGAAGTTTTCGAAATCTGCTGAATCTACAAATTGTCCCAGCAAAACGCCGGTCGCACTTAAACTATCAGATACCACGGCTTTGGTTTCGTCGGTAAAGCGACCTGCGAAATTCAATTTCAGCCTGTCAGTAACATCAAACGTGATATCCCCGAAAACCGCCTTGGACGTTGTGGTTTCCTTGTTGAAGTTTTCGCCGCCACCGACCAATCCGGCTAGACTACCCGGCAGGAAAGGAAGAATACCGGCAATTGTACCTAGGCGCTGATCATTAGCGTGGGTTTTGGAATACTGGTGATAGTAATACGCACCCAGTGACCATTGAACTCGCTGATCGCCCGGTGAGGTAATACGGAATTCTTGGCTAATTTCACCTACATCAACATCGGTTGTAGTAAAGGCAATCGAACGGGCTTCATAATCATTATCGACCCGGGTCAGGGTGCTCAAATCATTATAGCCAAAGATCGAGGTAAAGGTGTAGCCGGAGCCAAAATCCAGACTGGATTGCAAGGAAAGTTGCAAATTTTCCCGATCGAACCCGCCCGGTGTTACAGCAAAGCTGGTCGGTGCTGGCAGTTCACCTTGGAAAATTTGGTTATTTGGCGGCAGACCAAATGCAGGAAAGAACGTTGCGTTATTGGTCGCGTATGCCAGTGGAAAATCACCATTTGACGTATCTTCATACGAAACAGTTGCGGTATTTTCAAAGTTGGGTGTGGCAAAGAATTGTACGGAGCCGGACAGCGCTACAGATTGTTGTGAATCGAGCGAATTACCGGTCAAAGAATTAATATAATAGCCGTCGCGACCGCGAGCCAGACCACCAACCCGCACATAGAGTTTGTCTTCAACGATTGCGCCGCTAACGCCGCCGCGTAAGTCATAAAGATTGTCCGTACCAAACGTACCTTGCGCGTAAACCCCGGCGCTATTGGCTGGTTTGGCCGTTACATAGTTTACGGCACCCGCGAAGGTGTTTCGACCATACAGCGCACTTTGTGGGCCTTTAGCCACCTCGACCTGCGCCACACCGGAGCCGATCAGGGCTTCCATGGCCAAACGAGAAGACTGGTACACACCATCAACAAAAAAGCCGACATTCGGCTCACCAATCGTAGTGGATAGTCCCCGGATAACCGGTGTGGCCGCGTTGCCGAACAAGGGCGCCATGGTAAAGCCAGTAGTGTTGCGAGCCAAATCATCGGTGTTTTCAATACCCGCTTCATACAAATCTTCGGCCGTAAAGGCAGAGATCGCAATTGGCACTTCAAACAGACTTTCTTCGCGTTTCCGCGTGGTTACGGTAATGGTATCGTCTTCACTGGCGGACGCATCAGCATCCTGTGCTATGACGGGTTGTGCAAGCAGAGTAAGCGCTAGCGCAGAAACCGATGCATAAGCAAAACTGGTTCGAAGGTGCATAATAATCCCCTAATTGGTTTTCAAACGCGACATCGTGGCCCGGCGGATTCCGTTGCCAACATAATATCGATACATTACTGTACTATATTATGTTTTGATAGCTAGCCTTATTTTGTAGCATTTGTTACTTTTTCGAATAACCGGGATGAATCCGCAACACTTGGACCGAATAATATGAATAACCTTCCCAGTCCGGGTCGCCCCAAGAGCAATGACCTAAGTCTACGCATCCTTGATGCCGCCATTGATGTTTTGGGTCAAAATGGGTTTTCCGATTTTTCATTTGTCCGGGTAGCTGAAATTGCCCAGACCACAAGAGCTGCCATTTACCGCCGCTGGCCAACCCGCGAGTCACTAGCCGCCAGCGCATTATCAAAGCTGATGGCGGAAACCCTGCTTGGTCCGTTGGATGATACCGATGTTCGAAATAACATCATATCTGTTTTGGAATCGGCCAGCACCCTACTCGACAACCGACGTTATCGACGAGCATTAGCCACCGCCATGACAGCCGCGCATCATATGAATGATGAAAATGATTTGCTTACTTTTTTACGGGCGCGCCGTGGCATTTTGATCCGACAGCAATTGCAAAAGGGCGTGCGAGTTGGGCAATTGTCCGATGATCTTGATATTGAGTTTGTGGTGGACGCGTTAAATGGCCCGGTGTTTTTTCGCAGCCTGATTCTTGATCTGCCGGTGCCAATTGAATACGCACAAAAACTGGTCGAAACCATTCTGCCTAGAGATAAATAGTCAAGCTACAGAGCGACAGCCGGCTCAATGGTTACGCTGATCCCGCAGCCACAGGCATCGGTTTCATTTGGATTTTTGAACACAAATTTGGAATGTAACGGTGTTTTTTCAAAATCAATCGTCGAGCCGAGTAAAAACAACACGGCAGCCGCATCGACCAATATGGTCACACCCTTATCATTGACCGTTTCATCCAGCGGCGCACCTTCCGCCACATAATCCATGGTGTACTCCATTCCGGCGCACCCGCCATTTTGGACACCCACCCGTAAGAAACCTTGTTCCTTTTCGGCCAATAATTCTTTTACACGGGCCGCAGCCAGATCAGACAGAGTTACAATTTGCGGGCGTTGACGGGTCATTAGGCCAAGATGAGGTCAATTGCAGTGGGTTTCAAGAGCCAGAACGGGGTAAATCCTGCTATTTACATTGAAAATGTCTTAGTGGCTTGCACCTTACGTTAATTTAAGTGGTAAAAATCACCTCAAAACCCTATGCAACACTCATATATCTACAACCACCAGATTTGAGGTCAGGGCCATGAAGCCATTTGTGAAAATTCTCCTTGCTGCAACCATTGGGTTGACCGGGCAAGCTAGTGCCGCCTTCGCAGGCAACGACAAATTGGCTCGGATCATGGGGTTTGGCGGTGTTTGTTCAGATTGTGATCTGTCAAAGAAAAACCTGTCCGGTGCCAAGCTAAATGGGGCCAGTTTCCCGCGCACCGATTTCACCGGCACCGATCTCAGCGGTGCCGAACTGACCGGTTCAAATTTCAGCCGAGCCGTATTTCGCCGGGCAGACCTGAGTGACGTAGAAGTGAATGGTTCCAACTTTTCTTGGGCTGATTTTTCTGGAGCAACCTTGGATGATATCAGCGGCCATGGGATCAATCTGTCCCATGCGATCCTAAACGGAGCCAAAGGACCGGACGCACAATTTGAAGCCAGCAATTTTAGCCATGCCAAATTGCTGGGCGCATCATTTCAGGACGCTGGATTTGAGGAATGTAATCTTTCACATAGCGACATGACCGGTGCGAAACTGAATGAAACCGAATTTACCAATTCCAATTTATCCCATACCCAACTGGGCGCCGCCGGCTTCCGCGAAGCCAGTTTCAACCATGTTGATTTTCGAAATGCTGATTTCGGCAGTGCGATCCTAAAGAGCGCTGATTTTGACGAAGTGTATTTGGCCGGGGCTGATTTATCTCATGCTCGTGGTTTAACCAATGAACAATTGCAAGGGGCTTGCGGCGATGACAAAACCAAATTGCCCCGCAAGATGAGTGTTCAGGCCTGTAATGATACAGATTGGGCCGACCAGTTTACCGGTCGCAATGGCTCGCGGTCCTACTCGTTCTCGATTGATCTGGACGATGAAGAATTGGCCGAAATACAACAAGAATTCAAGAGCGCGTTGGCCGGGGGTCGTACTGCCATGGCCGAAGCCGGGCGTGCCTTGGCCGAAGCCTTTGAGGAAGCCGACCGGGAGGGATTTCATTTTAATTGGGATTCTGAGCAAGACTCTCGACAAAGCTTGCAAGTCAAACGTGTCGAGCGCTCACTGGATCGCGCCATTCGGTTATTGGATAACCTAGAATTGGACTCGCATAAGGCACAGGAGAAAATTGACAAGGCCATCGCCAACTTGGAACAGGCCAGAGAACTACAGCAACACGCTCTTGAGGAAAAAGATTTGGCCGGTGGGCGCTAACCCACCGCTTGGGTCAACCCTCTTTTTTTGGCGGTTCAACCACCCGGATATTGAGTTCCCGCAATTGTTCTTTTGACACGTGATTTGGCGCTTGCATCATCAGGTCTCTTGCCTGCTGGTTCATTGGGAATAGGATAACCTCACGGATATTCTCGACCCCGGCCAACAGCATGACAATCCGGTCAATACCCGGTGCAATACCACCATGTGGCGGCGCGCCAAAGCGAAACGCATTTAACATGCCGCCGAATTTGTCTTCGACCACATCCGCGCCATACCCAGCCATTTCAAAGGCTTTTAGCATAATTTCCGGGCGGTGGTTCCGGATCGCGCCAGAGCTTAACTCTACGCCATTGCACACAATGTCGTATTGATAGGCCAGAATTTCCAACGGATCTTTGTTCTCCAGCGCATCCATGCCGCCTTGTGGCATCGAAAACGGGTTGTGCGAGAAATCGACACGCTTTTCGTCTTCATTCCATTCGAACATAGGAAAATCAACAATCCAGCAAAACCGGAATACGTTTGGATCGATCAAATCAAGATCAGCGCCGATTTTGGTCCGCGCCGCACCGGCCAAACGCGCCGCATCGGCTGCTTTACCGGCCGAGAAGAACAGCGCGTCCCCTGCACCAATCCCGGCATGGGTTGCCATGCGAACCAAGGTATCGGCCGGGAAGAACTTGGCGATGGGGCCTTTACCGATCAATTTGCCATCTTCTTCGGCAAAATTGATATAGCCCAGACCCGGTGCTTGCATTTCTTTTTGCGCCCAAGAATTCATCTTGTCGAAGAAAGAACGGGGCTTATCAGCCACATTGGGAGCCGGAATACCGCGCACCACACCACCTTTTTTCACGATGTTTTTGAATGCGCCAAACTCAACGGCGTCTTCGACAAAAAACTCGGACACATCTGAAATTTCAAAAGGGATCCGCAAGTCAGGTTTGTCAGTGCCGTATTTCAACATGGCATCTTTATAGGCAATGCGCGCAAATGGCTCGTCAGGCACATTACGCCCGTCGGCAAATTCCTTGAACACCGAATGTAACATCGGCTCGATGGCTTCGAACACGTCTTCTTGCGTACAAAAGCTCATTTCTACATCGAGTTGGTAAAATTCTCCGGGGCTGCGGTCGGCCCGGCTGTCTTCATCGCGAAAGCAAGGTGCAATTTGGAAATACCGGTCGAAGCCGGAAACCATGATCAATTGTTTGAACTGTTGCGGGGCCTGCGGAAGGGCATAAAATTCACCGGGGTGAATACGTGATGGCACCAGAAAATCACGCGCGCCTTCGGGAGAGGACGCGGTCAGGATCGGCGTTTGAAACTCCATAAAACCCTGATCAGTCATGCGGCGACGGATCGAAGCAATGATATTGGAACGCAACACAATGTTTTTGTGCAAGGTCTCACGACGCAAATCCAGATAGCGATAGGTCAGGCGAATATCATCCGGGTAATCCGGCTCGCCAAATACCGGCAAAGGCAATTCCTGTGCCGTCGACAAAATTTCCAGTTCTTGGACCTGCAATTCAACGGCACCAGTTGGTAGACCATCGTTGATGGTTTCATCAGTGCGAGCCACCACTTTGCCGGTGACCGAAATTACTCCTTCGATCCGCATCCGCTCTAACGTTTCAAAATGTGGATTTTCGGGCAGGACCACGCATTGGGTCAAACCATAATGGTCGCGCAGATCGACAAACAGCAAACCGCCATGGTCGCGTTTGCGGTGAATCCACCCGGACAATCGAACGGTTTGGTCGACTTCGCTAGCGCGAAGTTCGCCGCAAGTATGGGTGCGAAAAGCATGCATGATCTGGCCTTGAACTCTGTTTGAATGCGAGGAGCGCAAATGAGTGTCAAATCAGGCAATTGTCAAGCATGGTCACCCTGCAATATGTGCAGATAAATATAGGCTGCCCGGCAGCAACATTGCTTTACTGCCTCCACACAAATATATTGTTGGTCAAAGACAAAACGGGGAAGTTCTATGAAAGTGGTATTTGGTGGTTTGGGTTTGGTGCTTTTAGCGGCGTTGGTCTATCTGGTATTGTGGCCCGTTCCGATCAAACCGGCATCCTGGGATGCGCCACAAGCCCCCGGATATGTTGGTCAATGGGCCAGCAACACCGACTTGGCCGACTTGAACCAGATTGATCTGGGCAACCATATAGGGCCTGAGGACGTTACCGCCCGCATGCAAGATGGTATTCATTATATTTACGCATCCTCGCACCACGGCGCGATTTTGAAGATCAACCCAGACAGCGGCGAAGTCGCTGAATTTACCAATACCGGCGGACGGCCACTGGGCCTTGAATTTGATACGGTGGGCAATTTGATTGTGGCTGATGCCATGCGAGGGCTTTTGTCCGTATCTCCAGATGGCGAGGTAACTTTGTTAAGTGACCACGTTGGTGACGATGACCCAATCTCTTACACCGATGATTTGGATATTGCTGCGGATGGCCGTATTTTCTTCTCTGATGCCTCAACTCGGTTTTCTGCCAAAGAATGGAAAGATACCTTGGGCGCCAGTGTGCTTGACCTGATGGAACATTCTGCCAATGGCCGTTTGTTGATGTATGACCCAGCCAATGGACAAACCAGTATCGTAAAAACCGGATTTAACTTCGCCAATGGCGTGGCCATGTGCCCGCAAGACCAATGCGTCTTTGTGGCAGATACTGGCACCTATGCCGTATGGCGCATCTGGTTGGACGGAAATAAGGGCGGACAAGTCGATAAGGTACTGACCAATTTGCCCGGCTTTCCAGATAATATAAATCGCTCGGCCGATGGCACGTATTGGCTTGGCCTGACCAGCCCACGCCTTGATGCCATCGATAAACTGTCGGGCAAGCCGTTCTTACGAAAATTAGTCATGCGCTTGCCCAACCGGTTCAAACCGGCTCCTTTGGCCTATGGCATGATTATCAATTTCGGGTTTGATGGGCATGTCCTGAACCAGTTGCAGGATCCAAAAGGCGGATATCCCACCACCACTGGCGCATTTGATGCCGGGGATGGCTGGTTATACGTCACATCGTTGAGCGCCGGAAAATTGGCCCGAAAAGGATGGAAACCGATTCCACTCGACGAGCCGGTTGCACCAGCCGAATCACCAGCTGAATAAGGCAAATAAATTTTGCTGCGCCTGCCCTGCGCCAATCCGTCACAGGGTCGTGATTGAGAATTGCCAATTGTCTAGTTGCAAATGAGTTGCATTTCTGATTTACCCACAGCATGAGCAAAATCGCAACCAGCCTCGACCAATTATCCAATCATCAGCGAGCCGTTATTAGCGGTTTTTTGGCAGCGCAAAGCGGGTTGATCGAGAAATTACGCGAAATTGGATTTGCCGAAGGCGACGAAGTGGAAATTCTGCACCGGGGTCTGATCGGTGGCTCGCCGCTTTCGGTGCGGCTCAACCGTTGCATCATTGCCTTGCGTAAAACCGAAGCCTCACAAATTCAGGTTGTTTTCGTTTCATGACAATACGCATTGCTCTGGTCGGCGCGCCCAATACGGGTAAAACCACCTTGTTCAACGCGTTGACCGGTGGCCGTGGTAAAACCGGTAATTACCCGGGTGTTACGGTGGAAAAGCGCACCGGTAACTATACATCAAACAACGGAAAAACGTATGAACTAATCGACCTGCCCGGCGTGTATGGCCTTTCAGGACGCTCGTCCGATGAAAGAGTATCGTTGCAACACCTACGCGGTGAAATTGAGGACGAACGCCAGCCAGACATGATGTTGGCCGTGCTCGATGCCAGCCGATTACAGACACACTTGCACAGCATTTTACAGTTCAAACAGATTGACCTACCAATGGTGCTAATCCTCAACATGATGGATATGGCCCAGCGTGACGGGTTGGAAATTGATCTGGCTGCATTGGAAAAGCAATTGGGCTTTCCGGTGATTGGCGTAACTGCACCGCGCAAAAATGGCCGTCAGGCACTGGAAGATAAGTGGGACACCCTAGTCAAAACAACCGTGAAACCAACGCAAGGCAGGCAACTCGATTTGCCCACATTGCAGGCACAAGCTCGTAAAATCGCCAAAAGCGTGATCAAACAATCCTCAGCCAGCCATGACCTAACCCAAAGCATCGACCGGGTGACCATGCACCCGGTGTTTGGGCCTTTCTTGCTGATGGGCATCATGTTTTTCATTTTTCAGGCGGTTTATACGTGGTCAGCCATCCCGATGGAGTTGATCGAAGCCGGTGTCGGGTTTTTGCAAGGCGGTGCCAGACAAATTCAACCAGAATGGCTAGCTAGCCTGATCGGCGATGGCATCATTGCCGGTGTTGGTTCCATTATGGTGTTTCTGCCGCAGATTGTCATTTTGTTTGCCTTTATCTTGTTGCTGGAAGCCAGTGGCTATATGGCGCGCGCTGCATTTCTGGTTGATGGCTTGATGAGCAAAATTGGCCTAAACGGACGAGCGCTGATCCCGCTGCTGTCTAGTTTTGCCTGCGCCATTCCCGGCGTTATGGCGGCCCGCAGCATTGAAAGCGAGCGGGATCGGCTGACCACGATCATGATTGCTCCATTGATGACCTGCTCGGCCCGCCTGCCGGTCTATGCACTGATTATCGGGGCATTTATCCCCAACCAAAGCGTTGGCCTGTTTAACTTGCAAGGCTTGGTGCTGTTCACGCTTTATATGACCGGGATTGTCTTTGCGATCCTAATCGCCTTTGTGCTGCGGCACACCGTAACCAAAGGTCCGGCCCAACATTTATTGTTGGAATTGCCTGGCTATATGATCCCGAAAATGGTTGATTTCTGGATTGCGCTGTTTGGCCGCGCGTGGGCGTTTGTTCGCAAGGCCGGGACCATCATCTTTGCCACTTCGGTGATTTTGTGGGGTTTGACCAGCTATCCCCAGACCGGCGGCGGTATTCGAGACAGCTATGCAGGTACCATTGGCGCGTGGATCGAGCCGATCTTCCGCCCCATCGGTTTCTCGTTGGAAACCGTCATTGCACTGGTCCCCGGCATGGCAGCCCGCGAAGTGGTGGTTGCCGCCATGGGTACGGTCTACGCCGTTCAGGGCAATGAACAGCAGGTAGAAATGGGTTTGGCCGCGCTGTTGCAAAGCGCGTGGTCCCTGCCCTCGGCACTGGCATTTTTGGCGTGGTATGTGTTTGCGCCGCAATGTTTTGCCACCTTGGCTACGGTGCGACGCGAAACCAATTCTTGGAACTGGACGTTGTTTTTGACCGGATATCTGTTCGTACTGGCTTGGGTTGCGGCGTTTGCTACGTTCCAGATATCAACCCGGATGCTGGCATAGGCCGCTCAAGAACCTGAAGCAAACCAATCCAACAACAATTGATTGATCGCTTTGGGGTTTTCCAGATGGGCAAAATGCCCCACTCCGGCAATGCGTTCCGCCCGAAATCCTTGTGGAAAGTCTTTCTCGTGAAAACAATGATCAAACATACGGGTATCAATGCACCCATCATCGGCACCGGTAATGCCCAAAGTCCGAACCGGGATACGGGTAAAACTGGCCGCCTCTGGATTACCCAAGCCCAGCAAAACACTGGGTGAGGCATTTTGCCGGTAATAGGCCAACATGGCCTGTTTTACGCCTAACTGCTCAAATATTGCTCGCAAACCGCACCAGTCAGGGTCATCCAGACGATATCCCGGCGACCAAGTACGCCATAATTTGCGGACCAACGCCCAGTCGTTTCTCTCCAGCGTCCATTCAGCCAGACCCGGCAGTTGAAAAAACATCATGTACCAAGATTTGAACAATTGACTGGGGACAGCGCGAATGCCATCGGCAAAACGGGCAGCAGGTGGCACGGCAAATGTGCATAAGGAATGGAACCGTTCCGGGGCCATTGCTCCGACCAGATAGGCCACTGCGGCCCCCCAATCATGACCAACTAGATGCACCTTTTGCGCGCCCAAACTGTCAATCCAAGCGATCACATCACCAGTTAAGGCCGGTATGGAATAATCTTGATCTACGGGCTGCGATGAAGGCTCATAGCCTCGCATCATCGGGGCAAGCACCCGGTATCCGGCTTTGGCCAGAGCGGGTAATTGAAAGCGAAAGGTTTGTGCGTTGTCAGGAAACCCATGCAAGCACAAAACAAAGGTGCCATTGGGATTTTCCTGAAATCCACACGTGTAAGCAGTGAAATCCAGATCGCCGTGCGACAGGCGCATTTGATCAATGGCAAATTTCTCTTGTTTTAGTGGGATATTCGATCCCCATGGGTCAATGCCACTTGGCCGGTGCCAAACCCTTCTAGGCCCAACCACGCCGCGCCGGTTTCGCCAATGTCGGCAAAGGTCCTGCGGTGCCCTAGATCAACCGGTGCAATTCTGGGACCAGAGGCCAGAAACGGTACAAATTCCCGGGTATGGTCTGATCCGGGGAAAGTCGGATCGCAACCATGATCCGCCGTCAGGATCAATAAATCACCCTCACGTAATTGCCCGGTCAAAGACGGCAACATGCGATCAAAATGCTCCAATGCAGCGGCATAGCCGATCACGTCGCGGCGGTGACCATACAGCATGTCAAAATCCACAAAGTTGGTGAAAATAAACGCGCCGTCTCCGGCCGAGTCCATTGCACTCAATGTCGCTTGCATCAATCCGTCGAGACCATAGGCCTTGATGGATTGATCTACGCCCTGCCCGGCAAAAATATCGGATATTTTACCGACGGAAATCATTTGCCCATCAGAGGCCGAAACCCGATCCAGCAAGGTCGGCATGTGCGGCGGTACTGACAAATCCCGACGATTATTGGTCCGAGTAAAACTGGCGGCATCAGCGCCGTCAAATGGTCGGGCAATCACTCGTCCAATGTTATAGGGGTCAACTAATTTGCGGGCCAACTCACATAAATCCAGCAGGTTTTGCAGTCCAAAATGCTCCTCATGCGCGGCAATTTGGATTACAGAATCTGCCGAAGCATAGACAATCGGCTTTCCAGTTTTGATGTGTTTTTCACCGAGTTTGGTGATAATCTCAGTGCCCGAAGCATGGCAATTTCCCAAGAAACCCGGCACACCAGATTTTTGTTGAAGTTTGTCTAATAACTTTTTGGGAAAAGTATCCTTTTTATCTGTAAAGTAACCCCATTCAAACAAGCAAGGCGCACCCATGGCTTCCCAATGTCCGCTTGGTGTATCCTTGCCTTTGCTTTGCTCTTGGCAATACCCATAGGCACCAGCAAACGGTCCGTCATGTTGTAAACCGGGCGCGGTACGCCCCGTGGCTGCAGCATTGGCTGCCCCCAGACCCAGCGCCAACAGGTTTGGTATCTGTAACGGCCCAGATCTCACGCCTTCCTTGTCGCATTTTCCAGCAGCACAATGCTCGGCAATATGGCCCAGCGTATCGCCGCCCTCGTCACCAAAGTCGGCTGCATCCGGCGCAGCACCTATACCCAATGAATCCAGTTCGCAAACAATCAAACGTTTCATTTTTCCGACCCGTCTATCCTTTGCAAAACAGCGTCAGTTTTCGCAGGTTCTTCACCCAGCGAGATGCTTTGTAACACTAATTGCTCCACCGTTTTGGCTGCATCATCCGAAGCTGCATGAATGGTGCAAATTACCCCGCCTTGTTCCATCTGGTCACCCAGAGAAGGCAAGCCAGTCAGTCCAACGCTATAGTCCAGCGCGTCACTTGCCGTTTGGCGACCGCCGCCCAATTGCACGACCGCCAGACCCAGATGGCGCGTGGCGACCTGATTGACCCAACCGGCTTGCGTGGCTGTCACATCATGGCGCACTTTTGCTTTGGGTAAATACGTATCCATCGCAGTGGTAAAATCAGCCGGACCGCCTAGATCGCAGACCATTTTGGCAAATATCTCCAACGCCGCACCGCCGTGCAGCGCCCGCGTCACTTGCTGCATGGCCGCATCAGGGGTGGAACATAATCCACCCAAAACCAGCATTTCGGCGGCCAGAGCTAAAGTTACTGCTTCAAGGCGCGCATCGCGGTGGGTGCCGTCCAGAAATTCAACGGCATTTCGCACTTCCAATGCGTTTCCGGCGGCGCTCGCCAATGGCTGGTTCATATCGGTGATTAACGCGCTGGATTTCAATCCACAAGCATTGGCCACGGAAAACAAATTTCGGGCCAGATCCTCGGCCATTTCCAACTTTGCCGCAAAAGCACCCGAACCGGTTTTTACATCCAGTACCAAACCGCCCAAGCCGGCGCTCAACTTTTTGGACAGGATTGACGCCACGATCAGCGGAATGGACTCAACCGTCGCGGTAATATCGCGGGTTGCATACATTTTACGATCAGCCGGGGCCAAATCGTCGGTCTGGCCGATAATAGCGCATCCGGTTGTCCCAACCACTTTACGCAACACATCCATGGATGGTGTCGAGACATATCCCGGAATGGAATCTAGTTTATCCAATGTGCCGCCAGTATGACCCAGCCCGCGCCCAGAAATCATCGGCACATAGCCGCCGCACGCCGCCACAATCGGGGCTAGCATTAGGGAAACATTGTCCCCAACCCCACCCGTTGAATGCTTGTCCAGCACCGGGCCTTTGTCGGATAGTTCATCCCAATTCAAAACCGTGCCGGAATGAGCCATAGCACAGGTCAGGGCAACAAATTCGTCCCGCTCCATGCCGTTCAAAAATACCGCCATAGCCAAAGCGGCGATTTGCCCTTCGGACACGGTGTTATCCGTAACGCCTTTAATGAATTGTTCGATCTGTGGCGTCGACAAGGCTCCGCCATCGCGCTTGATCCGTATAATTTCCTGGGTGAGCATATCAGTCGCCGTACGGTAGCCAGATGTTTTTCACTTGGGTGCATTCGCGCAAGAACTGCCGGCCTTCGCCGGTTTGCGTCGCGGCCCAATCCCGTGATTTACCGTGATTGACCCATGTGCGCTTTAGATTACTGGCTGATAGCCGCTCCACGTCCGCGCTGCCCTGCGCGCTGCCAAAATACCAAAGACCATCCAATTGGTCGTGCTCGGCCAACACTTTGGTCAAAGCTTCACGCTGTCCAGTAATGATATTGACCACGCCAGCCGGTACATCAGAGGTTTCCAACAAACCGTATAGATCAGTGGCCAATAACGGATAGCGCTCCGATGGCACAATGATGCTGCAATTGCCCATGGCCATCACCGGAGCCATCATCGAGATCATCGATAACAGCGGCATTTCATCAGGGCAAACCAGCCCGAGCAGTCCCAACGGCTCATTGACTGCCAACGCGACATTACGCATCGGCGGTGTATGCACCAGCCC
>JAJFFR010000095.1 GCA_021776555.1 Robiginitomaculum sp.
ACCTGATCAATCAGCATCTGGAAACCAGCATGCGGGACCGGTTTATGTAATGGCGGATTTTTTGGCACAATCTGACCCAACCAACTGGCTGGACGCCTCAAGTCTCTCTGAAGGAGATAAAACCCGTTGCCTTGCTGCGGCGGCTCGAACCCATGAAAGCCTGCCCAATGTAATTCGGCGTTTGGGATTGTTAAGCGATCAAGCAATTGCCGAATTGTTAGTCGAAGCCCACGCGCTGCCCCTGATCACAAGTGGCGACTTTGAGCCAAACGATCCAGTGCCGGGTAAATTGCTACATGCGTTTTTGCACGGTAATCAGCTTTGCCCGGTGCGACAAACTCCCGAAGGTTTGATCGTTGCCATGGCCGATCCGCAAAACCGGGCCGCATTGGATGGCATCGCATTGGCCATCAATGGAAAAACCATTGCGGCCATCGCCTCCCTGACCGACATCAAGGCGTCTCTGGCTCGTTATTTCGAGAAGGACGAACCGACCGATGGGGCCAACCAAGAATTATCAGCTTCCAGCGCCGACGAAGAACATTTGCGCGATCTGGCCTCCGAAGCTCCAATGGTGCATCTGGTCAATGATCTGATTGCTAAGGCCGCCGAAGCGCGCGCCTCGGATATTCATATTGAACCCTACCGTGATCATTTGCGGATCCGCTATCGGATTGATGGTGTGTTGCAGGAAACCAAAGCACCCAGCGCCGCCTCAGCTCGGTTAGTGGTGTCGCGGATTAAAATCATTGGTGGTCTGGATATTGCCGAACGGCGGCGACCGCAAGATGGCCGGGCGCGGGTCAATATCAATGGTCGCCCGCTCGACCTTCGCATTGCCACTGCGCCCAACATACACGGTGAAAGCGTAGTTATTCGCCTACTTGAGGACCGCGATGCAGATGTTCGCTTGCATGATTTGGGTTTGTCGGCTCACGAAGAAACCATATTGCAGACCCGGTTGGCCGAACCTTACGGCTTGGTTTTGGTGGTTGGCCCAACTGGTGGTGGGAAAACCACCACCTTGGCCGGGGCCATATCCCAGCTCAACCAACCGGGCCGAAAAGTCGTATCGATCGAAGACCCGGTTGAATACCAGATCGATGGCATCACCCAGATCGCGGTCAATCCGGCAGTTGGCCTGACCTTTGCCAGCGCCTTGCGCTCGGTATTGCGTCACGATCCGGACGTGATTGTGGTTGGTGAATTGCGCGATGCGGAAACGGCGGAAATTGCCGTAAACGCCGCTTTAACCGGCCATTTAGTATTAGCCACCCTGCATGCCAATACCGCAGCAGCCGCGCCAGCCCGTTTGGTTGATATGGGGGTGGATCCTTCCCTTTTGCGCTCCACCTTAAAACTGGTGATTGCCCAGCGATTGGTTCGCCTGTTGTGTTCCAAATGCAAAAACAAAGCGGCGAAAAAAGCTAAATGCCAAACTTGTAACGGGGCCGGATATGCGGGTCGTTCCGGTTTGTTTGAAATCATCGACATGAACGATGATCTGATCGCATTGATCCAACCTGGCGCCGCGACTCCGGACTTTGAACGAGCAGCAAAACAAGCTGGATTTACGTTCCTAATTGATGATGGCCGGGCCAAAATAAAAGCTGGATTGACCGACGAAGCAGAAATCCAGCGCGTATTGGGTATTCAACCCGGCGATCCATCATGAACCGCTGGTTGGTCAAAGCCACTCGAGATGACGGATCAGTCGAACTACTGGTCGTACTTGCTGTCAACGAACTGGCCGCCGCCGGGCAAGCGCGAAGCCGAGGTCTCAATCCGATTAAGGTCAGTTTGGACAGAGCCAAAAAACCCAAACGAATTCGGGGCAGTGGCCCGGCTGCAACCCGCATTGCGCGGGAATTATCTGCCCTAATTGGGGCGGGCCTCACCGTTGAAAAAGCACTGACTTCCATCCAGAAATTTGCCGATGGATCATTGATTGCACAAATCACCACGGAATTGCTGGCTCAAGTCCGGGCCGGGCAATCCTTAAGCCAAGCCCTCATGGCGCAACCGGTTATTTTTCCGCCGCCCTTTGCCCAAATCGCCGAAGCGGGGGAAGCCTCCGGCTCGCTGGCTGATACCTTGGCTGATCTGGCTGACTGGCGCGAGAAACGTGAAAAGTTCGAATCTGAGATGCGCGGGGCTTTGCTCTATCCGATCTTGCTGCTGATTTTTTCAACTTTGGCCGTCACCGGATTGATGTTGTTTGTGGTTCCACAATTCGAACAGATATTTACCGATATGAACGTGGCGCCACCACCCTTTGCCGGGATGGTTTTTGCCAGCTCCCACGCTTTGGTATTGGGCGCGCCCTTGATCGGGTTTGGATTGGCCGGGTTTGGGCTTTTGCTGACCGCTTGGTTGCGCCAACCCCAATCGGGCCGAACCCTGTATCGGATTGCCCATGGCCTACCCGGCATCGGCCCGATGGTCCGGGCCATGTTGGCCGCGCGGTTTTGCCGAGTATTGGCCGTATTGCTACACAATGGACTATCGACCGCGCCAGCCTTTCGTCTGGCCAGCGCCGGTTTACAAGACCCATACGCCAAAGACCGGTTACAATCCGCCTTGATTGAAGTGCGGCGCGGCGCATCGCTGCCTGACCAGATCGAACAAGCCGATGTGTTGCCCCCTTTGGCTGTGGAGATTTTACGGGTCGGTGAGGAAACCGGCGATCTGGCTCCGGCGGCACAAAGACTGGCCTTGCTGTATGAAGGTCAACTGGAGCGTGGCACCAAATTGGGCGTACGAATTATTGAGCCGGTCTTAATTGGGTTTGTCGGTCTGGTTATTGGGACCATTGTTTTATCCATCCTGCTGGCACTGGTCAGCATCAATGAAATAGGGTTTTGACATGATACAAAAACGACCCGGAGAAGAGTTTTCCCACCATCACAGAGCCGGATACACCTTGGCCGAATTACTGGTGGTGCTGGTTATTCTGGGACTAATCATGGGTTTGGTTGCGCCGCGCTTTATCGGCCAGATCGGCGGATCAAAGGTCAAAATCGCGGCGGCACAGGTTGAAAATCTAGCGGCTGCAGCTGAATTTTTCAGCATTGATACTGGGCGCTATCCGACTAGTTCCGAAGGACTGAATGCCTTGGTTTCAGCCCCGGGTGACCGTACCGGTTGGAACGGGCCATACCTAAAACGCGGACGACTGCCGGTTGATCCGTGGGGTAATCCCTATCGCTATCGATTATTGCCCAATGGGCAGTTTGAAATTCACAGCTGGGGCGCCGACAATAAGGAAGGCGGTGAGGATGAAAACCGCGATCATGTCTCGGGCAGCTAAATCAGGCATCACACTGGCCGAATTGCTGGTCGTGCTGGTGATCATTGGGCTGGTCAGCACCGTAATGGCTCCGCGCTTGATGCCAAAACGATCTGACCACCATGCCAAAAGCGCCGCCACTCAATTGGCTAAATTATGCCGGGATGGTCGAAAGCTCGCTCTTTCTTCCGGGATCAGTCAGCAAGTGCAGATCGATACCCGATCCGGCACGGCTTGGATTATTCAACACTCGCAACCGGTTAAACTAGGATCCAATATCGAGCTGGAAACCATCACGGCACAACACGAATCCACTCCCGGGTTGGCCGGGATCCGATTTTTTGCAGATGGCACTTCGACCGGTGGGCAAGTCCGATTGTTTTCGGACCGTTCCGAATACCAAGTCGCTGTGAACTGGGCTAATGCCGAGGTGCGAATTGAGCAAATTCACTAAAATCGCCAAGAATGCAGAAGGCTTCACCCTGCTCGAAACACTGATTGCCTTGCTGTTGGCCGCTAGCGGCTTGGCCATTGTTTTCCAGAGCATGTCCGGCGCGGCCCGCTTACATGCGGCTGGTATTGAGCTGGCCCAAACCAGTATGTTGGCCGAAAACATCATGACGCAAGCCAGAGCCGCTGAACCCGGAGCCGGGCCGAGCAGCGGCGTGTCCAATCAGATTGCTTGGAATGTGCGCTTTGAACCGATTGCCCGCAATCAAAACGGCTTGCAACTCATCCGCATTCGGGTCTTGGCGGCAGGACCCAATGGGCGCGAGGTGCGGCTGGTCAGTGAAACATTGCAGGCCAACCCATGAAAATATCTGATCCCCGATCTGGGCTAACTTTGGCCGAGTTGTTGGTGGCGATGACCATTAGTACCTTGGTGCTGGTATTACTCTCACAAGGGATCAACAATGTTTCCAACTGGTCGCGGTCGCTAGCCAACTCCCGGATGGATCAAGAAACCACGACCAGCTTGTTCCGGTTTATTCACGAACGATTGATCCGAGTCGAACCTTTGATGCGACCGGGCCAAAACGAACCGGAGGTGTTGTTTTTGGGAACCAAAACCCGCCTACACATGGTGCTAGCCGAAACCCAATATCCCGCCACGCCCGGACTATACGAGTATGTCCTGCAAATCACGCCAAGATCGGGTGAGGGTTGGGAGTTGATGCTGGCACGATTGCCCTTACCTTCACTTGCCCAATTTGGACAGCGTGAGGTGAAACCGGAGCTGGTGATTTATAGTGGCTTGGCTAAGCCAGAGTTTTCCTATCGCGGGTTAGAGGGTTGGCAATCTGATTGGCCGCTTGCCAACAAAATGCCGCAGCAATTTGGCTTTGCATTGACCGATTGGCCCAATATCTCCATTGCCCTGCCAGCAGCCATTGATGCCGATAAAGTTGAACTCGATGTTGAGCGAGGCGCAGTCGATGCGAGCTGAGAATAAAACGCATCAACCGACGCTGGCCGGTTATGTTTTACTGGCGGTGATCAGTGTGTTGGGTATCGCCGCAGCACTGGCTGCGCTGACCATCACCCAAGCCCGCAATGACGCAGCCATCGTTCGAACTGCGGTCGATAGCGCCCGGTTGCGAACCAGTATTGAAGCAGGGATATCCCGTGCGGTATTTTTGTTGGGCGAACCAGATGGGTTTCGGGCCGACGGCCGGGTATTGCGCTTTGAACTGGATGGGTTGGGGGTCCAAACCCGGCTGGTTGATGATCGCGGCATGATTGCTCTAAATACTGCCGATCAAGATTTACTCTCTCGTGTTATCGCGCAACTGGCACCTAGCGACACGGATTCAATCGCCATTGCGGCGGCCATTACCGATTGGCGTGATGCGGATAATACACCGCGCGCGGGTGGAGCCGAAAACGCCGCCTACCAAAGCCAAGACTTGCCAAACCCCGGCAACCGCCCGTTTGTCCATGTGGCAGAACTGCGCCGCGTCATGGGCATGACCGATGAATTGTACGCAAGCATCAGTCCAGCATTTAGCGTAACCACGCGTAATCCAACACCTGACACGCAATATGCGCCATTTTTTGTGTTGAACCTGTTGGGTCTGTCTGAGCTGGAAGTGTCACGCATTTTGAACGCCAGAGAAACAGCGCTGACCCCCATTCCAGCGCCAGCAAGTCCAGCCAGCAGAATATATCATGGATTTGTCGATGCTCATGTTCCATCGGGTGCGGGCCAGCGCAATATGGCCCGTGCCGAAAAAATGATTGTGCGGGTAAATGAACGATCCGGTCGGGTGGACCTGTACGGGCGACAGGTGATTGATTACAATACCAGCAATGCTTGGTTCGAGCCGAACCAATGAGGGTTCGCAGATGAGCGCAACACAAAAAGTAATGCAAATTGGTCAAAACCTAATCCGGGCATTTGACCAGCAAATTATGGCTCTGCCGAGTGTGGGTCCGTTATTCCAATCGCACTGGAAGGTCATTCATGGCGACCCGATTGATGGCTTTGCGTTGGTAACTGCTGACGGATTGCAAGACATTCCGCATCGAGTATCGGCCGATACCATTACCGGTCGATCCGTATTGCGCTTAGGGTCCAGTATTGGACAATTGAGAAGTATCACTTTGCCGTCGGCCGCCGCCGAAGACCCAGCGGCTGCCGTGCAATTGCAAATGGATACCCTGTCGCCGTTTGCACCAGACGATACTGCCTTTGCCATCCAGTCGATGGATGAGGATCAAAGTGGCAAACAGATTGTCGTCAAGATCGCACTGACCAGTAAAACCCGAATGGGTGAGTTATTGGATCAAGCCCAACAGCTTGGCCTTGATATCAAAGCGGTTGATGTAATCGACCCCGAAGATTTGCTTAGCGATCCATTGGTTGATTTAACCACCGGCCAAGCCATACGGCCCGCCATCAGCCCGAGCACCATTTTGGGTGTTTGTTGTACTGCCGTGCTAGTAGCAAGCCTGGGTTTGCACTTGTGGGCCAATGAGCAACTTGAACCCCGTCTGGCCCAAATGACCACCGAAACCCGCCCAATTGATACAGAAACAGCCCGCCAACAACAATTAGCTAGAGCCAACCGATTATCGGTCATGGAAACTTGGGAGGCGGTGACCCGCACCTTGCCCGATACGGCTTGGGCCGAAACTCTTGTCATTGAAAACAGCCAAGTTCGATTGGCCGGGCACACGACCAATGCCGCCGCATTGGTTAGCCAGTTTGAAGCCAGCCCGGCATTGTTCAATGTTCGGCTGGCCGCTGCATCGGTGCAAGAAGAACAGGGCCGCGAAAGTTTTGATCTCATCGCACAAATCTCAGCAGGAGATGGCGGCCAATGAGCGCCAGTCCGACATTTCGCGGGACGGCCAGTTTGTTAGCACTTGGCATTGTGCTGATTTGCGCTTGGCAATTGTTCATTGCGCTGGATCGGGTGCGTCAGGTGCGCGCCGCCTTTGCTGCGATTGATCAGCCGAGCCAGATACAATCAACCACCCGAAATCAACAATGGATTATCCCGGCAAGATCACATGGCGCAGCCGGCGCGGCCTTGCAAGCCCGGTTACGAGCTTCAGCCCGAATTGCTGAGGTTTCGCTGATCCGGGTGGAAGTTCGCCCGGTAGACGTATCCGCCCCGCAAGAAGTCAGGGCCAGCGCACAGGTCGCTGGTGATATTTCGGCGATTGCCGGATTTATCCATCAGCTTGAAAGCAAAACCCCGGCACTGATCATCGAGCGCATCCGGATCGAGCAAGGTGACGGAACAAATTTGAAGATTGATCTTGTTTTGTTAGCTCGCACCACGACCGGAGCGGGTTCATGACCGGACGCATGAAAGTATTGCTGTGCATTGCCGCAGTACTGGCCATTGGGTTGATCTATGATCAGATGCGCCAAAATCAGCCAATCGACGCCACGCAACCGGGCGGCGCAGGCCGGACTGCAACTCAATTTGATGCTGAGACTGCGACATCCAATGAAGCCTTATTGCCCACATTGCAAAGTCATAATGAAATCTGGACCCGACCATTGTTTGCGCAAAACCGAAAACCATCCCGGACCATCCATAGGCCCGGACCACGCACGCCGTCGGGATCAGGACAGACAGATGCAACAAACCAACCACCTGAATTTAACATTACCGGGATTGCCATTCGCCCGGATGGCGGGTCGGTCCTAATCCAAACTAAAGCTGGGAAATTGGTTCGGGTTTTCTTACACGAACAAATTGACGGCTGGACACTGGACGCGCTGGAGGCCGACATGGCGACCTTGTCGCGCGATGGTCAAAGCTGGCAATTGCCGGTCGGTTCCCAATAATCTGGCCGCGTAATCTGCGGCTATTTCAAATTACTCAACCCATTGCCCAAAATGCCCGTCGTTGCACTACTGCTCGAACCAGAGGTGTCTGTACGCACGGCCACCGATGAGCCACCCCGCGATATCCCGCCAGCATCATCAAAGGTCAGGAACAACCGGTTCACTGCCGGTAAAAACGGTATGTCACCAGAGGCGGTTACAAACGCCGCAAAGGTACGGGTTTCGCCATTCACCGAATTGATGGTGACCGAAGCGGTTGGATCGGCCAAACAAACCGAGGTCACCGGGTCTGTCTCGCAAACCGAGATAGCTAAGGGCAGACCCACACCGTTATCGTTAGCCGAAAAAGTCAATGTGGCATCGGTACCGATGGCCGAAGTGGCCACCGTTACAAATCCAGTATCACTGGCCCCGGCCAACTCAATCACGCCATTGGCGCTCAAAGTTCGCGCAATGGTCAGCATGTCAGGTGGTGGGCTTAACGACGCAGAAAGCGTAAAGGTGTTGACCCCCGGTGTAATGTTGGAGGACGGACCATTATCGCACTGAACCACAGGGGTCAGCACTTGAGCTGACATGGCTTCAGCCGGAACGACGCCAAACACAAAATTCTGCTGGCCATTATTACCGGCAATATCGACCGCTGTATTTTCGGCACCTGTGGTTTGGTTGTTGGCATCCGTGGTCTGGTAGGTGAAGGAACCAGCGAAATCATTGCTTGGTAACGTCACTACGCAATTGGTACCGGCAATTGTGCCCGCATTGATCGCCGTCAAGAACCCGGTGGCGGTTTCGCCAACTCGAACCGAGCGAGCATTGGGTAGAACCGAAGTAACCAGGTTGGGTTTTGCCAACGCGCTCAATGCCCAAGATAGTCTGATAAAACCACTTTCACCGACTGTTCCACCGTTAGGTACATTCCCATCCACCGCAATTTTGTAGGATTGCCCGCCGACTGCAGTGAAGCTGATCTCGCTGCTGCTATCCACGACTTTGGGTTTGGAGAGCGCCGCCGCACCATGATTGTCGTTGGAGCCAACCAGCGTGCGTGCGCCGATCGAATTACCGGTATAAACTGCCACAATCGTGTCGAAGGCCGAACCATCGGTGGAAAAGGTAAAGCCGCCAGAGGATGGCGCGGTCCAATTAAACCACACTGACTTGCTAGCGGCCTGTCCCGCATGGGCGCCTTCGCCGGTCTCCGCACTCGCCCCGACATTGTGGGCGGTAGAAACCCCGGATGCGCCAGATATCGCTTTGGCATTGGCAAAACTGTCGGCACTAGCTGCCAGCGCGCTCAAGGCCAGATCATAGGTGCCGGATGAAGTACGAAACCCATCAATGGCAATGGTATACATCGTTCCTTCTGTAGCCTGAAAGGAGGTCTTGGAAGTGGTGGTTGATGGGAAATTTTCATCATCATTCGCCGTAACTAAAGTCAACGCATCCAAGGCCGTCCCGGTATACACACTTAGCACCGTATCAAAGGCGCTACCTGCTGTACTGACATCCATGCCGGTAGTCAGTGGCGCTGTCCACGTGTGCCAAACCGAGGAGTTCCCTTGGGTCGAGTCCGCGCCGCCGGAATGATCTGGCTCGCCAGTTTCGCGATCTGCGCCAATGGTGGTTCCCGAAGTGCTAACGGTCAGCCCAGACAGGGCCAGCGCATCAGCAAAGTCATCATTGAGCACTGGCGTTTTGACATTCAAGGACGCCGAGCGGGTTGAGGCGTCTGCGCCAACTTCAAAGGTAATAACCCCATTATCAGTTTGCCCGGCGGTGATATTGTCCATCACCACCGAAACCACCACTTTTCGAATACCGCCATTGGGCGCGATAAACCCGGTCGACTCATCAAAGCCGATCCAGTTGCGGTTACCGCTCACGGTATAGGTTGCCGACAGAGTACCATTATTGGTCAGGGTATATTCCTTAGCGGCAAAACTGCTGGGGACGCCGAAATCACCAGAGGCTAAAAATCCGGAAATGGGGGACAGCGTAACATCGCCCAAACTGCCGCCGCCCGATTGTAAGAAATCATTAGCCAGATCAACCCGGATGCGTGGCTTGATCACGCCATCGCGCCCATCATCGATCGGCGTACCGGTGGCTTTTAAGGCTTCTTCAATCTGATCCACAGTTGCGCTGGGATTGGCCGAACGCAACAAAGCAAAAGCACCGGCCACATGCGGGGTGGCCATCGAAGTGCCGCTTTGGGTTGCTGCATAGGACTGGCCGCCCACAAAGGGATATGCTGCTGAAATCGACGAACCTGGCGCCAGCAAATCAACCAATTGTGATGAATTTGAAAAGCCGGCAACGGCATCTGCTTTCGTTGTCGCACCAATCGTTACTGCCGAAGAAATGCAACCCGGCTCTGATACACCTGTGTTAAAGCCGTCATTGCCCGAGGCAATCACCGTTGCCACGCCCAATGTACGCAATTGGTCGATCAGGTTTTTCATCTGAGCATTGTTGGCATCACAAACAGATGCGTTAGACACTTCGTCTGATCCACCCAATGACATATTGACCGAGGCAATGTTCAAGCCAGCCGCATTGTTAATGACATAATCCAGACCGGCTAATTGGTCTGAATTAAAAGATTGCACGCAAGGCGCGTCATCTGGATCTGGCGGTTCAGCATCAGAACAATCATCGGCAGTGTTGAACTGTGAAAACACTTGGATCGCCACCACGTTCGCGCCGCGAGCTACGCCTTCAAAGGTATCTCCATTCGATGCTGTAAAGGCAGCACCCATGGCGGTTGAGGCCACGTGGGTGCCGTGGTCACACCCATCGACACCTTCGGTTGTACCATCAGTAGCAGGATCGTCCACCGGGCAGTTTTCGCCGGCATTGGCACTGATCTCCGAATTGCCGCCACCGGGGCAAAACGACGTTGATTGGCTGCCTGAGGTAGAAGAAAAACAAGCTGAACCCGTCACCTTACCATTCATCATGGTGTGTTGATGAGACGAGCCGGTATCCAGCACCGCCACCGCAACGCCGGCCCCTTCAGAACCGGCATCCCACACCACATTGGCTCCGATAAGTGGGGTTGATTCGTCCAACGTGGCGCGAAAAATCTTGTCTGGATAAATCCGTAATACCCGAGAATCCGCAGCCAATTGCTTCATTTCTGTTTGGGTTAGCTCCATTGCCATGGACGGTACATTATCCAGACGACGGGCCAGATGCGGCCCCGAAGCAATATGAGCTGTCTTTTGGTCATAAATGCTGGACATGTTGCTGCCAAAAATACTACTCAACAAAGCACTACGAGTGCTGGAAATTGACCGATTGCGCTGTGCAATGCGGGACAGGGACGTGCCTTGGGCCGAAACTATATTCGGTGTGGCAAAATCCACCATCACCCGGACCCGCTCTCCGGCCTGCATCCGCGTTGCAAACGATCCCTTTCCGGTCTCTATTTTCGAGGCCTGCGCTATCGCGTCGCCAGCAAACAGGACCAAGACAGACAAAGCAATAATACGGGCTGACAGGTGCAACATAGGAATTTTCTCCGGTGCGAAATGGGCAAACAGCCCGATTCCATGCATATTTGATCCCTAATGCATAAATGTGTTCGAGCAGAAAGTTAAGGGCAGAAAGGTATGGGTTTGTCTCAATCCACCCAGTAGGCTAGGATGCGCCTTCCAATAAATTCGTTTCAAAAGGCTTTTACAGTGCCCGGTGCAACAAAACTTCAGATTGGCCTGATCATTAGCTTATTGGCCTTTGTCACGCCCGCTTGGGCAGATGTTTCCGTGAAAAAAACTGGAGCCGATTGGCAGGTCACCGCCGAAGCAGAAGGACTTGAAAACATTACAGGACAATTGGCCGAACAAGCCGGGTTTCAAATATCCGGAGCAAACCGATTGGCATCAAGTCGCGAATTGACCGGCGTTTGGAGCGGCTCAGTAACCGGGATTCTGTCTCGCATTTTACATGATATGGATTACGTCACCGAAACCGGAACTGATAAGTTAGGTGAGCAGCGTATTCTTCGTCTGGTCATACTGTCGGGTGCTGTTGGACAAATGCCCACTACGCGCGCTCCGGCCATTGCTCGGCGCCTGCCGCAAAAACCAAGCCCCACACAATTGGCCAACACCAAATTGGATGGCAATCAAGTAGCGAGTTTGCTGACGACCAAAACTGGAGCGGCTGGGCAAAAAACCGGCCCGGCTGATGAAAACACCAAACCAGAGCATCGCCCGGGCATCAAACGCAATGCTGATGGCACCTATGAAATCAGCCCGGAAACTCGCGCCCGAATCAATCAGGCAAACCGCCGCGCCCAGTCGGATTTACAAGCACTGGTCAATTCGTTGCAAAATCAGCGGCGCGAAAATGACGCTCGAAATGACTAGGTAAAGCCAACAATTATTTGGTGCCAAACAACCGGTCTCCGGCATCGCCCAGACCCGGAATAATAAAGCCGTTTTCATTCAAACCATCGTCAATTGCAGCCGTAATGATCGGCACATCCGGGTGGGCAGCTTGTAAATTTGCAATGCCTTCAGGTGCCGCCAGTAAACAAACAAAACTAACATGTTGAGCGCCAGCTTGTTTCACCCGATCAATGGCCGCAATGGCTGAGTTACCGGTGGCTAGCATCGGGTCCAACGTAATGACCCGGCGTTGGGCCAGATCAGCCGGTAATTTGACCAGATATTCCACAGGTTTCAGGGTTTCTTCGTCGCGATACATCCCAACATGACCAACCCGGGCGGAGGGCACCAAGTCAAGCATTGCCCCCAACAGGCCGTCACCCGCGCGCAAAATAGAGACAAAACACAGTTTTTTGCCGGCCAGAACCGGCTGCATGGTTTTGCACATGGGCGTTTCGATCTCGCGCAACTCAGTGCGCAATTCTTTCATCGCCTCATAACCCAACAACAAAGCTATCTCAGAGAGCAGCGCCCGAAATTCTGCAGTGCTTTTTTCCTTGCGGCGCATCAGGGTCAGCTTGTGCTGGATTAGTGGGTGATCAACCACAACAAGGTTGGCGCTGGTGCTGGACTGAGTCATGATGGAGCTTCCTTGATTTGGCAATTGGAAGTGGTTTTAGAACAAACATGGGTTGGTTCAAACTATTCATTTTGGGTTTTGCATTGATCCTGACCCCAAGCCTCACTGCCGGGCCAGCCTTAGCCCACCCGGCTGATGAGTTTTGCGCCGAGACCAACGAAATGGACCCGGCCTTGTGTCGGGCCTTGGCCGAAGCCGATAGTTCCGAAACGAGTGAGCCAGAAATTACCCGCCCTACCACGCAAACTGTGCGCCTTTATATCAAGCTGGGGTTTGTGCATATTCTGCCAAGAGGCACCGATCACATCCTGTTTGTGCTGGCGCTGTTTCTGGCCTCAACCCGATTGCGGCCGCTGCTGATCCAAATTTCGGTGTTTACGCTGGCCCACACGCTCACCTTGGCGCTGGCGGCTAGCGGTAAAATCAGTGCCCCACCCGATATTGTCGAGCCGATGATCGCAGCCAGCATTGCATTTGTGGCCCTCGAAAACCTAATTTTCAAAGACATGACCAAATGGCGACCCGCGCTGGTGTTCGGGTTTGGCTTGTTCCACGGCCTTGGGTTTGCCGGGGTATTGGCCGATATGGGCTTAGCCCAAGAGCAATTTCTAGTCTCGCTGATCAGCTTTAATGTCGGCGTTGAATTGGGCCAGTTATCAGTCATTCTGGCCGCTTGGGTCGCCCTACATTGGTTTTATAAAAAAAGCTGGTATCGGGCGCGCATTGCCCAACCGATCTCACTGTTCATTGCGATCACCGGATTGGTTTGGGCCGTTCAACGCGGGTTTTTCTAACAGTAAATACCCGCCCCGGTTTCCCGAGGCGGGCCATTTTATTACATAACGCTGCGGCGCAAGGCCAAAGGGTTATTGTGTACCTTTGGCACTATCCAATCCGCGATTACGCAGCAACGGCCCAATGCCTGGATCCTGACCCCGAAACTTGCGGTACAGAATATCTGCTTCCTCTGAGCCACCAGATTCGTACACCCAGGTTTTCAATGCCTCGGATAGTTGTGGATCGAAAATATCACCATTTTCTTCAAACGCTGCAAAGCCGTCACTATCCAAAATTTCTGACCACAGATAAGCGTAATAGCCAGCCGAATAGCCGCCAGCGAAAATATGGCTGAAATACTGCGAGCGATACCGTGGCTCGATCTGCGGGATCAGGCCATATTCGTCCAGCGCCGCTTTTTCAAATTCACGCACGTCGGTAATGGCTTCGGCTTCCTGTTCGGTCAGAATATGCCAACGCATATCGAGCAAAGACGCTGCAATAAATTCGGTGGTCTTAAACCCCTGATTGAACGTGGACGCATTTTGTAGTTTTTGCACCAGTTCCTGTGGGATTACCTCGCCAGTTTCATAATGCTTGGCATACACGGCCAGCACTTGCGGTTGCGCCGCCCAATGTTCCAGCATCTGAGCCGGAAACTCGGTATAATCCCGTGGGCCAGATGTGCCGGAGAACCGTCCGTATTTAGCTTGGGTCAACAAGCCGTGCAGCGCGTGTCCAAATTCATGGAACAAGGTGTTTACCTCGTTAAAGCCCATCAGCGTTGGGTCGCCAGCGGCTGGTTTGGACAGGTTCAGATTATTGGTAACCAAAGGCCGAACCATTCCATCGATCTGGGTTTCATCCCGATAGGTGCTCATCCATGCGCCGCCGCGTTTGCTGTCGCGGGCATAATAATCGACCAAAAATACACCCAAATGGGTGCCATCTTCGGCTTTAACTTCAAACACCTGTACTTCGGGGTTCCAGAGCGGTGCGTCCTCAACCGGCGTGAAAGTCACGCCAAACAATTTTCCGGCCACATAAAACGCACCATCGCGCACGTTTTCCAGTTGGAAATACGGCTTCATCTGGCTGGCATCAAAGGCGTATTTGGCGGTACGAACCTTTTCCGCGTAATACCACCAATCCCAACCATCAATGGCAAAGTTGCCACCTTCGGCATCAACAAAGGCTTGCATATCAGCAATTTCTTCTTGGGCGCGCACCAAACCGGGGCGCCAAACTTTCAACAGAAAATCTACTGCCGTATCTGAAGTTTTAGCCATCCGGGTTTCCAACTGAAACGCGGCGTGATCGGCATAACCTTTTAAGGCAGCCCGTTCCGCCCGCAATTTGGCAATGGTTACCAATACTTCGCCATTGTCGGTATCGCCGCCATTGGCAGCCCGTGAACGATAGCCATCGAACATTTTCTTACGCAAATCTCGATTGTCAGACGTGGTCATGAACCCTTCGAACACCGAGCGGTTCAAGCCAAACACCCAAGCATCGGGTCGGTCGGTTTTTTCGGCTTTGGCCTTGGCGGAACCGATCATTTGTTTGGAGAGGCCCGACAGGTCCGCTTCATCGGTAATCACCAGTTCAAACCCTTTGGTTTCAGCCAACAGATTTTGACCAAATTTGGTGGTCAAGCCGGACAGTTCAGCATTGATCTCTTTCAGGCGTACCTTGGCGGTTTCGTCCATGGCCGCACCCCGGCGAACAAAATCACGGTGGACCAGCTCAACCAGACGCATTTGCTGATCATCCAGACCCAGTGTTTCGCGTTGACCATAGACGTCATGGACTTTTTGCCAGATGGCATCGCTTAAATAGATCGCATCAATTTCACCGGTTACTTTTGGCCAAATCTCACCTTCGAGCTGGCGCAAAGTGTCATTGGTATCGGTGTTGGTGATGTTACCAAACACATTAGCCACCTTGTTCAGCAATTCACCGGAGCGTTCCATGGCTTCATAGGTGTTGGCAAAATTGGGCGCTTCTGGATTGTTGGCAATTGCCGCCACTTCGGTTCGCAATTGTTCGAACGCAGCATCAAATGCCGGATTGAAATGCGCGTCCTTAATCTGATCAAACGGTGGAATGCCAAATGGCGTATCCCATTCGGCGAAAAATGGATTTGCACCAGCGTCTGCATCAGTCGCCGCCGCATCAACAGTGGACGTGTCCGCATTTTCCAACGCTGCCAATTCATCGGCAGTTTCCGATGTCGGTTGGGAACAACCCCACAACAATGCGGTACTGGCCGCCGTCACGATCAATAGTTTTTTCATCTGACTTTCCTGAAATTGTTTTGCTTGCATAAAAATGATGGCTATGCCTAACACGCATTGCGCCAAGCCCAAATAGACCGGCTGCATTCGATTAGCCGATTTTTGATGACTCTTTTGTCATGTTCAGCTTTCCAGTTGCACGCCGAAACTATTCAATGCCATGCAAACTTGGGTATATTGACCGACCACAAACACTATATCCATCAATTGTTTTTCGCTATAATGCGCCGATAAGCTGGTCCACAAATCATCACTGATATGGTGGTCACTCATCAACTGGTCAGCGCTGCGGATCAACAGGCTTTCCGCTTCGGTCCAATCGCCAGTACCGCCGGGATTTTGCAAATTTTTGATGTCCTTGCTGTCCAACCCACTTTGCAAGCCAATTGCCGTATGTTGGGCAAATTCATAACCAGAGCGCCCCAGATGACCGACTCTCAGGATCAGAATTTCACGTTCCCGCGCACTTAAGGCAGTCTGAAACAAGATAAACGTACCCCACTCCAAAAAGGCTTTTAGCGCGATCGGGTTTTTGGCAAAGGTCGCAAAAATGTTCAGGGTTTCCCCTGCATCATTCAGTACTGGAGCCAACGCCTCTTTTGCCGCCTCATCCCATTCGGCGGCAACCAACGGTTCAATCCTCGGCGTGTCGGTTCGCATCAGCGTTTTTTCGCTGCGATCACATCCAATTCGATCAAAACGTTGTCGCTCCCCCAATCCACGCCGGGCACGGTGGTTCGGGCTGGCTTATAAGGTGCGAAAGCTTCGGCATAAACTTTGTTCATGGTCGGGAAGTCCGCCGGATTTTTTAAGTACACCGTTACCTTAATCACATGTTCAAGGTCGCTTCCACTGGCCGCCAATATGGTTTGCATATTGGCAAAACCTTGGGCGAACTGGGCTTCGATATTAGCTGGCGCAAAGGTTTTGGTGACAGGATCAAGCGCAATAATACCCGACAGATAAACCGTATCCCCGTGGATCATGGCCGATGAATACGGTCCCAGTGCCGGAGACGTTTGCGAAACTACAGGCACTGGTGGGCCAGAAGTTTCGTAACAACCAACCAGCGCCAGACATAAAATGAAACCAATTACATTTTTCATTAGACGATCTCCCAAACCGATTCGATTTCCACCGAGACATTAAACGGCAATACATTGGCTCCAACCGCAAAGCGCGCTGCTTTACCCGCTTCGCCAAACACCTCTACCATCAGATCCGATGCGCCATTGATCACTTTCGGGTGACCAGTAAAGTCTGCCGTACAATTGACAAAACCACCCAATTTCACGCATTGGCGCACCCGATCCAACGAACCAGTAGCTGCTCGAACCTGCGCCAGAATGTTAAGCCCGGTATTGCGCGCTGCGATCTGTCCTTGCTCTACCGTTAGGTCAAGACCGAGTTTCCCCTGACCAAATTTAGTGCCAAAGGCCGGGCCTTGCCCCGCCACCCACAATAAATTCCCAACCCGGCGAAACGGTACATAGGTCGCAACTGGCGCTGGGGCTTCGGGCAAAACAATGCCCAACGCAGCCAGACGAGCCTCGGCCCCGGTGTCCGAACCAGCTCCTTTACAACCACCCAATCCAGCCACAGCTAGCAAGCCGCCGCCCAACATTAAATTTCTTCGGTTCATATCGGACCTCATTTGCGATAGGTTGCACCAAATTCACCCAAAATGACCGACAAGACCAGTCAAAAAAGGAAAAACCCATGGCGCTGCTTGGCCCAACCCCTCCCACACAACTGGAACCGATGAAAGACCTGTTCGCCATGATCGAAGCGCAAATGGGTTTTGTACCCAATTCGATGAAGATCATGGCGCGCCGCCCGGAACTGCTGCAAGCATTTGCCGGGATGGGCTTGCACGTGATGAGTGGCGGCGTGTTGGACGCCAGTGTGCGCCCGTTGATCTCATGGGCAGCTAGCGCAGCTTATGGCTGTCGCTATTGCCAAGCACACACAGCTCATTCCGCGACAAAAGCCGGCATATCGGAAGAAAAACTGCACGCCATGCCAAGCTTTGAAACCAGCCCACTGTTCACGGATGCGGAACGCGCCGCCATGGTATTTGCCCAATGCATGGCCCATAGCGCCGGCATGGTCGGACCGGCTGAAAAATCAGCATTGCAGGCCCATTATTCCCAAGACGAAATTTTCGATATTGTGGCCATTGTCTCGTTCTTCGGGTTTTTGAACCGTTGGAACGACACGTTAGAAACCCCGATTGAGGACGTGCCGAACCAATTAGCCAGTAGCCATTTACCCGGCTGGGAAGCCGGTAAGCACCAAGACTAGCGCCCAAAATTTAGAGCATCGCAGCGCGAATATCTTTTTTAGCAATTTTGCCAGTGGCAATACGGTCCAGAATCTCATCTTGAATGACAATTTTGGTTGGGATTTTGTACGAGGCCAATTTACCTTTTAGCGAGGCATGCACCTGTTCTGCGGTTAGATCAGATCCTGCCACTCGGCAAATCACTGTAGCGACCTCTTCGCCCAACCGCTCGTGCGGCAGGCCAAACACCGTACACTCCAACACATCATCCAATGCAGAAATGGCGCTTTCCACCTCCAAAGTGGCAATGTTCTCACCGCCCCGAATGATGATATCTTTGATCCGATCCACAATGTAGAGCAAGCCTTGTTCATCAATGATACCAACGTCGCCGGTGTGAAACCATTCATCAGTAAAGGCAGCGGCAGTGGCTTCTGGCTGGTTCCAGTAACAACGAAAATTACAAATCGACTTGATCCATATTTCGCCGCGCTCGCCGTCTGCGATGTGTGCGCCAGTGGCCGGATCGCGAATTTCCAGCTCAACAATCGGTCGCGCCGCCTTGCCAATACTGGATGGATTTTCAAGATAGGCGTCGCCAGCAATATAAGAGCCGATGCCTTGGGTTTCGCTTAAGCCATACCCAGCCAATGGCGATGCAGCTTCAAAAGCATCATCCAACAATTTTACCTGATCAGCCGGACGAGCTGCCCCACCGGCGCTGAGGTCCGTCAAGCTGGACAGATCGAAATCACTCCGATTGGGCGCATTCATCAAATCGGCCGTCATGGTCGGCACCCCGGTCAGAGTCATGATCTTCTCTGCTTCAATTAAGCGCATGGCATCGGTCACGTCCCATTTTCGCATCAAAACCAGTTTGCGCGCCGCAATGATCGATACCAGAAAAATCACCACACAACCGGTGACGTGAAACAATGGGATTGGCAACAGGATCGACAATTGCGGTCCTTCTTCTTCTTCGATAACCCCGCCCGCCTTGTAGAATTTCAAGGCCGCACCCATCAGCGCATAGCCCAACACCCCGGAAACCACGGCCCGATTGGTAGAAGCCACGCCTTTTGGATGTCCGGTTGAGCCAGAGGTGTACATCAGACAAGCATCGTCTTCAGGACCGATGGCAATATCCGGCGGCGTAGTGGCACTGCTGGCGTTTTCCAAATCGTCAAAATCCTGCCAATTCGCAAAATCACCCGCGCCATCGCAGCAAATGATCTTGATCAAACCTGCTGGCGGATTTTTCATGGCGTCCACACAGCCCGCCCGACGTGGATCGGCAATCAGAACTTTTGTACCACTATCATCCAGCGCGTAAGATACTTCATCCGGACCCCACCAAGAATTTAAGGGCGTAACCACGGCACCAGCCATGCAGGCACCAATAAACGACACGACCCATTCGGTGCGGTTTCGCATGAAGATACCGACGCGATCACCCTTCTTAACATCAAGACCAACCAGTCCATGGGCCAACCGACAGGAACGGGTATACATGTCGTTAAAAGAATAGTGCGTGCCGTCTTCCACGACAAATGGCAAATCACCGTGTTGGCGCATCATTAGGAACATATCGCGCAAAGAATCTGGCGCCGCATCAAATACGGTATATTCATATTTGCCGACCTGTTTGCGCGAGGTGGCCAGTTCGGCACCCGGTGCCGTTGCCCCAGCAATAAACGCTTCAATCAGATCAAAAAATATCATTTCCCTACTTCCCCTGTTCTTTTGAAAAATTCTACCGCAAACCGCGAGCAATCGCAAAGGTTCAGGTAAAAATAACCGGCACCCAGAAAACTGCAATCAGCGATAATAAAACAATCCCGATTATATTCAGCCAAAACCCGGCTTTGGCCATTTGTTGCAAACTGACCAAACCCGATCCAAAGCAAATCGCATTGGGTGGTGTGGCAATCGGCAACATGAAGGCACAACTGGCCGCCAAGGCGACCGGCACTGCTAACAGCAGAGGCGGTAGTCCGGCATCAATGCCCACGGCGCTGACAATCGGTAAAAATGTCGCCGTCGTCGCCAGGTTACTGGTCAATTCGGTCAGAAAGATCACCATAGCTGTGGTCGCCAGCACCAGCACAATGGCATTGATCGCTCCGGCTCCAGCTAGCAACCCGCCCAATACCTCGGCCAGCCCACTTACTGATATACCTTTGGCCAAGGCCAAGCCGCCACCAAACAGCAGCAATACGCCAAAGGGTACTTTGGCCAAAATGGCCGCATCCACCAACTTTTCGCCTCGCGCCTGACCAGAAGGCAGGATGAACAACAGCAAAGCCCCAGACAGAGCCAGAGCGGAATCGGTCAATGCATCAATTCCAGTTAGGGCAATCAGCGGTTTTCGAAATGCCCACCCCAGCGCGACCAACACAAATATAATTCCGACCCGCATTTCGGGCCTAGATAACTTGCCTAGTTTTTTGAGGCTGCTCTCAAAATGAGCGGCGGCCTGTTGCCCAGCCGAAAAATGAACTGGATAGACAAAACGCGTTAACACCAACCACGCCGAGGGTAACAAGATTGCTGCAATGGGTAACCCAACCATCAGCCAACTGGCAAAATCAATTTCAATGCCGTGGGCCTCGGCCATATAGGCGGCCAAAAAAGCATTGGGCGGTGTGCCGATTAAGGTGGCCATACCGCCAATGGTCGCGCCATAGGCCACAGAAAGCGGCAGTAATATCCGAAAGTTGTGTTGTTCTTGATCTGACACCTTTGTGCCGTCTTGCGAGAACACCACCGATAAAATGGAAACCGCAATTGGCAACATCATCAAACTGGTCGCCGTATTGGTCATCCACATGGAGAGCAAAGCCGTGGTCAGCATAAAGCCAAACACCAAAGCCTTGGCCCTCACCCCCATGACCAGCAATACATGCAAGGCAATGCGTTGGTGCAAGTTCCATTTTTCCACCGCCAGCGCCAACAAAAATCCACCGAGGAACAAAAAAATCAACGGGTGCGAAAACGGAATGGCCGTTTCAGCAAAACTCAGTATGCCCAAAAATGGAAAAGAGATCAGCGGCACCAAAGCCGTAGCAAACGGCGGCAAGGCTTCGGTGCCCCACCAGATCGCCATTAAGCTAGCAATTGCCGCCATGCGCCATGCCAAAATGGGCACGTCACCCGGCGCACCAACCAGCAACATGCCAACCAGAACCAGAGGTCCGGCAATTAACCCAATTCGTTTGATCATGCGCTAAACGGCCACCAAAAGGGAAGCCAAGGTCGCACTCATCAAATTGGATAGGGATCCAGCCGCTACGGCCTTTAGGCCCAAACGCGCAATGTCTTTGCGGCGTGACGGGATCAATCCGCCCAGCCCGCCTAGCAAAATGGCCATGCTGGCCAGATTGGCGAACCCACACAGGGCAAAGGTCACCACCACAACGGTGTGCGGGCTTAAAGTGGCAATCAGTGGCTGCAAGTTTGCGTAGGCCACGAACTCGTTCAGGATAAATTTCTGCCCAATTAAATTGCCAGCAATGCTGGCTTCTTCCCATGGCACGCCCATGGTCCAGACCAGAGGTGAGAACACCCAGCCCAAAAATGCGTCCAGCGACCAGCCATCTTGCCCAAACAAATGTCCAATACCACCAATGCCGCCATTGAGCATGCCAATCAACGCCACAAAGGCGATCAACATCGCCCCGATATTGGCCGCCAACAGCAGGCCTTGCGCCGCACCTGATGCAGCCGCATCGACCACATTGACCGGTAGGTCATCTTTAGCCACATCTTCGGGTTCAGCCGCAGATTTAGCCGTATCCTTGTTCGGGTCCGGCATAATAATCTTGGCCATTAGCAACCCACCCGGCGCTGCCATAAACGAGGCGGCAATCAAGTATTTCAACTCCACTCCAAGTGAGGCATAGCCAACCAGAATGGCCCCCGAAACCGAGGCCAAACCAGATACCATAATGGTGAACAATTGATGGTCGGTCAGTTTGGCCAGATAGGGTTTGACCAGCAAAGGGGATTCCGTTTGTCCCAAAAAGATATTGCCCGCTGCGTTCAAACTCTCAACTGGGGAGGCGCCAATCACCATCCGCAAAAACCCACCAAGGATTTTGACCACCCATTGCATGATCCCCAGATAATAGAGGACCGAAGTCAGCGCCGAGACAAAAATGATGATGGGTAAAACTTTGACCGCAAAGATAAACCCAATACCCGAATTATCGTGCAGGCCGCCAAACACAAAGGCGCTTCCGGTATCGGCATAATTGATCACCACTTGGGCGCCGTTTGAAATGCTCTGCAAGACATCCTTGCCAAACGGGGTGGCTAACACGAAAACCGCAATCGCCGCTTGCAAAGCAAAGGCGGCACCAACCACGCGCAAATTGATCTTTTTGCGATTGTCTGACAGCAAAGCGGCCAGAGCCAATAATACCGCCATCCCCAGAATACTGATCAGCATCCCATTCCCCTTTTTATGTTCGCGTCATTCGACGTCAAAGAACTGTTGGTTTTTGTATAGCTGGCTACAGCAATTACACAAGGTAAAGGGCAAAAAGCACTTCACCAATCGACAGAAATGGCCTGTACCGTACCCGGTTCAAAATTTGCCATGTACAGCGTACTGCCTTCCAGCTCGAAATCATTCATGTAAATTTCGGCTTGAGCGGTGTCTTGCAACAAGGTGGTCTCCCCGTCGCCCGACACATGGTAAATCTGCCCCGGCCAGCTGGAAACAATGTAAGAGCCATCCACAAGGATTTTGATGCCATCGGCATCCTCCATGCCATCGGCCAGCACGGTTAATTGTCGGCTGGCAAGGTCCAATGATAACAATTGACCTGCCGACATGGTAACAATCAGCATCCGGTCCCCATCCACATGAAGCCCGTTTATGCCGCGCAACAAGTCGTCTTGCATCCAGACCGACAGGGTTTCACCATCGTAGAGATACAGGGCGCGGGTGCCGGAATCGCTGACCAATACGCCCAAGCCCGGCACATAGGCAACGTCATTTAAGAAGTCCGCCCCTTCAGCCGGAAGGGTTTGCAGGATTGCGCCAGAATTGGTGTCTATCTCGATCAATTTATCGATATCCGAGACATATAATCTGTCACCATTTAGCGCCATTCCTTTTGGCGCATCCATCCCAGTGGCCCATTTGGCTTCCAGAATTTCCCCGTCCTTGGAGACCCGGGCAATATACCCATTGCCATCACGGTCAGTGCCTTCGCCCAAGATATTCGATACATAAAGCCAATTGCCGTCTGCGCTTAACAACACACTTTCTGGACGTTCAAATCCGGCGGTTGTCCAAGTTGTGGTCAAGGTTGGTGGGCCTTTGGTTGGTTTGGCTTCCTGAACTGTCGTCTCGGTTGCAGGCGCACACCCGATCAATAAAAAAGCAGCAAGACCGGCCAACCAGCCAGATTTGGTTTTGTTTATTTTATGCATCAGAATGTCCCCTGTTTGGGAAAGGTTCGCAATTCCGGGCGCAAAACGCTAGCTCTTGCTGGGCTTGTTACAAAAGTTTAACTGAGGGGCACCTCAATCAAGGAAAACATTATATGGCCCATAAACTCGATTTCCCGGCAACGACACGCAATACCGATCCGATTCTAGCGGTGTTGCAACAACACCTGCCAAACGGCAACGTATTGGAAGTCGCCTCTGGGTCCGGGCAGCATGTGGTGCATTTCGCAGCCCATTTACCGGACAATCAGTTCTGGCCCAGTGACCCTGACCCGACCCATGTGCAAAGCATTGCCGCATGGGAAGCCGAAGCCGACGTGAGCAATATCCATTCACCCGTTTTACTGGATACGACCGATCCGAACTGGATCGCAGGAAAAACCATGGACGGCCTTCCCCAACAATTGGCGGTAATTTTGTGCATCAACATGATCCACATCGCTCCCATCGAAGCAGCCAAAGGGTTGTTCGCGGGTGCGGCCAAGCGCCTGCCGAAAAACAGCTTGCTGATGCTCTATGGTCCGTTCCTGCAAACCGGACAGAAGGACGCCCCATCCAATCTGGACTTTGATCAGAATTTGAAGCGGCGCAATCCAGCCTGGGGCGTTCGCCCGCTTCCCCTGGTCAAAGACATGGCGGCCAATGCTGGATTTGAGTTTGACCAAATCATCGAAATGCCGGCCAATAATTTTTGCGTATTGCTGCGCCGCAAGTAACGAAGCGCCACCCGATAACCGGGTTCAGTCTTTGCTTTGCCCGACCGCCGCATCAAACATAGCTGTGGCTCGCTCAAATTTTTCGCGGCATCCCGGATTGCAAAAGCCGACCACTTGGCCTTGGTACAAGACCAAGCCATCTTCGCGAACCGGATCGCCCGACCATGGGCAATGACTGTTCAGGCAATCATCAAGGTTGAGTTTGCTCATTTTGTACTCCTTGGCTTCTGCTCGAAGAATTAACAGAGTAATGCTTGGCCCGCTCCCGGCAAGCCGCTAGGTTGCGGCTCCCATTTGCCAACAATCAGGAAAAACTGATGTCCTTGTTCCAAGCGCTCTATGTCTACTTTTTACAACCGGTTCTTTCTTTGCTGATTCTGGTTATTTTTATCCGGGTAATCATGTCCTGGTTGATCTCGTTTCAAATCATCAATCTGCACAATCGCTTTGTTGCTGCCGTCTGGCAAATTTCCGGTGCGCTGACCGAACCTTTGGTGGCACCCATTCGCCGGATGATGCCGCCGATGGGTGGCATGGATTTTTCCCCGATCCTCTTGCTGCTCGCCTTGTACTTCGTGCGTGACTGGCTGCTGCCGGGATTGGTGTTTGGAACCCTGCGCCTGTTTTGATGACCGGCGGTCCAGCTGCGGCCATTACCCGAAAAGATGAAGATTTATTTTTGCGAGTGAAAGTCACACCGGGCGCCCGCCAAACTGGGCTGGGTGGCTGTTGGCTGGATGCCGACCAAAACCAAAGTCTGTGTATCAAGGTGAACCAACCACCCGATGATGGCAAAGCCAACAAAGCGGTGATCCTGTTATTGGCCAAGCAGTTGAGACAACCAAAATCGGCCATTTCGGTTTTGCGCGGACAAACCAGTCGCCACAAAACCCTGTGCATCAAACAAGCGGGCCAAGCTTGCCAAGATCAATTGCAAGCCCTGCTAGGAAACAAACAAGCATGACCCTTGCCGCAAAAATCCGCACATTCCTCCAAGGCAGCACCGGATTGCTTTTCGCAATCTTGTTGGTCCCAGTCAGCCATGCCAATGATCCAGATGCCCGACAACGCGACTTGATTGAAGCGGCGGCCATTTACACCTCGATCAGTTTTTCCAAAACCAATCGTTCGCTCCGGCGACAGCAATTGCCCCTAAGCGATGCCGAATACCAGCGCCTCGACCGTTTGCTGCCGCCGCGCTTTCAAGCCTGTATCGAAGGTGGGTTCGCTATTGCCTTTCCCAAACCGGAACAAGCCCGAACCCTTCGCCTACTCATGCAAAGCGTGACTAGTCGTTACGTGTCTGAACCAGCCAATGCCGATACGGTACTTGCCGGGTTTCGGAAAACAAATCAGTGGTGTTCGTCACGAATTCCCTTGTGGACTTCGGCAATTTTGAACTGATTTTCGAGGTTTTTTGAAAAAACTAGTAAAAACTTTCAAGGCAAACCGGACCTTTACCAGAAACAACCCTGTTTCAGACTCAATGAAAATTCAGTAATGATTTCAGTTTGATGGTCATGAAATATAGATTTGTGATGATTAGGTATTCAGCTTCATATTAGCAATAACTAATATACTTCTCACGAAACATTTCGCTTTTTTGCTTGCCTTTGAGGGGAAAACGACCTTGGGTCGACACAGTAATGCATGAACAATACATGCATACGAGTTTTATCAACCTAGGGGGAGTAATCTCATGTCTATAGCAAAAATTCTCTGGATTGTCAGTTTCCTTGCTGCAGTCGTCTTCGCATTTGCCAGTTTTCCAATGGCGGCCGTTTTGCTGGCTGTGCTCGGTCTGGTTTCCGGCTGGTTTGTTGATGCAGATCATCGCCGTGGCCTGATCATCGCAGCCGTCTTTTTAATGATGGCGGGTGGCGCACACGCTTGGGGCGCGATCCCAACATTGGGCGCTTACCTGAACGCGATCTTTGACAATTACGCTGCCGTATTGGCCGCTGCGTCACTGACCGCAATCTTGAAAACCACAGCAGAACGCCTGAAGCCTTAAAGGGATCAGAAACTCAAAACAGAAACCCCGCGCCGGTAATCCGGTGCGGGGTTTTTTATATTCATTTTTATGTTTATGTAGATAACCAAAATGATTACAGCGCTTGCACCCATGGGGGATAAGGTATGATCAGGTCTAGGTACGGATGGCTTACGCTGGCTGGTGCGCTTGGTGCCACCACCATTTGCGCAATCATATATTTTCTCACCACACCTAGAATAGCAGACACCGCCAAGTTACGCTTTTTTGAAAGCGCCCCAGCCGAAGAATTGATGTCAAAAAACGAATACAAATATTATACGCGGGCACTTGAAAAGCTGGACTGTGATCTGGCCGGTATTTTGTTAAATACAGCCTTTATTCGTAACTATCCACAATTTGAACAAGCACGGCTCAAACATGATTGTTTGAGCGATAGGGGGTGTGCGCATTGGTCTCGTTTTTCCGGGTTTAGCTTCGATGAATACGGGTTTTGCAAAAGGGTATCTGATTTCAACGAAGCCGAATATGAAATTCGTATTCATGACATGACACCGCCAAAATTCAATATGAGATTGTATTGGCAAAGCAAGAGAGATGAGAACTACTGGGTTGGGATGCGCGATAGTAGTATCGTCTTAATATACTATCTTGCCGATGCAGATTACATTCCGGCTCTGCTCAAGATCGGCGAATTATTGCGCCGTGGCGATGTTCTTATTTCCTCAATTGAGGCAGAATATTTTGTATTAAGACGCGCTTGTTTTCTAGGCTATGAGCAGTGCTCTGGCCTGGAGCCAAGATTGGCCGAGTTACAAAATATGTTGGCCCCTGACCGGATCACCCTACTCGAAGAAACCTCGACCGGCGGCCCATTGGAACCACGCCGACTACGAGACCTGCTAACCGATGGCAAATTGTAATCAACTTGGGTAGCACCCTATTCAACCGAGGCAATCATTCTCTCGCATTAAATCGACTACATCATCAATTTGCTTCTGGATTCCCGCTTGTTTATTCTGTTTTCCACTTAAGACCCTTTCTTGCTTATCAAGCTCCCGCTTTAACCGCGCAATCTCGGTTCTTTGTTTTGCCTTTGCTCTGCTTATACCGAGTGCGATGACTGTGATATCCCCCGCCGCGCCAGCGCGATTCTGTCGGGCGGCATTGATAACCAAACTGCCAACACCGTTTGCAACATCCCTACCGTTCGCGATGAGATTTGATAAATCATTCTCAGCGATGGAAACCCTTCCCCTTGCCAACCGGACACGCTCTCTTTGCTGATGAATTTCTCTGATTACTTGGCCCTTTTCGTTTTCAAGTCTGTCAAAACTTACACGAAATTTCGCGCATCGTTTTTGACGATCGAAGTTTTGGTTAAAATCCCTCATTTGGACAGATTGCTTTCTTCTCGGATAAAAATGATAGCCTCATACCTAGTTGTTGCTATTTGTATCCAATGCGACGTTCGGAAAAATTCATGCACTAGGCAAAGGCTACTAAGCTGCATATCTTACGGCACTTACGCCCGTGGGGGATAAGATATGATCAAATTTCGGGTTGGATGGCTTGCCCTGGCCAGCGTCCTTGGTGCCGCACTGATTGGCACGCTCATCTATTTTTTGCCCACATCCAGATTCGAAGACACCGCCAAATTACGCTTTTTTGACAGCGCTCCAGCCGAAGAATTGATGTCGAAAAACGAGTATAAATATTATACGCGGGCACTTGGTAGCTTGGAATGTGATCTAGCTGATATCTTGTTAAACACAGCCTTTGTTCGGCACTATCCGCAATTTGAGCGGGCCAGGCTCCAACAACATTGTCTGTCCGATGATGGGTGCGTCCATTGGTTTATTTTTTCCAAGGTTCTATTTGACGAATATGCTTTTTGCAGTTGGGTGTCAGAACTTAATGAAGCCGAATATGAAATTCGCATTCATGACATGACACCGCCAAAATTCGATCTGGACTTGGTTTTTCAAGGCGTTAAGGATGAGAACCTTTGGGTTGAGCTACGCGATACAAATATTGCTTTGATATTCAGTCTTGCTAATGAGGATTATATCCCAGCTTTGCTCAAACTCGGCGAATTATTGCGTCGCGGCAATGTTCTTATTTCCTCCAACGAAGCAGAGTATTTCGTGTTAAGGCGCGCTTGTTTTCTAGGTTATGAGCAGTGCGCTGACCTGGAGCCAAGATTGGCCGAGTTACAAAATATGTTAGCCCCTGACCGGATCACCCTACTCGAAAAAACCTCGGCGGCAGGTCCATCGGAACCACGCCGGTTACGCGACCTGCTAACCAATGGGAAAATATAATCAAATTCCGTCGCGCCCTTCAAAACGAATTCACAACATCTTATAAGTTTGCCCCAAACTCGAACCGGCACCAACGTCCTCAAGTAGCGAGCGTTAGCATCGCGATAGGACCAGAAAAAATGGTGCCGCATAGGTGATTTGAACACCTGACCCCATCATTACGAATGATGTGCTCTACCAACTGAGCTAATGCGGCGAAATTGGTATTTGAGCGAAACCTACCGAACCAGAAACGGCCCGGCAAGAAGCTAGTGTACCTTGCGCTTGCGTTTCAGGACGCTGTCGGTTGGATCGGCTTTGGCGTCCGGTCCCGGATCGTCTGGTTGCCTAGGTGGCTCGACCATTTCAATGTTTGATTTCAAGGGAAGTTTGGGTGGCTCTTTCTTTTTTGCCTTGGCCTTTTTCTTGGCTGGCTTTTTAGGTTTTGGTTTTACCTCAACCTTTGCCTCTTCTTTGGTTTCTGCTTCTATTTCTTCTTCAACTTCGGCCACAGCCTCAACCACGACCTCGGCTTCACTCTCATTGGCCAACAGCAAGGCAGCGCCATCGCTGGCTACGCGCTCAAAGCGTTCGTGCCGTGGGTGGATCAGCTCGCCCGCATCGCCAAAGCTATACACCAGACGCGCCCAGTCTTCGGCTCGGTAGCCAAAGGCCGGGCCTTCCGGGTCCAGATCGGACCAATCCGGCTCATCGGGCGCACCTAAGGATTGGCGCAACCAGTTATTGGCTTCGGGTTTATTACCAGCTGCTTTTTCCAAGCGGGCCATCAATGTGCAGAGCCGTGACGAAGTCTGGCCTTCTGCATCAATTAAGCCCTGCAACTGCGTACGGGCTTCAGCAAGTTCTTCCGCTTCCATTGCGGTTTCAACCCGCAATATAGTACTCTCGCGATGATCAGCATTGATCTGGGCCAACCCGTTCATCCGTTTGGCTCGGGCTTTGGGCGTTTCATCTTCTTTTAAGTCACGATAGGCCAACGCCAAGGCCGGGTGTGGCGCGCCGGCCCATGCGTCTTCTAACAGACCAGCTGCTCGCCAGTTCTTGCCAGCTTCGACCAAAAGCCGCGCAGCCAACGCGGCACCAGGTGCAAAACCGGGGGCAGCGGAAACTGCTTTTTCGGCCAGAGAGCGTGCTGTTTCCAACTCGCCTTCGATCTCGGCTGCCGAAGCTTCGGCCGACAATAACACTGCTCGACGACGAGCCGTTGCCAGTTTTCCCACATGGTTTTTCTTGGCGCCCTTGTCCAGCATTTCGCGGGCTTCTGCCCAATGCCGGGTTGAAACATGGGCATCAAACAAGGTTTCAAACGCCCATTTTGCGCCGGGGTCTGTGGCAAAAGCGTCCTTAGCGTGGGCAATCGCTGCCGTATGGTCATGGCGCTGCAATGCGGTTTCGGTCAGTCCGCGCCGCGCCGCCAGCCGGGTGCGCTTATCCTCAAGCAAGACTTCAAAATGGCGTTCGGCCCCGATTACATCGCCATCGGCTTGGGCTGATCTGGCTGCCAGCAATCCGGCCAGCGCCGGACGATCCATCAAAGCTTTTACTTTTTCGGCATGGGCGCGCGCGCCTTTGGTGTCGCCAGATGCCGAAGCAATCAAGGCCCGCTCCAACGCATCATAACCACGCTCCCGGCGCGATAACATCCGCATTTTACGCAAAGCGGCAGGTAAGTTTACGGCCCACGCCGTGCCCTGCCAAAGCAGAAACAGACCAAGGGTTAGCAATAACAACCCGGCGATTCCAACCGGCAGAGACATGGAAATTTCGCGGCCAAAGGCATCGACCACAATTTGCCCGGTCTGACTGGCCAGCCACCAAC
>JAJFFR010000096.1 GCA_021776555.1 Robiginitomaculum sp.
ATTGTGCATCGTCTCGACAAAGACACCTCCGGGGTCATGGTCGTGGCAAAATCCAATGCGGCCCATCAAGGCCTGTCCAAACAATTTGCCGCCCATACGGTGGACCGGGCTTATCTGGCCTTAACCCGAGGCGGTCCATTACCCCGCGAAGGTACCATTGATACGCGAATTGCCCGCTCGCCCCATGATCGCAAAAAACAAGCCGTGGTTCGCAATCCTGAAAGCATGTTGGGTCGACACGCCATCACCAATTACAAATGCCTGTCTGCATTCGGCCAGCAAAAAGGTCAGCCAATCGGCACACCGGCTGCGGCCATGATTGAGTGTCGTCTGGAAACTGGTCGCACCCACCAGATCCGGGTCCATTTGGCCCATATTGGCTGTCCAGTGCTGGATGATCCGGTTTACGGTAAACACCGGGGCTATCGCAAACTACGCCGCGCCGATGGTGAAACCGCGCCAGCAATCCACAGACAGGCACTACACGCCTATCAACTGGGCTTCGTTCACCCGGTGACCTATGAGAAATTGCATTTCGAGGTTCCAATGCCGCCTGATATGCAAGGCTTACTGAAGTTCATGCAGAGCATTTAAGTTTGGGCAAGATCAAGGCGCAGCAAGATCAGACTTCATCTTTGCCTCCGATCCAGTGATCAGTCGGGTCGAGCGGTCATAGGTCAAATAAGCCCAAATCCATTGAAATGCCACTGCGATCTTGTTCCTGACCCCGGTCAAAAATCCAACATGAATTACGCCCCATAACCACCAAGCCGGAGCGCCAGTTAGCCTGACCCAACCAAAGTCAGCAATGGCCGATGAACGCCCAACTGTGGCCAGTGATCCTTGGTGTCGGTACGAAAATGGTGCGGGTACTGTTTTCCCGCTCATTTTGGCAATGATAACTTGGGCCGCATACAAGCCAGCTTGTTTGGCGGCTGGAGCCAATCCTGGCACTGGCTTTCCATCAGATAATAAAATGGAAGCCGTATCCCCCACCACAAACACCCGGTGATCATCCGCCAAGCGCAACCTTTTGGTGACGGGTATCCGCCCGCCCGGACCGGGTTTGACGCCGAGCCATTGATGAGCATTTGAGGCCTGTACACCAGCCGTCCACAAAATGGTGCGCGCCGCAATTCTGGTGCCATCCTCTAAGGTGATTCCGGTCGCATCCATACTGGCCAATGCTGCATCATGACGCACCTCCACCCCAAGTCCGGCCAACATTCGTTCAACCCGTTTCGAACAACTTTGTGGGAAACTGCTCAGGCACCGGGTTCCGCGATCCAGCACGATAATGCGAGCCTGAGCCGGATTAATATTTCGGAACTCACCGGTTAATCCGTGATGGGCTAATTCGGCCATCGCCCCGGCCATTTCAATCCCGGTTGGTCCGGCTCCGATGATCACAAAAGTCATCCACTTTTTTTGCTCTGCGGCATCCAGAGCATCCTCGGCATGTTCAAACGCCGATAGCAAACGAGATCGGATATGCGTGGCATCTTCGATCTGTTTCAAACCGGGAGCCAGATCAGCCCATTGCTCCATGCCGTGATAACTGGGTCTGGATCCCGTTGCGACAATCAAATGGTCATAGGAAATGCGCTGATTAGCCAACAACACTTCTCGTTTCTTGCGATCTGTTGCGATCACATCTCCCAGTAGAACTTGCACATTTTTTTGTTCACGAAACAAGGCGCGGATCGGCAAGGCAATATCGCTTGGATTGAGGGCGGCACTGGCCACTTGATACAATAGGGGCTGAAACAAATGGTGATTGCGCCGATCAATCAAGGTGATCCGGCATTTTTCTCGCGCCAAGCGGCTAACCGCTGCCAAGCCGCCAAACCCTGCGCCCACCACCACGATATGCGGCACGTCATCCGTGTCTTTCAAATCAGAAGACGGCCAGCGATCCAACTTAAACCAGTGTTCCAAGGCACCAGTGCCCGGGCCATAACTGGCCATAAATCCGACAAGTACCGCCAGATACAATGTCTCAGCTCCGCCCGTGTTCAAGGCGGTAATGGCCAAGACCGGCGCAGCGATCCCGGCTGCCGGACGTGTTAAAAACCCCGGAACTAAAAATAAGATGGCTGGCCCAGCCAGGCCCATATGGATGAACTGCTCATAATACCCGAACACCATCGAGCGCGGTGCCAACAGAGCCGGTGTATCGCCAATATCGGATGGCCCCCAAACTCCAACCAGAATTACCGCGACCAACCATATTCGCATGGCCAACAAAAAAGCCGGCTGTATCCATTTCAGAAACCTACCGGTGGCGCCGTTCGGCTCGCCCCGGCGCAACAAACTATCCAGCGAGATCGGTCCAGCTCCGAACAGCGCAATAAATCCCAGCATCAGCGCCCATAACAGGTTTTGCTCTTGCCCCACTTCGAAAACGAAAGAGGCCAGCGCAATCCCGGCCAGCACACTGGCCGCCAACCGCGTCGCCAAGCCCCCGGCCAACAGAACCGCAAACAACATGGACAACCAAACCAATGACATTTTAGCTGGCGACTCAGAGGCCAGCCAACCTTCAAAACAGGCATACAAATTAGATGGGGGAGCTTCTCCCGGTGCGGCAAATTGCAAAGCCGCCGCCAGAAGGAATATCTGGGCCAGCCACAACCGGGCGGTTAGCCCAAGAATGGGGCCCAAAACCAGCGAAACATTCTTGCTGGCCATATTAAATGATCGAAGCCAGGAATTCATTGCCTGTTGCTCTTACTGCTCTGTCTCACATTGGACAGATACAAACTAGCCATTGCGGGCAAGAGAAGCGAAACACGCTTGATCACATTTGCGGGGGCGCGGGTATATGGACCCTCCGGTCAAGCCGGAGGGAGGCAGTGATAGAAAAGTGAGTGGTTCCCCTCAGCCGCTTCCCTCCGGCTTGACCGGAGGGTCCATGGTGCATCCTGTTTACGAGTCTGGATCACACGGAGCAAGATTACATCTGCATGGTCCAGCCTTCGACGCCCATCGCGGCTTGGCGCAAGGCTTCGGACAGGGTTGGGTGGGCATGGCAGGTCCGGGCAATATCTTCGGAGGCGGCCTTAAACTCCATCGCCAATGCAGCTTCGCCGATCATTTCGCTGACTTGTGCGCCCATCATATGTACGCCCAAAATCTCGTCAGTTGTTGCGTCTGCCAACACTTTGATAAATCCGTCGGTTTGGTGATTGGCCCGAGCGCGGGAGTTGGCGGCAAATGGAAAGGCGCCCTTTTTGTAGGCAATACCCGCTTCCTTTAGCTCTTCTTCGGTGCGGCCAACCCAAGCGATTTCTGGTGAGGTATAGACCACGCCGGGAATAACATCATAGTTTACATGGGCCGCTTTGCCGGCAATGGCCTCGGCACAGGCCACCGCTTCTTCTTCCGCTTTGTGGGCCAGCATCAAGCCGGTGGTGCAATCACCAATCGCCCAAACGCCCGGTACATCGGTTTTCCAGTGGTCGGTTTGGATAAAACCGCGCTCGTCGGTTTTTACACCGACCTCGTCCAGCCCCAAACCTGCTGTGACCGGCCTGCGCCCAATCGCCACCAAAACCACATCGGCATCCATGGTTGTGGCATCGCCACCGGCGGCTGGTTCCAGATTGAGTTTTAGTTTGGATTTCAGTTTTTCAATGCCGGTTACTTTTGTGCCCAGTTGAAAGGTAAAACCCTGTTTCTTGAAGATACGCTGCGCCTGTTTGGCTAGTTCGCCATCTGCGCCGGGCAATATCCGTGGCAGAAACTCCACCACATGGACCTTGGCACCCAATCGCCGCCAAACGGAACCCAGCTCCAGCCCGATTACCCCAGCCCCGATCACCACCATGGTTTTTGGTACGGCATTCAGCGCCAGCGCGCCCGTCGACGAAACAATCCGTTCTTCGTCAATTTCAATGCCGGGGCATGGCGTCACTTCGGAACCGGTGGCGATCACAATATTCTTGGTCGTCAGGGTGGTTTTCTTACCTTTGCCATCGGTGACTTCAACCTGCCCCGCACTGACGATGCGCCCGCGACCGGTAATGTGGGTGACTTTGTTTTTCTTGAATAAAAAGGCAATGCCCTTGGTCAGACCATCAACCGTTTCCGTTTTGGCCTTCATCATTTGGGCCAAATCAAGCTCCACCCCCTTGGTCTTAATCCCCAATTCGGCCATGTGCGAACCAGCGGTTTCATACAGCTCTGACGCATGCAATAAGGCTTTGGAGGGAATACACCCGACATTCAAACAGGTGCCACCCAAGGTCGGTCCGCTTTCCACACAAGCGACATTCAACCCAAGCTGACCGGCTCGAATGGCACAATTATATCCACCCGGCCCGCCGCCGATCACTACAATGTCAAACGTGTCCGCCATCAAAAATTCCCCTTATCGGTGTGTTGGCCCAACGTGCCGGGCCAACCCGATTCGGTCAATGCCAAAGCATGGTCCTTACCGCAGGAAACTCCACTGAGTGACCAGACCAATGGCATGGGCCAACCCGATCACCAAACAAATCACCGAAGACCAGATCATAAAGGGGCCGTAGGGTTGCACATTGGGCAGCAATGCCGGGATCAACACCAAGCCTCGAACGAGATAAACACCGGTGATCGCCAAAAGGCCCAAGCGTAAAAACGGCAATGGCAGACCTTGCACCAAGCCTGAGCCTTGCAAAGCGTATAAACCCCAGATTGCCAATATGGCACCGATAGCCACGGTCACCAGATAGGGCCAGACCTCCCCAGCTTCGGCCGCCTTGGCATACTGCTCGCCTGCCCCAAAAAACCGGAGCCATGATGGTCCGCCAACGATGATGGCAAAATGCAGTGCGGCGGCAGTAAAACTGCTGAAAGCGGCAACAAGTAAAAAAGTATTTGGTGCAGGAATTGAATTCATGACGACATCACTTAGTCGTCTGTTGCTGGATAAAGGTTCGGGTATCAACCAGCAATTGTTCGCGCGATGGTCCGTTCACATACATCATGTGACCGCCGCCATAGTATTTGTATATAATTTGGTCTTTGCGAATATCGTGCCGGTTCAAGGTATATTCCGCGTCAAAAAACGGCGTGACCAGATCATAATACCCAGAGGACACTAATACTTTCAAAGATGGATTATTGCGTAACGCACTGGCCAGATCACCCGCCGTATTCACATATACTGGCTCATAGGATTGGCCATCCGGCACGGTACGAAAGCGCCATTGACCGCTCAATTCATCACCGGCAGGAGCCAGATAAACCCGGTCCCAGTTTACTTGTAAATCATCGTGCATATATTGCATCAAGCCAGTTTTGTACGCGCCGGAAACCGCCTGCGCCGATGCATCACCGGCTGGACTGGCGTCCAGATCATCGATCTCGTCCGAGGTATAGCGCGCATCTAATAACCCAAGGGCCAGACCCTCTTCGCGCAATAATTCTTTGGCAAATCGAAATCCATTGATTCGCAAATTAGCCTGCTCGATATATTTTGGTGATATCCCGGTAAAGTACGCCAAGCGATCCCGAATGTGGTCCCTTGTCTGCTTATCCAATGTATTGCCTTTGAACAAAGCGGGCAGTAATTCATCGGTGGTAAATTTGCGAGAAGCTTCGACAAATTCTTCGAGTGAAGCCGGGCGTGGCTCGATCTTTTTATGGTACCAAGCCGCCGCTGACATGGTCGGCATATAGGTGATGTAGGAAATAATGTTATCGCGGACATAAGGCGACGAACCCTGATAATCCAAGGCTTGAGATATGAAAATGATGCCGTTCAGGCTCATCCTAACCTCGCCTTCCAACAGATTGGCAACGGCAGCGGCGCGGGTCGTGCCATAGCTCTCCCCAAGTAAAAACCGGGGTGAATTCCAGCGACCTTGCTCTGTTGTCCAAGTGCGAATGAACTCAGCCATAGAGCGCGCATCTTCGTACAAACCCCAAAATTCCTTGCCTTCATGGTCGCCCAACGCTCGCGAGAACCCGGTGCCTACCGGATCGACAAATACCAGGTCGGTAACATCGAGCAGGGTTTCCGGTGCGTCCAGAATAGGAAATGGCGGCGCACCAGCGTGTCCAGCTTCGCTGGGCACTTCGACTCGTTTGGGACCAAATGTACCCATGTGCAGCCAAACAGAAGCCGACCCCGGCCCGCCATTCCACACATAGGTAACCGGTCGCACTTCACCGGCCTTCAAATTGGTCTTGGTGTAGGCAAAGGTGAAAATACTGGCCTTTGGCTCACCGTCTTTATCGCGCAAATAGGTCTCGCCAGCCGTGGCGGTGTATTCAACCAAAGCTCCATGAAACCGAGCTTTGTGCTGGGTCACGAAGTTGGTCGGCTCTGCTATTTCTACTGCGGGTTTTTCTTCGTCGGCCAATGCGGCATGGCACGGTAACATACAGGCCAATAGCAATACGCTAAATCTCAGCATCAGGTTTTTCATGGCATTCCTCATCTGGGTCAATATTTGGTATAGGCTGAGTCTTATCATTTTTTGATCGGTGACCATAGCCATTGTTCGTGACGCCAAAGTTCAATGCTTGACTTTTTTAATTTAACATTTAATTATTTAGTTTAATGCTAAATTAAACTGGATATCTCATGCAAACCTCTCGAAGAAATTTTATGCGAATTGCCGGTGGCAGCGCCATTTTGCTAGCTGCAAGTTCCTGCACATCTGGCCCGGGCTATCCTGACCCGCGCTTGCCTTGGCGTTCCGCAGAAACCGAGGTCGACCCGATGCGTTTTGCGCTGGCCCACGCTTTGCTCGCGCCAAACCCGCATAACCGCCAACCTTGGATGGTTGATCTGCGCTCCCCGACCAAGGCGGTCCTCTATTGTGACCCAGCCAAAGACATACCGCATACCGACCCGTTTGATCGCCAGATTACCATTGGGTTGGGTTGTTTTTTGGAACTGTTCACCATGGCAGCTGCCACTCAGGGATACCGAGCCGAACTTGAACTATTTCCCGAAGGCAGTGATCAGGTGACACTGGACAACCGCCCGATTGCTAAGCTGGAACTGCACTTGGATGACAACATTCAGAGCGATCCATTGTTTGCACAGGTCTTTGCGCGTCGAACCAACCGCAACGTATATACCGAGCAAAAACCAAATTCTGCCGACCTCAATCAAATTATTGGAAGCAATAATAACATCCGAACAGGATATGCAATTTCTGATGCGAAAATTAACCCGCTGCGCGCACTGGCAGCTGAAGCCGCCCGCATTGAGTTTGAAACACCCCGTACCTACATGGAGAGCGTGCATTTAATGCGAATTGGCAGTCACGAAATTGCGGCTAATCCTGATGGAATATCTCTGGAAGGTCCAGCCATGGGATTGCTCAAAAAAATTGGGATTGTTACCCGCGAAAAATTAGCAGACCCGACTTCCAGCGCGTTCAAACAAGGCTTAAAACAATATCAACAGGCAGCAGAGAGTGCGGCCGCCTTTGTCTGGATCATTACGCCCGATAATAGTCGCGAACAACAGATCGCTGCTGGGCGGGCATATATCCGACAGAATTTGGCTGCCACTGAACTGGGCCTTTCGATGCACCCGTTAAGTCAAGCCTTGCAGGAGTATCCGGAAATGGCCGAAATGCTGGAACAGGTTCATGACCTGACCAACAGTAGCGGACAAAGATTGCAGATGTTTGCCAGATTGGGGTATGCTAAGGCAAAGCAACCAGCGCCCCGCTTCCCGCTATCTGCAAAGATTATTTCCCATGGCAAAACCTGATGAAACCGCCACTGTTTTTCGAGTTTTCAATGAAATTGGTATTATCAGCCAACTGGTAAAAACTGCCACAGAAAGCACCCTGCCCCGCAAAATGCGGATGTCGCATTTCAGCGTTTTGAACCATTTCTTGGGCCGTCCCGAAGAACAAAGCCCCAGCCATTTGGCCAATGCCTTTCAGGTGACCAATGCGGCGATGACCAACACCTTGGGCAAGATGCAAAACTGGGGATACCTGACCATTCGGGCCGACCCCAAAGACCGCCGGGCTAAGCTGGTTGCCATGACCGCAAAAGGTCAAGCGGCCCATGCGGAAGCTGTGCAACAAATTGTACCGGCTTTTCGCGAAATGTTGGCCGATGTAGATATATCTGCACTGGTTGGCATTGAGCCGGTCTTGGCTGATTTACGCAAAATTCTGGATGCAGCGCGCGACTGATTAGCTGGCCAGATAGGCCGTGAGCAATGCCAAGGTCAAAAATGCCGCCGTCCAGCCGGCCAACGCGCCGCGCGGTACCACCCGAGCAAATGCGCCGTGCGGGCTTAACACGTCAGTCAAAACCCGACCCATATTTTGCGCCCGTTTGGCAACACCCAAATGAACCGATCCAAACAAGCGATCCAATATAGCATTCAGCCAGATCAGGAAGCTTCGTCCCGGTTTGCGCCATAACCAATCGGCATCCAAAATGGTCAACCGCACTTCAGGCGGGTACCAGCCAATTCGAACCAGCAGGGCAAAGGCGAATATCGCCGCCAGCAAGAGCTGCATCTGCCCAACGATATGATCAAACGTGTACGGCTCGTATATCATCTCATAGGGCAGCAAATTATACAGCCAGCCATAATTAACACCGAGGAACACACACAGGAATGAAGCCAAGCCCATGGCCAGCAACATATTCCACGGCGCTTCTTTGGGTCGTTTGCCGCTGTCGTGGGCGAAAAATGCAAAATACGGAATTTTGATCCCGGCATGCTCCAAAACCCCAGCCGAAGCAAAGATCAATACACCCCAGACAATCCAATGTCCTTCATCAGCCACCGCTGCCAAAATCAAAGACTTGGTGACAAAGGCCGACAGGAACGGAAAGGCTGAGATCGACCCGGCCCCGATCAGGCAGAACAAGGCAGAAAACGGCATCGACCGGAAAAGCCCACCCAACTCGGTGGCCTTGGCGGTGCCGGTCCGCAGCATCACTGCGCCCATGCTCATGAACAACAAGCCTTTGAAGATCACATCGGCAAAAGCGTGCGCCGCAGCGCCATTTACGCCCAATGCAGTACCCACGCCGATACCGACCACCATGAAACCCAATTGGTTATTGATCGAGAAAGAAAGAACCCGGCGCAAATCATTTTCGATCACCGCAAAGAACACCGGAAACGCCGTCATAATCGCGCCGACATAAATTAGAATGTCTTCGCCAGCAAACCCACGCGCCAACGCATAAATCGCCATTTTGGTGGT
>JAJFFR010000097.1 GCA_021776555.1 Robiginitomaculum sp.
GGGGTTCGAATTTCATGGCTCATGGTAGCCAGAAACTCAGATTTGGCTTGATTGGCATTTTCAGCCACTTCAACCGCATCTGACAGCTCGACCGTGCGGTCCGCCACGTCTTGTTCCAGTCGCTCGCGGTGTTCTGACAGGCGTTCATCACGTTCGTGAATATGGCCCATCATCTGGTTAAATGCATCGACCAATTTGCCGATTTCGTCTTTTGAGGTGCGCTTCACCGAGCGGGTGAAATCCTGATTAGCTTCGATATCTCTCATGGCTTTGGATAGATCGCGAACCGGCCGGGTAATACTGCCCTGCATCCAGAATGAAACCAATATGCCCAAAATGGCCGCCAACAAGGCGGCCAGCCCGGTTTCGCGCAAATTGCTGATCAATTGTGTTTTTAGGTCCGAGATATCAGCGGTAAGCTCAAGCATGCCAGTTATTTCGCCGCCATAAACTACTTCTCGTTCAATTACGGCCGATCGGGAAAATACCCAATTCAGGGCAGAACCACTGCTGTCTGTACGACTTCGATCCGAATCCAACACTACGGCAGAACCCATATTGGCAAACAAACGGCCATCCTTGTCATACACCGCAACCAGTTGGATGCCGGGCATTTTGGCAATGGCCGTCAGGGTTTGGCGTGTTTGGCCCCGGTTTTGTGCTTGGACATTGGCGGCGATATTGGTCGCGAACAAGTCTGCCATGCCGGTGAGTTGTGCTTGTCGGGCAGAGGCATCCTTTTGCACGCCGGTCCAAGCCGAATACGCCGAAACCACACTGACCGTTACAAATATGGTCAGGCCCAGAATAATGGCCAGTTTTTGGCGAATGGACATGAAAGAATGAGGTCCGCGTTGTGTTTGTTAGTCCTGACCTAGCCTTGTTTTACTTAATACTTTCCTGCTGTACGCAAGTTGAGGTTTTAATTCAAAATTTAGAGGTTTCGGATAGGTTGTATTTAATACGGGGACAGTATGACTGCACAAGTCGAACAATTGAACGCACCGGAATCTTTGACAAATACCGAAGATCAGCCGGATCCAGCATTGCTTTGGGGAGCAAAGCAACGGGTATTGCTGATTGATGATGACCCCATCCAGTTACAAATTGCCAGCGCCACGTTGGGCGGTCACGAATATGATGTAACCACTGCGGATGATGGCTGGGAAGGAATTAACACCCTAAAAGAACACAATTTTGATCTGGTTGTGGTTGATTTGGACATGCCGCGTCTGGACGGATACGGCTTTATCGCCGAAGCACGAAAGCTGGAAAAATGCCAACATTTACCCATTATGGTGGTTTCCGGTCGTCAAGATGTGGTGTCGATAGATAAGGCTTATGATGCAGGTGCGTCCTCGTTTATGGACAAGCCAGTCAATTGGAACTTGTTTGGTCGCCAAGTTCGCTATGTGTTGCGAAATGCCGAAGCGCAAAATCGCCTTCGCGATATCGGTGCCAGCGCCCGCAAAGATGCTTCATTGGGCGAACACCTGTTCCAAACCGTATTGGAACAATCCCGGACATGGCTGGGTGAAGTAGACCGGGGTGCAGAGATTTTCCGGGATGTGCTGAAAGGCAAACTGGATCCAGCGAGTTTGCCCGATGCGCTTCGGGACTTAAATGGGCTTGAAGCAGATGCTCGCGAAACTTTGAAAATGCGCCAGATGGATCAGGCTATTTTGTGCCGGGCCAGAAACTTGCGTGAGGCTAGTTTTTGCATAGATCAAGTCTGGCCCGATTTGGTGGCCAGTCTTGAGCAAACCGCCAAGAAAAAATCAATTGAATTGGTCATCAGCAAAACAGACGCTTTTGCTATACAAATCAATATCGAAGGCGATTTGGAACTGCTGCAATTCGCATTAGAAAAATTGATCCATAATGCAATTGATGCCGCGCCGCAAAACTCTCGTATTGAATGTGCTTCGGGGGACGAAACCCGTGGCAGCTTCATATTCGAAGTAATTGATTCTGGATCGGGATTTCGGCAAAGCGAAGCTGATAGTATTTTACACCCGAAAAATCATTCTTGGTCATTGCGCTCCGGCACCGGACTGTTAGTCGCTGATAAAGTCGCACGTCTGCACGATGGGCGATTGACCTTCGCAGAGGCAAAACCCGGCGGAACGCGCGCCCAAATTATCTTACCAAAGTCCAGAATCAGACGTGATGAAAGCTAAGGGCGGACATATCGTTCGCCGTTGGCTCGGCGCAAGAAGCGGCAATGTCGCCCTTAACTTTGCACTAATTGCGCCGGTTTTAATGGCGATGATTGGTTTTGGTATCGATTATAGCACCTGGAACAATCAATCAGACCGTTTGCAAGCGGCAGCCGATGCTGCGGCGATTGCAGCGGCCAGCGAGATGTATCTGGCCAATGCCAGCACGTCACAGGTTTCTAGCACGGCCCAGATTGTGGGCAGCGCCAATTTAGCTACACAAATGGACACCCACGGCAATGTAGCCACCGGCAAATTTGCCACCGAGGTGTTGGTCGACAATGGCGGGATCAAGGTCACGGCAACGCAAGACCGAATTCGTAATTTCACTGGCTTAATTCCGATGGAGTTAGCCCCCTTTACGACCAGCGCTGTTGCCCGGCCCATGGGCGGCGGGCGGATATGTGCCGTCATGCTGGAGCCAGATAACTCCAAAGCTCTCTACATGACAAAGAAGTCCCGGCTGACCGCTAAGGGATGTGCCATTTACTCCAACTCGACCAGCTCGCAGGGTTTGGTGGTCGATAGTTCCGCCAAACTAATTACTGAATTTACCTGTTCCGCAGGTGGTAAAGCCGGTAAAACTTATAATTTTGAACCACAACCGCAACTGGATTGCCCACCGATTGTTGACCCGCTGCGATATCGGCCAGAACCAAAGGTTGGGGCATGCAAATTTACGGACACGGAGATCGAAGGCGGGAAACACACCCTGTCACCCGGCGTCTATTGCGGTGGTTTGACCGTTACCGACGATGCTGACGTTACTTTTGAAGCTGGTGTTTACATCATTAAGGACGGAGAATTTACCGTAGAGAAGGGTGGGTCGGTTACGGGCGAGTACGTTGGGTTCTTTTTTACGGGTAAAAAATCTGTTCTGTATTTTGCTGCAGATTCGCACATCGATCTGAAAGCGCCACGTGATGGGGAAATGGCTGGAATTTTATTTTTTGAATCCAGACAAATGACAGAAAAAGACAAAGATAAATCAAGACAACTGATCAAAAGCAATGACGCCCGAAATCTGTTGGGCACGATCTATATGCCGAAAGGCGAATTGCATGTGGAAGGCAACAGCCCAATCGCCGATCGCTCAGCCTATACCATTATCGTAGTAAAATCCTTGCAAGTCGACGAAGGCCCTAACCTGGTTCTAAATATCGGCTATGGCGATACCGACGTGCCAGTACCAGACGGCGTTGGGCCAGTTAGTGCTAACGTAGCCTTGGTTCAATAAACCGAAAAACGGTGCGCTGGGATGCCGACTCTTCGAACTTATTATGGCAAACACTTTCTGACTGGAATGAAATACTAAAGCACTGTGATCATTATAAAAATCCAGATAATGACGATTGCGAGGCAAAAACTCCAAAACAGGATAATCCTGACCGGAGGGCGTCATGAACGGTATGATCCCCCCTATCGGCAAGCGGCCTGCGCCCTTCTCTTTGCGGCTGACATTTGAAGAACGTGCGCGCCTTGAGCAAAAGGCTGCTGGTGAATCCCTGTCAGGCTATATCAAGGAACGTCTGTTTGATGGCAACCAAACGGCGGTGCGCAAACGCGGTAAAGCCCCGGTCAAAGACCATATCCTGCTTGGCCAGTTACTTGCCCTTTTGGGTAGTTCGCGCCTCTCTCAGAATATGAACCAGTTGGCCAAGGCGGCGCACACAGGCAATTTGCCGCTGCAATATGATGTTGAACGACAGCTTAAATCTGCCTGCGGTGATATTCACGCCATGCGGCTGATGCTGATGCAGGCTTTGGGCATGAAAAGCCGGGAAGATCAGCAAGCCAGAGAGTCCACCTCCAATGTGTTCACCCGTGCGTCTGCCGATATTCGGGAGTTCACCCCATGATCCTGAAAGGCAATCAGCGCGGCGGTGCAGTACAGCTTGCTACGCACCTTCTTAAAGATGAAAACGAGCATGTAGAAATTCACGAAATGCGCGGCTTTGTCTCTGATGATTTGCACGAGGCTTTTGGTGAAGCCCACGCCATAGCCAAAGGCACAAAATGCCAGCAATTTCTGTTCTCATTGAGCCTGAACCCGCCGCAACAGGAAGGTGTGTCTACAAAGGCCTTTGAGCGGGTAGCTGACGAAGCAGAGAAACGCTTGGGACTGGAAGGCCAGCCCCGCGCCATTGTGTTTCATGAAAAGGAAGGCAGACGCCATGCGCATGTGGTCTGGTCCCGTATCGATGCTGAGAGCATGACGGCTATCAACCTGCCGCATTACAAGCGCAAGCTGACCAGTCTTTCGAAAGAGATATATCTGGAACACGGCTGGAAACTGCCAGAAGGCCTGCGTGATCCAAATTTACGTGACCCTCTTAATTTTGACCGGGAAGAATGGCAACAGGCTTTAAGGGCTGGACGCGACCCCAGAGAGATCAAGCAGCTCTTTCGGGAAGCGTGGCAGCATTCTGACAGCCCGAAAGCCTTTAATGCTGCCTTAAATGAATATGGTTTTACCCTCGCACGCGGCGACCGGCGTGGATATGTAGCGCTTGATTATACGGGCGAAGTATATGCCGTTGCAAAATATGCAAGCCTGCGTACCAAGCAAGTCAAAGACAGGCTTGGTGATCCAGTCAAACTTCCGAGTGTTGATGAAGCCAAACAGGCATTGAAGGATAAGCTAACGCCAAGGCTAAAAGAGCTTTCTGATAACCAACGAGCAAAACAGGCCGAAGAACTTGTGCCACTGACTGAGCGCAAACAGGAAATGGCGCAAACGCATGCTCGGGAAAGGCTGCGCCTGAACGCAGGACAGGGAAAACGCTGGCAGGCAGAAGCAAATATACGGCAAGACCGTCTTCATACAGGTTTAAAAGGCATCTGGGACTGGATGTCTGGCCATGCCTATAAAACCCGAGATCAAAACAAGTTTGAAGCTTGGGAGTCCCTAAAACGGGATCAACTCCAGAAAGACCGGCTTATTCTGGACCAGCTAACCGAGCGCCGCAGTCTTCAAAAGCTGATTGCCAAACAAAAGCAAAATCAGCTTTTAGACCGGCGCAAGCTGGATCGTGATATAGGGCTGGCGCTTAAAATGGATGGGCATAAAGAGCGAGTACAGGATAGGGCAATGCAAATCCAACAACAGTTCAGCCAACAGCGCAAACGATCCGGGCCTGAATTGGAGAGATGATAGTTTATATGTAATGCTTACGACGTGACCAGACACGCAGTGTCGGATATGGTTGGAACCAAGCTCCAAAGCGGACGCTAAAGCCAACCCTATATTGGAGCCAGCAACGGCATAGATCGGCCAATAACGGACGTTCCTGCGTTAACAACTAAATCGTTACCTAGTAGCCACAATCCAATTATTCATACATATTCTACAGGTAGAATTTAACATTCTATGCAAATCTCTATCTTCCATTCCATCAAAGCTTGCAA
>JAJFFR010000098.1 GCA_021776555.1 Robiginitomaculum sp.
CATTGGGCAACGCACCCCTTTGGGGATGTAGACAAAAGTGCCGTCCGAGAATACGGCCGTATTCAAGGTGGCAAAGAAATTGTCAGACGGCGGAACTACTGAGCCGAGGTATTTGCGAACTAGTTCCGGGTGATCATGCACCGCTTCGGAGAACGAGCAAAAAATCACCCCGGACTTGGCTAACTCATCCCGAAATGTGGTCGCCACAGAAACGGAATCAAAGACCGCATCAACCGCCACTTTTGGCGCGCCTTGTACGCCAGCCAGCACTTCTTGCTCGCGCAACGGAATGCCTAGTTTGGCATAAGTTGCCAAAATTTCGGGATCAATATCATCCAGACTTAACGGTCCATCGCCTTCTTTTTTGGGCGCGGCGTAATAATAGATGTCCTGATAATCAATTTTTGGGTAATCGACCATCGCCCAATTCGGCTCGGTCATGGTTTTCCACCGGGCAAACGCCGCCAACCGCCAGTCCAACAACCAATCTGGTTCCTGTTTTTTATCGGAAATAAATCGGATCACCGCTTCGTTCAGACCCTTGGGAGCGTATTCGGTTTCCACGTCCGTGGTAAAGCCGTGCTCATACTTGTCGGCTTCTAGTGCCCGTGCGGCATCGACGGTCTGTTGATCTATGCCTTCTTTGACAATTTCCATCAGGCAACCTCCCTGACATGGCTTCGCTCATAGGCTTCGCCCCATTGGATGGCAAATTGTTCAACTTGATCCTCAGTACTTAACCAGCCCAGTGAAATGCGAATGGCACAACGCGCTAGTTCATCTGAAACGCCCATCGCAGTCAGTACATGGCTGGCTTTGACCTTGCCAGACCCACAGGCCGAGCCGGAAGAAATGGCAAATCCGGCCAGATCCAGTGCCATAACTTGCGTTTCAGCCGCAAAGCCAGAAGCTGCACAACAAAGCGTATTGGGCAGACGATCTTCGCCTTGGCTGAACACCACCAAATCAGGCGCATAAACTCGAAGCAGGTCGGCCAAATGTTCTCGCAGTTCGGATAATTGGGCGAATTGCTCCAATTGTTCGCAAGCTTCTTCTGCCGCGGCCACAAAACCGACAATACCCGGCACATTCGATGTACCAGCCCTGCGGCCTTCTTCTTGGCCGCCACCAACCAATTGCGCCGACACAGCCAAACCGCAGGCAACAACCAGTGCGCCTACGCCGTTCGGACCGCCTGTTTTATGGGAAACCAAAGACATGCTATCGGCACCGCTGCCCGCAAAATCTACGGGTACCTTGCCAAAGGCCTGCGCTGCATCCACATGCAAAAACCCACCAGACTGGTGAACTAGTTCGGCAATTTCAGGCACGGATTGCAGCAAACCGGTTTCATTATTGGCCAGCATGATACACAGCAAAAACGGATTGTTTTGCACATCAATGTTGGCCTGCAATGCAGCCATATCTACCTTGCCATTGTCCATCACTGGAACCATCACGGCTGAAGCTCCACTTCGTTCGGCCGGGGCGGCAATGCTTGGGTGCTCGGTCGCACAATAGAGCACTGACTTACAACCCCAAGCCGCAATCGCGTTGGAGATCGCTAAATTGTTAGATTCTGTGCCGCCGCTGGTGAAAATAACATCCGTAGGCCGACAGGAAACTAGTTTCGCTAAACTGGTTCGTGCATTTTCCATCGCGGCCTTGGCAGCACGTCCTGGCCCATGGACCGAAGACGGATTTCCCACAGCATCAAAAGCGCGCAACATGACGTCGCGCGCTACAGGGCGCAGCGGTGCTGTCGCATTATAATCAAAATAGATACTCATGAAGGTGCCAATTCTAAACCTTGCAAACGAGCGCCACCGGCAGTGCCAACCACTCGGCGTTGCAACACGTCATCCAGTGTAATCGAGTTTAGAAACAAATAAATATGTTGTCCAAGCTCATTCCATAGATCATGGGCCAGACATTTTCCGGTTTTGCCCTTACAATTCAAATTGGTACCGTTTTTACAAGCCGTTGTATCAATGTTTTCATCAACCGCCAGAATGATATCAGCAATCGAAGTTTGCGAGGCAGAACGGGCCAATGAATACCCGCCGCCTGGACCGCGGACACCCTTGACCACACCATGACGGCGCAATTTGGCGAACAATTGCTCTAGATAAGACAAGGAAATTTCCTGTCGCTCGGCAATTTCAGCCAAGGTGATGGGCCGAGTTGATTCAATGGACGCCAGATCCGCTAACGCGATCACCGCATATCTACCTTTTGCACTAAGTTTCATAACTTTGTTCACATCCTATCTCGCCAGCACCGGGTTCATTGTGCTAGAAACCGCCAACTTTGGAAGGTTGAGTGAATCAGCACTTCCTAAACTCGAATTGAAAACAACTATACCTGATTATTTTAGTCAAGAATTATTAAGCAAGAAAAGCAACAAAAACACAGTTTGTAACGTTTGCCTTATATAATTACCCACTAAATTGATCGGATACTATAACGCAAAGGCTCCTTGCATGCCCGAAGTCATTATTGCTGGTCCGGATGGACGCTTGGAGGGGCATTATACCCCGGCCACCGAACCAAACGCACCGATTGCCTTGATTTTACACGCCCACCCAAAGGGCGGCGGCCATATGAACGCCAAACCCATTGTTGCAATGTATGAGCTATACAAGCGACGAGGCTATGCGGTTTGCCGCTTTAATTTGCGCGGTGTCGGCGCCTCTCAGGGCGAATACGATCAGGGCTTGGGTGAATTGCAGGACGCAGCAATCGTGCTGGACTGGCTGCAAGCCATGAACCCGAACGCCCCGTTTTGTTGGGTGGCCGGACACTCATTTGGCGCATGGCTTGCCATGCAATTGTTGATGCGTCGCCCAGAAATCCATGGCTTTATTTGCATGGCACCGCCGATGAACATGTATGATTTTGGCTTTTTGGCACCCTGCCCGGCTTCTGGCTTGCTGGTGTACGGCTCGGCCGATCGTATTTGTCCGCCCGATGAGATTGAGCGCATTGCCGAACGTATCCGCATTCAAAAAGGTACATTACTGACCCACACCATTATTCAAGGTGCCGGGCATTTGTTCGATGATCACATCAACGAATTACAGGCCGAGGTCGACACCTATATGAACTATCGTGAAAACGGTACGCTTGACCCGCATATGCAGGAATACATCAAGAATAATCGCAAGGGTCGCAGATAGTTCCGCCAACTGTCGGCTGCGACACGCCAGTCGTTCCAGGCCAGCTATTCGGCAATTCTGCCAAACACCGAATAGCTAGGTAAGCGAATGCCTCTGCTTCGATCAAATCGCCATTCCAGCCTTTGGCTTCGCATGGCAAGATGACGCAAGGCACCAGCGCGCGCAACCGTTCCATCAGCACCGGGTTGTAGCGACCGCCACCACCAACAATGACTTCTTTGGGCATTTCTGGTAATGCCAATATCCCACTAGCAATCGCCTGTGCGGTGATTTCGCTCAACGTGGCGGCTCCATCTTCTAGGGGCAAACCAACAACCGGGACATGATCAAAC
>JAJFFR010000099.1 GCA_021776555.1 Robiginitomaculum sp.
CCGGGGTGAGCGAATTGCCTAGGGAAAAAATTGCCGAGTGAATTTTTTGGATTTTTGAGTTCATAAAAATAACACTTTGTTTTTAAGCGATAAAATCCACTTCATTGATTTTCTGAGTCAGAACTGGCCCGAGGGTTGCAACAGATTTGGCAGGGTCAAAATGACCTTGTGTGCAAAACGCACATCTATAATCCAGAAGGAAAGGGCCAAGAAATGGCTTCTGTAAATACGAATATCGGTGCGCTTGTCGCACTGCAAAACTTGAACACCACAAATCGCGACCTAGAAGTCACTCAAAGCCGGATTAACACCGGTTTGAAAGTGGCCAATGCGCGTGACAATGGTGGTGCTTTTGCCATTGCGCAACAATTACGTGGTGAAGTTGGTGCCTATAATGCCGTTAAAGACAGCCTGTCACGGGTTCAGTCTGCGGTTGATGTAGCTTCTGCTGCGGGTACTGCCATTTCGGATCTGTTGATTGAACTAAAAGAAAAAGCCTTGGCTGCTTCTGATAGCTCACTTGATTCAACATCACGTACTGCATTGAACGAAGATTTTGCAGCTCTGCGCGATCAAATCGCCACAGTTGTTTCCAATGCTACGTTTAATGGCGTGAACTTGATCAACAATTCAACTGCTACGATCAAAGCTTTAGCCAACACATCGGGTTCCAGCACCATCGACGTGCAGGATGAAAATCTGTCTTTGGCTGGTAGTATTGTTACGATTGCTGCGACTGAGGCGATCAATACAGTAACCAAAGCTGCGGCTGCGTTGACCAAAATCACCGCTTCGATCACCAATGTTGGTGCTTCATTGGCTCGTCTGGGTTCTAAGTCGAAAGCCTTGGAAATTCAATCCACATTTGCTACCAAACTGCAAGATGCCACCACTGCGGGTATCGGCAATTTGGTTGATGCAGATCTGGCCAAAGAAAGCGCCAACTTGCAGGCCTTGCAGGTCAAGCAACAGTTGGGTGTACAAGCGCTCTCGATTGCCAATTCGGCACCGAGTATCGTTCTTGGGTTCTTCCGCTAATCGGGGATAGGGGGTTGATCATTGCGAAGCATCGGGGGGTCCTTCGTTTCGCAAACAGATCAACCTCCACCTCTATCTGGTCCAGCAAGTTCGCGGGTTAGAAGACGGACGGATCAGACCTAATCGGGGAGGCGCTGTGAAAGCAGCGTTGAGTAAATGAAAACCCAGTTCGGACCAAACCCGAATCCCACGCCCGGCGCCTTTGCTGTCGGGAAACCTGTGGAAAGTTCGGGATTGACAGAGGGAGCCGTTAAACCGGTTGAGTCCCCTGCCGCAACGGGGGAGGAATCCCGGCCACCAGAGCCAGAAGTAAAGCGGGATAAACCGCAACATCCGGCCTTGGTATCGAACTCTCGACTGACGATCGAAAAAGATCATGGGTCAGGCAAATATGTCTACAAGACGGTCCATCGGGAAACCGGTGAAGTGATTAAACAATGGCCGCGCGAGAAAATGCTTAAAGCAATTTCCGAACGGCAAGATCCTTCAGGATTGCTGGTTGACAAAAAAGTCTGAAACTCAATTTGATTTGGAAAAATGCCGGGTATTTGCCCGGCATTTTTTTTGACCATTTCAAATTTCACTGGGCAAATGTGACCGCATTTCGGGTATTTTGCCGGACCAATCTTTCCAATTTTCTACTCTCTCCAAAACCCAACCTTTCCTTAAGTAGCTGTTTTTAAGTCAGTTTACCATATTAACTATGAATGGCACAGGGCTTGCGTCAGGGTTAGGTGAATAGCGGTATGAATTGCCGCTTGCACTTATCAACGGGATGAACCGGAGCAAGAACTGATGGCCTTAAGCGTGCACACAAACAAATCGGCCTTGGCGGCGTTGCAACAGCTAAACGTAACCAATAGCCAATTGGATGTCAGCCAAACCCGGATCAATACCGGGCTGAAAGTAGCGGGCGCCAAAGACAATGCAGCGGTTTTTGCGGTAGCGCAGGGGTTACGGTCCGATATCGGCGCCTATAGCGCGGTTGGTACCTCGCTGGATCGCGCGGCCAGTATTGGCAATGTCGCATTGGCAGCTGGCGAATCGATTTCAGACCTTTTGATCCAGATGCGCGAAAAAGCGACCGCAGCAACGGATTCTTCGATCGATACCTTTACCAGAAAGGCCTATGATGCCGATTTCAAGGCACTAATTTCGCAGATCGGGGTGATTGTGGCCAATGCAGAATTTGACGGTGCCAATATCTTGAACAGCTCTAACTCGCCTGGCATTGGATTTTTGGCCGATGCTGATGGTACGCGAACGTTAACCCTGAAATCCCAAAACTTGTCATTTGGTGGGTCCATCCTCACTTTGGCTGCAACGGCCAGTCTCGGAACCAGAACACTAGCCACCGCTGTGGTCAGCACGCTGAAAACCAGTTTGGATAACGTCAATCAGGCCTTGGCTAGTTTAGGGTCCGATATCAAGAAAATCGAAGCGCACAACGTATTTGTATCAAAGTTGACCGACTCGCTGACCTCTGGGGTTGGCAATTTGGTTGACGCTGACCTGGCCAAGGAAAGCGCCCGATTGCAAGCCTTGCAAGTCAAACAACAATTAGGGGTTCAGGCATTATCAATCGCCAATTCCCGTCCGCAAATCATCCTGTCCCTGTTCCAGAACTAGTAAAAGTTTCGAAGGGACAACCGCCCGAAACGGCGTTGGGTTCGGCGCACTGAGCAAACTTGTTCAGTGCGCCGTTTTTTTTGGCCTTATTTCGGCGTTTCATGGATCCAATCATCGACTTGGACCTCCAGTAAATTCAGCGGTAAATCGCCATTGCGTAAAATCACGTCATGGAAGTCGCGAAGTTCGAACCGGTCGCCCAACTGCTTTTTGGCTTTTCGACGCAATTTTAGGATATGGTCCATACCGGTTTTATATGCGGTGGCTTGCGCCGGCATCACGATGTAACGCTCGATCTCGACCACTACGTCGGAACTGGCCATTCCGGTATTTTCTTGCATATATTCAATAGCCTGATCGCGAGTCCAGCGTTTGCGGTGGATGCCGGTATCCACTACCAGACGTACCGCGCGGAACAGTTCAGCCTGAAGACGGCCAACATTGTCCAGTGGGTTTTTCTGCAATCCCATCTCATAGGCTACGCGTTCTGCATAGAGCGCCCATCCTTCGGCATAAGCTGTAAACCCGAGTAGTTTGCGAAATGTCGGCAGACCAGTTAGCTCAGATTGAATTGCTTTTTGCAAATGATGTCCCGGAACCCCTTCATGATAGGCCAAAGTGCGCATGCCCCATTTGGGGCTAGCTTTGATGTCATAAAGATTGGCAAAAAACATACCGGGGCGCGACCCATCCAATGAAGGTTGCTGATAATAGGCACCGGGTGCAGTTTTTTCACGAAATTCCGGAATTCGTCGGACTTCCAGGGCGCTTTTGTGCCGCAACGCAAAGGAAGGTGCCAATTGCTGGTCAATTTCTTCGAGGATGGTTCGGTATTCGGCCAGAATTTCTTCGCGGCCCTGATCTGTATCGGCATAGTATTGATCCGGATCGTCGGAAAGCAATTGCATGGCATGGGCAAAGCCTTGGTCAATGTCATATCCTTGGCCTTCCAAAATCATCAGGATGCCAGCTTGAATGCGGGCCACCTCGGCCAAGCCCCGATTATGAATCTCATCGGCTGTCAGGTTGGTTGTGGTCGCTTCTTTTAATTTGAGATTGTAATAGCGCTCGCCATCTGGAAATTTCCAAACCCCATGATCACTAGTTGTTTTGGGTTTCAATTCCTCGAAATAAGCGATGAGCTGGCCATAGGCCGCATAAACGTCAGTTTCAATCGCTTGTTCAGCTTTGGTCAGCCATTTGTCTTTGTCCAGAGCCAGTTCCGGATCAACTGCGTCCAGTTTTTCGGCAAATGAAGTGTACAGGATATTCTCGTTGGCTGGTTTGTCCACAAATCCACGCATTTCAACTAACACCCGGTCCACCACAAAAGTCGGCGGCGTAATGCCTTTGGCTTCACGAATACGTAAGCCTTCGAGGACCTGATCGAACTGCGGGCCAACCTTCTCCAATCGAGAGATATAGGCCGCAGCGTCCTTTTTGTCTTCGACCCAATGTTGAACCGCCATAAATTCCGGGTACCCATTTTGCACGCCAAACAGCTGGTTCACCGGGTAATTGTGGTGCTGAAACTCACCGTACAAAGCAATTTGCATTTCCATGAAATCGGCCAAAACCTGTTTGGACAGGCGTTGGCTTTTGGTTAGGTATTTGTCGGAATAAGATTGCAGCCGCTGGTGATCTCGTTGCAAGCGGGCGATCAATTTATCGCCTTGTTCCTGGGACAGATCATCTAGGTCATTATGATAAAACCGTAAGGGTGTTCCTTTTAATATCCGAATCTGGGTTAGGGTTTCCGGGCTATCGAATGCAAATTCGATAAAAACCTTCTCAAAAAAATGATTGATAAACAAAGGTTTGAACCAAAGAAGATGGATTACAAACGCCACTGCAATGATCAGTATTACCGTTAATGGCCATACGATAAGTTTTTTGAACATGATGATTTTCCTGACACGAAACCCCGCACACGTAAGTTAGCCACAGTTTTTCAAGTTTGACGAGGGAAGGCGCGGTGCATTTTTTTCGAGGGTTTGGCTTAAAAACACTCAGCCTCGATAATATCTGCAACTCGCAATGCATTGGCAATGGCGGTGAGTGCCGGGTTTACCGCAGCGCTGGAAACAAAAACGCTGGTATCGGCTACATACAGATTTTTGACTTCGTGGGCTTGGCAATTGGCATTGACCACTGAACTGGCTGGGTCGTGACCCATGCGCAATGTACCACATTGATGAGCCGTGCCATATAGCGGCAAAATGCCGTCGATATGCGCACGGTGTCCTTCAAGACAATGACACATGCGCCCGGCTTTGTGCATGACTTTATGAAAGCGCTGCAATAGCCGTTTGTGGGCTGTCAGATTATTCGGCCAGTAATCCAGATGGATCGAGCCATCCTTACCCAAGCGCACCCGGTTGCGGGCTTCGGGCAGGTCTTCGGTCATGACCAAAAACGGGATCAGGCGGTCTCCGATGGCATTCGCCAAGAATTTGGGGATCAACCAATATGGAATGATCCCACCTAATTGACCGCGAAGCACATCGCCATCCAGATATTCCAACAATTGAATATGCCCCATGGGGAAGTCAAACTTGCCATCCGGATCGCCCCAATAATAGTCATTGAGCGCCATGGTCTTCGGAAAATCGGTTTTTATCTTGGGCAGGGCAAACGACAGGGATGCCGAGGCTGTATGGTACATATAATTACGCCCGACTTGGTCCGAGCCATTAGCCAAGCCGTCGGGGTGATCCGAATTGGCCGAGGTGAGAAGTAACGCTGCCGAATTGATTGCACCGGCGGCCAATACAACTATATCGCCCTGAACCTGGTGGGTTTCGTTTCCGCTTTGGTAAACCACATGGCTGATTTCCTGTCCGCCCGCTTTGGTTTCCAGCCGGGTCACCTTGGCACCGGTGATCAGTTCCAGATTGGGGTGGGCCAAGGCCAGATCAACCATTTTACGACCATCAGATTTTGCTTCGCGTTTGCAAGCAAATCCGCCGCAGGTGCGGCACCGAATGCAATTACTACTTTCTGGGTTGGCCTCGTCACGCTCGACCGCAACTGGCATTTCAAACGGGTGCAGACCTTGCGCGCTTAAACTGCTCTTGATCCGAGCAATTTCTGGGTCGTGTTCCAACGGGGGGTGGGCATAAGCCGGGGCATGGGCATCATCGGTCGGGTCGGCGCCGCGAAGCCCGTGCACCTGCCATAAATGCTCAGCTTCGGTATAATAAGGGGCTATGTCTGAGTAAGAGATCGGCCATTCGGGTGAAACCATCCCACCATGGTGCCGGGTTTCTTCAAAATCCCGGCGGCGAAACCGATAGAGGGCCGCACCATAAAAAATGGTGTTACCGCCGACCCAATAATAGATGTTCGGTTGAAATTTTCTTCCCTTGCGGTCTGTCCATTTCTCTTTGGCTTTGTACCGGTCCTTGATGAATATCTCTTTCGCATCCCAGTTTTCGGCTTCGACCGGCAAATGTTCGCCGCGCTCCAAAATCAAGATTGATTTTCCGGTTTTGGCCAGTTTTTGGGCCAGACTGGCCCCGCCTGCGCCAGAGCCAATGACCACCAGGTCATAGCTTTTATCGCTTTGCGATGCGGATGGTGTTTCAGTCGCCGACATAGGCATCCTCCGCCATTTTTCGGGTGATGGCCCGCATCCATGTTTCTGGTAAAATCCGCATTGCCGCAGCCATGGTTTTGGCTACCTTGCCAGTAGCAATGATCTCGGTGCCATTTTCATTACGGCGCCACGCTTCTGTTACGACTTGTTCGGGGCGTTGGACCATCCAATTGGGCAGGCCGTCCATTTCATCTTCCATTCCATTGGCTTGTTGAAATTCGGTGGCAACAAAGCCGGGCAAAATCGCGCTGACATGTACCCCGCGATGGGCGACTTCGGCGTGAAGGCTTTGCGAGAATTTCAACAAAAAGGACT
>JAJFFR010000100.1 GCA_021776555.1 Robiginitomaculum sp.
CAGGGCGATCCACCCAGACGCCAACCCGATCATCATAACGCCGGGCGCTTAAAGACATGTGGGCTAGCGAGCTGATCAACCATTGTTCCAAATCGCGTACAAACCCACGAATGTCCCGGCCACGCCGCGATAAATCCAGCATGACGTATGCCACGCGCTGCCCCGGCCCATGATAGGTAAACTGTCCGCCGCGCCCAGTTTTAAACACATCAAACCGTTTTGGATCGATCAAATCTTCTTGCTTGGCGCTAGTCCCTGCGGTGATCAGGGCGGGGTGTTCCAGCAGCCAGACTAACTCTCTTTGGCTCCCATCGCGAATGGCTTGTACTCGCTGCTCCATCTGCTTGACCACTATTGGGTAAGAAACTGGTTGCGAAGAAACTCTCCAATCGATTTTTTGTACTGGATTGGAAGCATTCATGGAATCAACAGCTTGCAAGATGAATTGAATTGATAAATTTGGAGCAATGTTAACGCTTAAGGAACCCATTGGCGAGAAAATCAATATTCGAACCGGGTAATAATGGGTGGATGTAAATCTCGTGTCACAAATAGGGGCCGTCAAGGTTGAAATGTCAGTTCTGCTCGGCAGGTGCGTATTGCCGATGGAGCAGTTCTTGCGGATGGGACGCGGTGCAGTCATTCCGCTCGACTCGTTTGAGCACGATGATGTGTGGATTTTGGCCAACAATCATCCGATTGCGCGTGGCGCGATCACCATCGAAGGCGATAAAGTCGCGGTGACGGTCACTGAAGCGGCCAATGTTCATGACTTCAACGCAATTAGCTGATTTTAGGCTTCACAAAACAATTGTAGTTTGATACCTCCGCACTCCTACCAAATAGTGTGCGGCCGTGGCGGAACTGGTAGACGCGCAGCGTTGAGGTCGCTGTGGGGTAAAACCCGTGGAAGTTCGAGTCTTCTCGGCCGCACCATTTTTCTGGCGTTATCGCGATACTGACGCTCGCTACTTGAGCGTGTGGCTTGTGCTCCTCTCACCGGCACCAAACCTATCTTGCAAAGCGATTACCGCTCAACCAATTCCACGCGTCTGTTTTTGGCGCGGCCGCCTTCGGATGAATTGGAAAATACCGGGTTGAGTGGGCCTACGCCGTGGGCTTCAAGGCGATCGGCGGCAATGCCGTGGTCTTCGACCAATGCTTTGCGTACACTTGCTGCCCGGCGGCCCGACAGGGTGCTGTTATAAGTATAGGTGCCGGTGCTGTCGGTGTGGCCGACCACATAGAAATTCATGTCCGAATGGGCATTTAGGAATGAGGTAATCTCAACCAATGCTGGCCCGGATGTATTTTTAAGTGCCGCTTTGTCATGTTCAAAAAATAGACCATCCAACACCACCCGGCCATATTCCAATATGCCCCTTCCAATCGCTTCGGCGTCGATGCTGACCAGATCGGTTTTAACATCGTCAACCTCAACCACATCAATCATAGTAGCGATGATGTCGTCACGATATTGCGAGATACCAAGGGTAACAAAAACGGTACCAGCGGCGCGCTTTTTGGTGGCAGCAATAAATCCAGTACCGCCGGAGGTGGAAGTGCCAGACAACAGTCGAATACCATTGGGTGGCAATGCATTGCGTTTATAGAAAGTGCCCAGCCATTTGCGACTGCCCACGTCGGGTTTGCGGCTGGACTGGGTAAAAACACCATCGGCCAGTATGGTAAACCCGGCATCGACAAGTGCCTTTTTGTAATTGGCATAAACTTCTGTCTGGGTTTTGGTGCCTTCCATTTCGTAATAAATCCGTGTGAGTTGGCCCTGAGTATCGGTCCAATCATCAAGGGCGTTATAGCCGGTCACCGGGCCGGTTGCGATGTGGTAGGGCGAAAAGGCTTGCACATCATACCATTTGATTTCAGAGCCGGGAAAGCGGGTCAGGATCGGGTGATCTTGGGATCCGGCAACATCTTCAGCCAGTGCCGGTGTGCAGACCACTGCAAAACTAAGTGCGAAAAGGGTGAGTAGTCTGGATAGATAAGTCATGTGTCTCTCCTGAAATGCTTTGCCGAGTTTGTTAGGTGCAACTGTAGGGTACAGAACACATTTCGGCAAATTCGGCGATTTCCAATTTTCGGCACAGACTTGACCGAAGGGCTGGTAATTCTCAAAATAGTAAACGAGCAAGACAGAATACAATACTGGGTCATATATCCCGGTTGAGCGGGCTTTACGTTTTGGCATTGTTGTTCTGAGCTTGTTGCTTGATTGGGTAACCCCAAGGAAAACTGGAGAATTGATATGAAAAAATTGGTCATGATAATGGCAGCCAGTGCATTGGCGTTAAGTGCTTGCGGTGGTGAAAATGGCGGCGGTATTGCGCTGACCCAAGAGCAAAAAATTGCCAATACCTACATCAGCGAGATGGAAGGCGTAGCCAGTGCCATCGAAGCGGTTCACGACGAAAAGAGCGCCAAGCAGGCAGCTGCTACCATTCAGGAAATGAAAACCACGTTTGAAGCCATGTCAGTTAAATACGAGGGTAAAATGGACAGCGCAGCCGGTGCGATGGCATTTACCGCCAAACAACAGGAACTTGTTGCCGTTCAAAGCCGGATCGGCATGAGCATGTCAAAACTGGCCATGAGCAACCCGGCGCTGATGAAAATCATTTCTGATGAGATGCAGGATATGCCGGATATTGCTGCAAATTAGGCCGGTACGGTGTTGCCGATTGGGGTTTCATTGCCCGCATGATGACTGAGACCGGCCGCGAAGAATTTGTTCAATATCAAAGCGATGCCTTGGTGCTCAAGCTGGCGCGGTTCGTGTGGGGTATTCATGCGGTTTCGGCCATCATGTTGGCCTCGTTATTATTTGCCTACGCGCCGCTTTTGCTTCTTTTACCATGGATGGTGTTGATGCTCGGCGCGTCCGGGGCGCAAGGGTTCGCCAGTTTTTATGGGGCATATCTGTTTCATCAAAAAAAACCATTGCGTCGCTGGGCATTGGTTTTTGATGTGTCTGCGGTTTTGATTGCCTTTGGTTGGATGTGGTTTGCCTTGTTTCTAATACCCGGCGGCGAAAGCAATTTGAGCAATTTTATCGGATTTATTATGGGGGGCGCTGTACTAACCTTAACCGGCACGCAAAACCTGCATTACCGGGTCATGGTGGTGTCAATCTCTTTGATTGTTGGCTCGCGAATTTATCGCCTGTTTGTTGATGCCGAAGGCAGTTATGCTGCCTATTCCAGTCTGATGTTGCTTATTTTTTTGGCACTGATGTTCGGATTGGGGATGATGTTAAAAAGCTTCACCCAAAACGGGTTTATTCTGCAATGGGAAAAGTCCCAGCTGGCGGAGGAACTACAAAATCAAGCCGCAGATTTAGAAGCAGCGCGAGCCGAGGCCGATGCGGCCAATGAAGCCAAATCGATGTTTTTGGCGCAAGCCAGTCACGACTTGCGTCAACCCTTGCACGCGATGGGGTTGCATATGGCCTCATTGTCGACGCAGAGCATGACCGCCAAAACCCGCACGGTGATGGAGCGCATGAACCAATCGGTGGAAGTGCTCTCAAAACTATTTAATTCGTTATTGGATGTAACGCTGCTTGATACCCGGCAATTGATCCCCAAACCGGTGGCTTTTGATGTGGGAGCTTTGATCCAAGA